>JAFDZZ010000007.1 GCA_018266715.1 Bacteroidota bacterium
GCCCATTCATAACTTAAGCCGGCATTTACAGAACGTACATCAATATTTGGGGGTAGTTTTTTTTCTGCTTTTATGTTGTTGGTATCAATGGCGCCTTCCAGCAGGCTGTTGTTTTGCCATTGTACAAATAACTTCCCGGTTTGGTTTAGCCCCATATCATAACGGGTACCTAACTGGGCGCTCACCTGTATAAAATTGGAATCTCGTTTAAATAAATCAAAAAGAAAGTTTAACCCAAATGGCGAATTAAATAAATACGGGTAATCAAAACCCAGGTTTAACCTTGGGGACTTGGGTTGCAGCTGCTGCCATTTTAAAACAAAGGTTTCCCCTGCAGAAAGCTGGTTTTTTAAATTGAGGTTTACATCGGCAGTAACCTGCATTTTGCCGGTTTGCCCGGCTGCCGGCAATAGCCCGATAAGTACATCTACCTGGTTGCTGCGCCTGGGCTCTAAAAATAAATTAAGAATGGAGCCGGTGCCCAGCATGGTTACCGAAGAAGGTTGCGTTGCAACCATATAGGGCAATTGCAGGAGCTTCTTATCTACCTGTGCAAGTTTTTCTTTATTATAGCTGCTCCCGTTGGGTATGAGTAAGAAATTTTGTAAAAATTTTTTACTTATTTTAAATTTTCCGATGATGCGTAAACTATCCACATGATAGAGTACGCCTTTATCGGCTTTTAGCTGTGCATTCATGTTGTTTCCGGCAAGCCGGATGCTGTCTAAAAAAACTGAAGCAAACGGATAGCCGCTGTTTTCATAGTACTTCAATAGTTTTTGCGTAAAGCGTTGCAATTGCTCAATATTAAACGGTTTTTCCAAAAACCATTGCTGGTTATAGCCTGCTGCATCCAGCGCATTGGCTTCAATATTTACAGGGGTAAGTGCAACCCATTTGTACCTTGGGCCGGTATATAATAAAACATGTGTGGTAAGGCTATCCATAACCCAGGTGCTATCAACAGAAGCCGCCGGGTAACCTTTTGCAGCAAGCAATGCCGGAATTTTTGCCAGGTAAACTACGGCATCCGACTCGGCGAGGAAAGAATGTTGCAGTTCCCTTATAGCTTCAGGAAACGAAGTATCTTTGACGGCATTATGGTATTGTAATAAATAATTGCCCTGGTTTTTTTGTGCAAAAACAGGTAAGCAAATCAGGAGCAACAAAAGCTGCAAAAGCAGTTTTTTAAAATTAATCATTCTTAGAAAACGTAAATCTACAATCTTTGGCGGGTATTTATATTCATATCCCTTTTTGCAAACAGGCTTGTACCTATTGTAATTTTCATTTTTCCACCCTGCTTAATAACGCCGAAGCCATGGTAAATGGTATTACCCGTGAAATTTTAATGGCCAATGACTTTATTGATGATACGCAAAAAATAGACAGCATTTATTTCGGCGGGGGTACGCCAAGTGTATTACCTGCGGAATCCATTGAGCAACTACATAAGCATATCCGGCAAAAATTCAGCATTACTTCAAATGCTGAAATTACCCTGGAAGCCAACCCGGATGATATTACTGCCGAACAACTTATGCGTTGGAAAAATATTGGGATCAACCGACTGAGCGTAGGCATACAATCTTTTGATGATGCCGAATTGAAATGGATGAACAGGGCACATACGGCCGCCCAATCTTTAAAATGCCTGGAAGAAATTAACCATGCCGGGTTTAAAAATTTTTCTGCCGACCTTATTTACGGATCAGCATTGCAAAGCGTAGAAAAGCTTCATCAAAACCTAAACCGCTTATTTCATTTTCGTGTACCGCATATTTCCTGCTATGCGCTTACCGTAGAACCCAAAACGGCCTTGCATCATCTCATTCAAAAAAAGAAATTCCCTGAAATTAACCCGGATGTACAGGCCGAAGCATTTGAAATTGTTTGCAGGTTGATGCAGGAGAAGGGCTATGAGCAATACGAAATCAGCAATTTTTGCCTGCCGGGTTTCTGCAGCAGGCATAACAGCAGTTACTGGCAGGGCAAGCCTTATTGGGGTTTTGGGCCGGCAGCACATAGTTTTGATGGGAAAAATAAAAGGCGCTGGAATTTGGCCAATAATGCACTGTACCTCCAAAACATTGAAAAAAATAACCTGCCTTTTGAAGAAGAACAATTAACCCAAACCCAGCAAATGAATGAAGCTATACTAATAAGCCTTAGAACAAGTGAAGGCCTGGATATGGAAAAATTTGCACAGCATTTTGGTAAAACAAACGCTGACCGGTTATTAAACCATGCCCAAAAATATATTTCTTCCGAAAAAATTAATTTAAACCAACAACACCTTGTTTTAACCCAAGCCGGAAAATTTTTGGCCGACGGTATTGCGGCGGATTTGTTTTTTTAAAAAAAAGCTGCCCTTTTGGGCAGCTTTAAGACAAGGTATCTTTTGTTTAAAATTTATTTTGCTTTTACATTTACCGAAACCCTTCGGTTTTGTGCACGGCCTTCGGCAGTGGCATTATCAGCCACAGGAAACAGTGAGCCATAGCCATCGGAGCCGGTAAGGCTGGATGCTGCAGCCCCCATTTGTTTTATTTTGGCCAATACAGCAGCAGCACGGTTTTTGCTGAGCGTAACATTTTTAGCTTCATCGCCGGTATTATCGGTATAGCCGCCAATTTTAAATTTAGCATTGGGGAATGCTTTGGCAATGCTGATAAAATTTTTCAACTGTGCCATAGATTCTTCGGTAATATCCGAACTGCCGGTTTTAAACCGCACATTGGTAAAATCAAACCAATTGCCTTTTGCAGTATCCACCGCATCGCTGCTTTGCAAAAAGCGAATCAGCTTTGCTTCGGTACTGTTTTCGCCTACTTCTAATTTTACGCCACCGGGTAAATCAAAGTTCACCATGTTGCCCAAATTGTAAATAAAGTTGCCCAGGCTATCTACCGTGCCGGCAACGGCATTTACTACCGGGGCTACCACGCCAGTGGTACTTGCCGTATCCGCATGCATGGTGCTATCTGCATGTTCGGTTGCAGCAACGGGAGTTTTTTTGCAGCCTTTTGAAGAAATATAAAGAGATGCCGCACCAATAGCGGCTAATAATAAAATGGGTAATAACCAGCCCATACCGCTTTTGCTTTCCACAGGCTCGTTATGAAATGCTTTTGCAGCGCTGCCCACTTCAGCAGCAGCATGGCTTGCCCCGCTGCCAAAAATACTGCTGAGGCTAAAGCCAGCAGGCAAAGCCGCTTCAACGGCATTTTTTTGACTTCCCAAAAACGAAGCCAGGCTTCCGGCATTTAAATTATTTCCGGCAGCATGTTTACCAATTAACGATAATAATGCCGGCGCTACAAGAGATAACAAAGAAGATGAGGTAGAAGATTTTACCCCGGCAAAATTTGAAATTAAATTTCCGATTAAATCTGTTTTGTTTCCAAATAATCCGCTGAGCAGGCCCGAGATACCGCTACCCCCACCGGATAACAGGGAGCCGATATTATCCATAATCCCAGTTTTGTACTGCTCATTAGCCATTTGGGCTACCGCATTGGCGCCTTCGGCCGTTGAAGATTTGTTAATAACGGATGAAAGTACGGTGGGCACCAATGCACCCAGGGCCTTGGTAATACCCGACTCGCTTTCGCCAAATGAAGTACTTGCTTTATTTACTAATTCATTTGTAAACAAGCCTTTGGCAACTTCTATTAAGTTCATTTTTTTTAGTTTTAATAGTTAAAAAATAATAAGGGTGTTTTTTCAACATTTAGGGCAGTAAATGTAGGCCAGTCTGCTCAATTTGAGCAACTTTTTTTACCCATTAATTTTGCCTTTTACATATCTCTTTTACCATTAGTACTATTCCGGCCACTATTTACAAACGATGATTTGTAATTTTACGGCAAATGTTCAGGAAAATATCTAATTATTGGTTATGTCAAACGGGTGGCTGGGGAACAATGATGGCCATAAGCCTGTTTTTTATTTATACTTCGGGCAAACTGGAGAAGTATTATATTTTAAGCCTATTGATCAGTTGTGTTTTAGGGGTTATTACAACGCATATCATGCGCTATTTTATTCATCATTACGATGTGTTAAAAAAATCGGTTAAGGCACAGCTGTTTTATTTTATTATTTTAACACTCATTTTTTCGATATTGTATGGCTCCATCTCGGAAGTTACCGATAACTTAATTGGTTTTAACCCCGAAAGGCTACAGAAATATTCCATCGCAAAGCGAATTTTTTTAAGCAGCTTTAATGCATTATGGCTCATTGGAATTTGGAATTTAATTTACTATTTATACCATTTTATTGAAAGAAATCGTACCCAGGAGCTGGATAAGCTAAGGCTGGAAGCCTTGGTAAAATCCCTGGAATTAAAAACGATAAAATCGCATATTAACCCACATTTTATTTTTAATGCCCTAAACAGTATTAGGGCATTGGTAGATGAAAATCCCGAAAGGGCCCGAAGAGCAATTACCGAACTTAGCAATATTTTAAGAAGCAGTATGCGTGCCGAACAAATGGAAACCGTGCCCTTGCAACAAGAGCTGGATATTGTAAAAGATTATCTTGCACTGGAGCAAATGCGGTTTGAAGAGCGGCTCAAGGTGATTTTTGAGATTGATCCCGATACGCTGAATCAACCGGTTCCGCCCATGATGCTGCAAACTCTTGTGGAAAATGCCATTAAACATGGCATCAGCAAACAGATCAATGGTGGTTTTATAACCATTCATTCTGCATTTATTAAAGATCATCATGAACTTAGAGTTATCAACTCCGGCAGGTACCTGGATAAAATCAAAGAAGAAGAAGCCGGCTTTGGCATAAAAAGCACACAAGACCGGTTGAATTTGCTTTACCAGGGAAAGGCTAATTTTGAAATACAGGACCTTAAAGACAATACGGTACAGTCTAAAATAATTATTCCCATTGCAGAAATTTTATAAAAAACATTAATACACCCCATATGTTTAAAGCAGTAATTATTGATGATGAACGATTGGCCCGAAATGAATTAAAAAAATTATTGACTGATTTTTCGGAAGTGGAAATCATTGGTGAAGCCGCCAATGCAAAAGAAGGGATTGAAAAGATTGATGAACTGAATCCTGATTTAATTTTCCTTGATATTCAAATGCCCGGTAAAACCGGTTTTGATATGCTCCTGGAAGTGGACCGGGCACCCCATGTAATTTTTACCACCGCTTATGATGAATTTGCTTTAAAAGCTTTTGAAGTAAACGCATTAGATTACCTCATGAAGCCGGTTGAACCCAAAAGATTGTCTGATGCTTTACAAAAATTAAAACAAGCGGAAGAAAAAGAACTGGCCGCTATCCATGCCTCGGGAAGGGGGATTTTAAGTGAAAACGACCAGGTTTTTGTTAAAGACGGCGATCGTTGCTGGTTTGTGAAATTAGCTGAAGTAAGGCTTTTTGAAAGCGTGGGAAATTATGCAAAAGTATATTTTGGGCCACACAAACCGTTAATTTTAAAATCGCTTAATGCCCTTGAAGACCGGCTGGATGATAAAACCTTTTTCAGGGCTAACCGGAAGCATATCATTAACCTCCACATGATTGATAAAGTGGAACCTTACTTTAACGGGGGCTTACTGCTCGATTTAAAAGGAGGCGATAAAATTGAAGTAAGCCGCAGGCAGGCGGTAAAATTTAAAGAAATGATGAGTTTATAATTTTAAACTGATCCTTGCAGCAATTTTTTACAACGGCTTATTGAATATTAATTTCCCCAACAAATAAATGTGAAGGTTCCCCTGCGCTTAAATGCCAGGCAGGTAATGGGCCATAGGGTTCGGCTACCACCCGTACATACCGTGCCGTAAAAGGCCTGGTTAATAGGGCCTCTACATTTACCACTTGTATTTTTTCATCTTCAACGGGTATTTGAGGGGTTACTTTAGCAACCTCTTTAAAGTTTCGGCCATCCGCAGAAACATAAATGATCATGGCTTTGGGTGCGATGATCCAGGCTTTGGAATCCTGCAAAAACTGTGCGGTTACTTTATTAACGGGCTTTTGCACCTTCATATCAATCACGGCATCTAAATTTGCATTTTGATATCCCTGCCAGTTTCCTTTGCGCCAATCCACCTGGCCATAAATACCATCCACCAGCCCTATTGCACCGCCGCCATCATAATGGGGTTCATACGCAGTATTTAACTTTACCGTAAAATCATTATTTCTTAAAACAAAATGAGCCGTTGTGGGTAAACTAATTTTTCCGTTGGGGTTAACGGCAATGGCTTTAATGGTTACACTACTCCTCACCGGAAATGGAGCGCTGTATCGCCTGCTTTTTAGTGAAGGATCGGAACCATCGGCAGTAAAATAAATAACCGGGTTCTTTTCAGCGGCATTTATAGACACTTTTTTCCCTTCAACAAAACTTTGGCTCCCCCCATTAATTACAGGATTGATTACAATTGATTTACTGTTTTCTATTTCGGTAAGCGGATGGTTATTCCCAAAATTCCGGTTAGGGATATGGTCGAGTTCAAATTGCAATTTTCCTCCATCACTTAACATTTCATGGCTTAAATAAGAGTAAGGGTAAGGCGCTGCATCGTTATTTCCCTTAGCATAACGCACCTGTTTTATATAAAAGGAAGTATCGCTGCTTTTGCTTGCATTGATATAAAATATTTTTCCGTTTTCCAAATGTATTTTTATTTCCTTAAACAACGGTGTACCCATTTCATATTGAGTAGATGCGGGTAATACAGGATAAAAACCCATGGCGCTGAATACATACCATGCACTCATTTGTCCGCAATCTTCGTTACCAATTAATCCATCCGGCGCATTGTGGTAAAAATTCTTCATTATTTTGTAAGCCAACTCTTGTGTTTTAAACGCTTCATCGGCAAAATTATACAGGTAGATTACATGATGGCTGGGCTCGTTGCCATGTGCATATTGGCCAATCAGGCCGGTAATATCGGCCTGGTCCCTGCCGGTGGTTTGCGTTGAAGCAGTAAAAAGTTCATCGAGTTTTTGGGCAAGCGTAAATTTATTGCCATTTATAAGTTGCAAATACCCGGCAATATCCTGCATAAAATAGAAGGAGTACTGCCAACTATTGGCTTCCGTAAAGTTATTATTCACTTCCCTTGGATCAAAAGGCGTGAACCAATTTCCATTTTTACGGGGCTGAGCAAATGCACTTTTAGGATGAAATATATTTTTATAATACTGTGCCTTTTGAATATAGTCATTATACACATCCGCCCTTCCGGTATATTTTGCAAAAGCAGCTATGCACCAGTCATCATAAGCATATTCCAAAGTTCGGCTTACATTTTCAGGTTCATCTTCCATACTTATAAAACCATTTTTATTAAATGCAGGTAAACCAAAGCCGTTCCAGGTGGCGCTGTTAAGCATGGCTTCCAGCGCAAGTTTTACATTAAAGCCACTAATGCCTTTTACCAAGGCGTCTGTAATTACCGAAACACTGTGAAACCCTATCATGCAATCGGTTTCGTTACCGGCCAGTTCCCACACCGGCAACCTTCCACCCTGCTGGTATTGCGCTAAAAAAGTTTTGATATAATCCAGGGTTCGTTTACGATCCATTAATGCATATAAAGGATGGGCGGCCCGGTAAGTATCCCAAAGCGAAAAAACAGAATAATTGGTAAAGTCTTCCGCAGTATGTATTTTATTATCCCGGCCCCGGTAGCGGCCATCCACATCCTGGTTGATATTGGGCACAATAGCGGTGTGATAAAGCGCCGTGTAAAAATTCACCATTTCTTCTTTTGTTCCGCCGCTTACTTCAATACGTTTTAATTCCGTGTTCCAAATTTGTTGTGCTTTGTTTTTTAAGGCATCAAAACCCCAACCGGATGGTTGCGTAGCGCCATCAACAGCGGGCATTTCTGCTTCCAGGTTTTTTTTAGCGCCTTTAATATCCACAGCGCTAATGGCCACTTTTGCCATTATAGTATTACTGCCCTTTAGATCAAAATGAAAAAAAGCTTTAAGGTTTTTCCCTTCGGCATAGTTTTGTACAGCCACCGGTTTTTCATTTTGCCAAATACCGTAACCCCGGATGGGTTTACTGAATTTTATGACAAAATATACATACTGGTTCCCGGCCCAGGCTTTGCTTCGCCTGAGACCGGTAACGGTTACACTGTCTTCAATAGTTAGATAAGATTCCAGTACTTCATCCCTATGTTTTAAGTCGAGAATAATAGTTGTATTTACCGTATTTGAAAAGGTATAACGGTGAAGCCCTACCCGTTCTGTTGTGGTTAACTCTACATCAATTTGATCATCCAAAAGTTTTACATAATAATAACCCGGTAAAGCTTTTTCTGTTTGGTGTGAAAAAGCCGAGCCGTAAATTTTATTGTCCGGTGAAGCTGTTCCGTTCATCGGCATTAGCAATACATCACCATAATCACTTACCCCGGTACCGCTTAAATGCGTATGGGTAAACCCGTAAATAAAGCTATCGCTATAATGATAACCGCTGCAACCATCCCAGCCCTCGAGCCGGGTATCGGGGCTAAGCTGAACCATCCCATGCGGCAGGGTTGCCCCGGGATACGTATGCCCATGCCCGCCTGTGCCAATAAAGGGATTTACATATTGACTATACTCCTGGGCCCGTAATGAACCGGCGAAAAAAAATAATAATACAAAAAAATAGAACGGCTTCATAAATGAACAATTAAAAATAATGCAGCGCTTACAAAAATAATAAGAAGGAAACTATGCTTTTACCGGGATGCTGTGAATGGCAGAGGCGATTTCTTTCATGAGTGAAGTATCGCTTTCAAAAGCATTGCCAATTACAATCATATCGGCGCCTGACTTACAGTTGAGGTATGCTTTTTCAGGATCTTTAATACCGCCACCAATAATAAGCGGAATGGAAATATTTTTTGCCACATCAGCGATCATACTTTCGGTAATGGGCCTTTTGGCGCCACTTCCGGCATCCATATAAATCAACTTCATTCCCAACATTTCGCCGGCCATAGCGGTGCAAACGGCAATATCATTTTTATCTGAAGGAAGGGGCGCAGCATTGCTGATATAAGAAACGGTTGTAGGGGCGCCGCCATCAATAACCATATAACCGGTAGGTATAATTTCCAGGCCGCTTTGCCTTACCGCAGGTGCACTTACCACATGCTGGCCAATAAGCAACTCCGGGTTTCTGCCGCTGATCAACGATAAATATAATAGCGCATCGGCATATTTACATACCTGGCTGGGGCTGCCGGGAAAAAGTAAGACCGGAACATTACTTTCTCTCTTAATGATTTGCACACAACTATCCATAAAGTTTGAAACCACCAGGCTGCCACCCACCAAAAAATAATCCACCCCGCAATCTACGGCATGTTCCACCAGGCGCTTTAAGCTCCCGGCATTTACTTTATCGGGGTCAATAAGAACGGCAAACTGCTTATTACCTTTCTTCTTTTTTTCCGCTAATGATGAATATAGCTGTTGCATACAATGGGTGTACCCTGCAAAAATGCTTTATTTTTTGTACTTAAGAAAATATTAACGCTGCAAAAAAGCCATTTCAATTGAAATTACATTTAATTATGGGTAATTTTGATGGTATGCGTTCTATAAATGCTGAAATACTTTTTAAAACGGCCCGAAGCGGCGGCAAAGGCGGTCAAAATGTAAATAAAGTTGAAACCATGGTTACCGGTTTTTGGCTTGTAAAAAAAACCAATTTATTTTCTGACGAAGAAAAAATACGATTGCAGGAAAAACTCCATTCCCGGATTAATGCCGAAGGTTTTCTTTTTGTAAAAAGCCAGAGCGAACGTACCCAGGCCGGCAATAAAACCCTGGTGATTAAAAAAATGAACGAGCTGGTAAAAAAAGCCCTCATCATCCCCAAAAAAAGAAAGGCTACAAAACCTACAAAGGAAGCAAAAGAAAAACGCATGGAAACCAAAAGAAAAAATGCCTTTCAAAAACAACTACGCCAAAAAATTTCTGCCCATGAATAAATGCCTCACCACTTTCATTGCTTTATTCATGTTTACCTCATACAAGGCGCAAAGCCAACCGGACATGCAAAAAATTGTTATTCATTTTAAGCATGTGGCCAATGGCAAATCCCTGCACCCCGATAGCGTGTATCAAAACCCATTGGGCGAAACCTATTCGGTAAAAAAATTAAAATATTACCTCAGTAATTTGGGTTTTAATAAACAGGTGAATACCAATATTAGTTTAATTGATGCTTTTGCTACGGATAGCATTAAGATTATGCTCCCTTATCCTGCAAAAAAAGGAACATTTAATTTCCAATTAGGCGTGGATAGTATTTATAATTGCAGTGGTGCACAAGAGGGCGTACTGGATCCGTTAAACGGCATGTTTTGGACCTGGAACACCGGCTATATTAATTTTAAATTAGAAGGCCAGTCTGATTATGCAACAACAAAAACAAAACATTTTGAATATCATATTGGCGGCTATACCGGCAAAAATAAAACTATGCGACAAATCCGCCTGCCTTATGCCGGTACAGATCGTACGACGCAACTTTATATACTCGTTAATTTGGATAATTTTTGGAAAGGCCAATCCGATATAAAAATATCTACTACACCGGTTATAAACAGTCCCGGGGCAATTGCAAAATCAGCAGCAGATAATTTTAGCGGCTTATTTAGTATTATTCAACAATAGCAACTCCATCTTGAAAAAAATATTCATATTGGCAGGCATTCTTTTTCTTGTACTGCTTTTTTTTACCGGTGCATACGAAAAATATGGCCCTACTCCACTTCCCTTTGTTGTACCCAAAGGCTGGCCCCAACCCCCAACAAATATTTTTGCCAGCAACCCATCCACCCGTGAGGGTTTTTTATTAGGAAAAACGCTTTTTTATGATGGCAATTTAAGCAGGGACAGCATTACCAGTTGTGCAAGCTGCCACCAGTATTTTGCAGCATTCAGTACTTTTGAACACAGTTTTAGCCATGGAATTGAAAACCGGTTTACACAAAGGAATGCACCCGGGCTTTTTAACCTGGCCTGGAAAACCTCCTATCACTGGGATGGGGGCGTTAATCACCTGGAAGTACAGGCCCTTGGCCCAATAACCGATACCAACGAAATGGGTGAAACGCTGGATAACCTATTACTAAAACTGAGAAACAACCCACAATACCCGCCCTTATTTAAAGCTGCTTTTGGCGATACGGCCATAACCACAAAACGATTACTTAAAGCGCTGGCACAATTTACCGGAAACCTGGTAAGTGCCGGCAGTAAATATGATCAGGTTAAAAACGGGAAAGATTCTTTTTTGCCCTACGAACAAAAAGGCTATGAAATTTATAAGCAGTATTGTTCCTCTTGCCATAGCGAGCCGCTTTTTACCAACGATAAATTCAGCAATAACGGCCTGGGTTTAAATAAACTTAATGATTTGGGCCGAAAAAGAATTACCGGGCTCTCCAGGGACTCTCTCCAATTTAAAATACCCAGTTTACGCAATCTTAAACTTACACCTCCCTATATGCATGATGGTAGTATGGGCTACATCACCCAGGTAATTAACTACTACACGGTAATTGACAGCAGCCTTCCTCAACTGGACCCAATACTCAAAAAGCCGATCCGGCTTAGCGAAAGAAACAAAGCCGAGTTACTGGCTTTTTTATTTACACTTACCGATACTTCTTTTACAAAAAATAAAAATTATGCTCCCGGAGAGCATATCATCTTCAGGCATTAACTTAAAACTGCAGCGCCTCTATATACATGGGAAAAGATAACAAACGGGGAAAAACAATAAATTGCATCAAAATAATACAACCTCTTGAGCGCTATTAAAAAACTGGCCGGGCAAACTTTATGGTATGGGGTACCTACAATTGCCAGCAGGTTTTTGGGTTATATTATGAATATGGCATTGCCTTTTTTTATAGATATGCCGGGCAAAACAGCCGATCTTGTTCAAACCTATACCATCATCCCTTTTTTAAATGTGCTATACGCTTATGGGATGGAAACCGCCTATTTTCGTTTTTCACAAACCCATGATAAACAAAAATTATACAGCACACTTTCCATTTCATTATTCATCAGTACTTTATTTTTCAGCCTGGTTTTATTCCTATTCAGGGGCTCTATAGCCAGCGCTGCCGATTTGCAAAGGCACCCGGAATATATTGTATGGATGATTGCAATTATTTCCATTGACAATTTAAATACGCTCCCTTTTGCAAAACTTCGCCTGGAAGAAAGGCCAAGATGGTATGCTTTGGCCAGGGTTTCGGGAATTGTGGTGAATTTATCTGTTGTAATCTTTTTTTTGGGCATAGCGCCAAAAATTCTTGCCGGTAACCCCAATAGCTTCGTTCAATATATTTATCATAAAGATATCGGCTTAGGTTATGCCCTGCTGGGCAATATATGCGGTAGCCTGTTTACCCTTTTATTATTATCAAAAGAGCTGCTGCAAATAAAATTTATTTTTGATAAAAGCACCTGGAAAGACGTAATGAAATACAGCTATCCATTAGTGATTGTGGGTTTGGGCGGTATGGTGAATGATGTGCTGAGCCGCCTCATCTACCGGCATGTGGTTCATTTACCCATGGAGCAGGCCGACCATGAGCTGGGTGTTTTTGCCAATATTTTCAGGCTGGCTTTATTGATTACGATTATGATACAGGCCTTTAGAATGGCCGCCGAGCCGTTTTTCTTTAAACAAAGCGAAAGTCAAAATGCCCAGCAAACCTATGCCCGGGTAATGAAATTTTTTGTAATCGCCTGCTGTTTTATGTTTTTGTTTATTGGCTTGTTCCTGGATGTTTTTAAATGGGTGTTTGTGCACTTTGCCAATCCCCGCTGGGCAGAAGGTTTGCAGGTGGTACCCTTGCTGGCTTTAGGAAATATATTTTTAGGCATTTATTATAACCTGAGCATTTGGTACAAACTCACCCATAAAAATATTTTAGGGGCCTATATCACTATTGCCGGTGCCGTAATTACAATCGTATTAAACGTAACCCTTATCCCGCATTTACATTATACCGGTGCAGCCCTCGCTACATTTTGTTGTTATTTTTTTATGATGATCATGAGTTATAAGCTGGGTCAAAAGTATTACCCGGTTCCTTACCCGGTAAAGAAATTATCCTTATACATCTTTATTGTTGTTGCCCTGTATGGCATCCATTGGGTGGTTACGCTTTTGTTTCCGGGCTCATTGCTGTTTTCAATAATTGCAGGCCTGTTCTTATTAGCTGCTTTTACCCGGCTTATTGGTTTTACCGAGGCAAAAGACCTGGCTAAACTTCCGTTAGTGGGTAAATTCTACAAGCCAAAAGCATAACCGGTACGATGCGTAAATTTTTACAAATACTTTTAAAAAAGCCTATTTTATGGATACTGGATTACTTATCAAAAGCTCCAAAGCAACAATCGGTATTTAAAGCATTAAGCAACTTATATAACAGTAAGGGCAACCGGTTAAAAAAAAGGCTGGCCATATTAAACATCGACAGCCATTCAGAAAAGTTTATCGTTTTTAGTGATCAGCATAAGGGAAACCGGAGTTGGGCAGATGATTTTTCCGCCTGTGAGAAAAACTATATTTCCGCATTAAATTTTTATAACCGGCAGCAATACACGTTTATAAATCTTGGAGATAGTGAAGAGCTTTGGAAGTTTAATATTGCCGATGTATTAAAACATAATGAAAACAGTTTTGCAGCAGAAGCCCAGTTTCACCCGGGCAGGTACTATAAAACTTTTGGCAACCATGATGTTTTATGGAGAAACCCATTAGACGTTAATTTATTTTTAAGTAAAAAATTTGCCCGGCCTTTTTTTGTTTATGAAGGCATTTTGCTTAACGTAGTGAACACCCCAAAAACCATTTCCATACTGTTAACGCATGGCCACCAGGGCGACAAAATGAGTAGTGGCAATGCTTTTAGCGCATGGGTGATAGCTCATATCTGGATGCCTTTGCAACGCTATTTACGCATCAATATTAATGCACCCAGCACCGACTTTACCTTAAGGGATAAGCACAATCATTTAATGTACGACTGGAGCAGTACCAAAAGAAATTTAATATTAATTACCGGCCATACCCATAAACCGGTATTTGCCTCAGGTAAATATTATTCGCATCCCGGCAATACCCTCCATCTTAAAGATAAAGGCCAACATCTTAAAGCCTCTTATTTTAACACCGGGTGCTGCTGCTATAATGATGGCGACATTACCGGTATTGAAATTGCTGAAGGATCTATACGCCTTATTAAATGGACGAACGAAGAAGCGATCCCAACAAGAATGGTACTTGAAGAAAAAAAACTGGACGAACTCATTAATGATTTATATACCTAACATTAAAGCCCGGAGGTTAATTCAAATATTTTTGCATCAGTGAAAACAGCACTTTTTTTTCGGTATTGCTAAGTGGGCCTTTTGTTTCAGTTTGTAAAAAATGTCTTCGGAAGGCTTCTATTGCTGCATCGGCATTTTTAACATCATAACCAATAACTTTTAATGCCAGCACGGGATTAAATCCCACGGGCAGTTTTAGGCTACTGGTATCCCCGTACCAAAGGCCATAACCTCTTTCGGCAAAGTATTTCCAGGGGAAAAGTACACTGGGGTCGGTTTTACGGGTTGGCGCAACATCGGCATGGCCAATAAAGTTTGCAGCAGGGATATTGTATTTTGCTTTTAATTCGGCAAGCAACCCTTCCAATACATTGAGCTGGGCAGTAGTAAAGCTGTCCACCCCATTATTATCCAACTCAATACCAATGGAAACAGAATTAATATCGGTAGTATTGCCCCATTTGGATGCGCCCGCATGCCAGGCCCGCAAATAATCATTGAGCATATGATGCAGTGTGCCATCTTTACAGATTACATAATGGGCGCTTACTTCGGTACTATCGGATGTAAAGGTTTGTAAAGTTTTTTCACAACTGTTTTGTGCCGTATGGTGAATAATTACAAAATTGGGTTTTCGCAAATTGAAATTTACGGTAAACGCTGTGCGTTCCGGAATTTTGGCAGAATCGGCCTTAACGGTATCCTCATGCTGAACCGAAATTTGCCGCAGCAGGTCTTTGCTCCGTTCTTCAGAAATTTTATTGGTTTTAGAATAGGGGTTGCTGGTAGCGCATGAAGCGAAGATGAACACTAAAAAACATCCCAACCCATAATGTTGCCCTTGCCTTTTAATCATTTTTCAAAGTTAATGAAACCCCCTGCAGAAATTTTGATAATAAAAAAGCCTTCACTGGGAAGGCTTAAAAATTTTATAAAAAAAATCAGGAGCGCTTTTTTGTAATGAGACGGTATAACACCAATAAAATAAAAGCACCGCCAACAGCGCTGATGAGGCTTTTAAACGACCAGCCCTGGCTTTCCCAGCCAAAGAGGGTTTTAGTTAAAAAACCTCCCACAAATGCGCCGGCAATACCAATTAAAATAGTAACAATCCAGCCTCCGGGATCTTCACCTTTGTGCAACAGCTTTGCAATGGCGCCGGCAATTAAGCCAAATACAACCCAGGAAATAATACCCATGATAAAATATTTTAAGTGTTAAAAAAATCGGCAAAGTTTTAATTGCCAAAAATAAAAGTAACGAAATTTTTTTAATCGCCGTTTATGGGCCAGGGTTTTTGATGCGCCGTTAACTCTATTATTACATCAACGTAAAATTTCCCGGCTAATCACCATTTTTTGTACTTCGCTGGTGCCTTCGCCAATCGTACAAAGCTTGCTGTCCCGGTAAAATTTTTCTACCGGAAAATCTTTGATGTAGCCATAGCCGCCAAAAATCTGCACCGCCTCTGTACTCACTTCAACCGAAATTTCGCTGGCATAATACTTTGCCATTGCCGCTTCTTTTGTCATAGGCAACCCTTTCATTTTTAAATCGCAGGCCTGGTTGATGAGTAATTCTGCACATTCAATTTTTGTAGCCATATCGGCCAGCTTAAAAGATATGGCCTGGTATTGAGCAATCGGTTTATCAAATTGCTGGCGTTCTTTGGAATACTTTACCGATGCTTCGTAAGCACCTTTTGCAATGCCCAATGCCAGGGCTGCAATGGAAATACGGCCGCCATCCAGCACTTTCATGGCTTGTTTAAACCCTGCACCCACTTCGCCCAGGCGGTTGGCATCCGGAATGATGCACTGATCAAAAATCATTTCGGCGGTTTCGCTGGCACGCATCCCCAGTTTATCTTCTTTTTTGCCGCCACTAAATCCCGGCGTTCCTCTTTCTACAATAAATGCCGTACTGTTATCTTTGGCCCTTGGTTCACCGGTACGGCATATCACCACAGCTACATCCCCGCTGATACCATGTGTAATAAAATTTTTGGTTCCGTTTATCACCCAATTATCCCCCTGCTTAACCGCAGTGGTTTTCATATTTCCTGCATCACTCCCGGTATTGGGTTCGGTAAGCCCCCAGGCTCCAAGGTATTCGCAGGTGGCCAGTTTGGTTAAATATTTTTTCTTTTGTGCTTCATTTCCAAAACTGAGAATGTGACCTGTACAAAGTGAATTATGCGCTGCAAGGGAAAGGCCAATACTGCCGCATACTTTAGCAATTTGCTGAATAACGTTGCTGTATTCAAAATACCCCAGCCCTGCACCTCCATAATCTTCAGGAACCAATACGCCCATAAAACCCATTTTTCCCATTTCTTTAAAAACCTGGATGGGAAAATGCTGGGTTTCATCCCATTGCATAAAATGCGGCTTAATGTGTTGTAATGCAAACTCACGGGCACTGTCAGCAACCTGTGAGGTCAGTTCGCTTTGAGAAAAATTCATCTGGCAATTATGTGTTGAGCAGCAAAAGTAACTGATTTTGAGAAATGGCTGCAAGATGGGGGCTATTGAACCGACAAATAGGGCGCCAGCTTTTCATAAGCCTCATCGGTAAGGATCATAATTTTTTTGATATCTTCTACGGTTTGGTAATTGCCATGCTGGCTTCTAAAATTTACAATCACATTGGCCAGGTTATACCGGATATAGGGATGCGTCTTTAACTCATCCAGCGTTGCCGCATTAATATTTATTTTTATTACGTCTCCCGGCTTAACGATTAGATAAGGTTTCACTTTTTGAAAGGTACTATCCGGCAGGCCATAGGTTTCTGCTACCTGCTCTACAGCATAAAAGCCACCAAGTTTGGTTCTAAAATTAACAATACGTCTTGCAAAACCCGGCCCAATACCCGGAAGGGCTATAAATATGCTGGTATCGGCAAGGTTAATATCCACTTTTTGCAATACTCTTTTCTCCGCATATTTATTTCCGCTCAACGTGGAGTTATATGAGGGTTTTGGCTCGCCGGGAATACTTACATAAGGAATGAGTCTTTCCAGGTCGGCCTGGTTCATTCCCCAAATTTTTCCGAGGTCATCAGCTTTTTTAAATCTTCCTCCTTTTGAAACATATTTTTGTATGGTAACCGCCGTTTTTTCTTTAATGCCCAGCCTCAACCAACCTTCGGTATTTAGAGTATTGGGATCAAAGTAAAAAACAGTGGCCTGCATCTTTTGCCCGGCAGACTGTTGATTTTGGCCAGGTTTTGAAGCCGCAATTTTATTGAACGATTGTTTTTGAATGGCCAGTACTTTTAGGCTCCTGTTTAAACGGGTTTCATCAAAAACTGTTTTTGCCGATACAAAGGGGTAAACAAAAGGTAAAATGGGAAACAGCATCACCAGCATCATTAGGAAATATACTCCGGATCTTTCCTTTGCAGTAAATTCAAAATAATTGTTTAGGCTTTTGAGCATCATCCTGTTTTTTGAGCCCTAAAATTATTCTGCAACAGCATTGAAGACAATACCTCTAACGAGGCATTTTTTAGCATTGAAGCTGTAGTAAGTCGTAGGCCAGGCGCCGGTTGGGTGGCAAAGCAGCCGACACTTCGTCATGAAGGCCCAATTGGTGACTGATATGGGTAAAATAACATTGGGGAATTTGTAATTCGTCGGCAACTGCAATAGCCTGGGAAAGGGTAAAATGGGAGATATGTTCTTTTTGTCTTAAAGCATTTAGAACCAATATTTCGCTTCCTCGAATTTTTTCTTTTTCCACTTCCTCTATACGGTTGGCATCGGTTATGTAGGTAAACTTTCCAAACCTAAAGCCTAAAACCGGCATGTTCAGGTGCCATACTTTAATGGGTATTATGGGGATATCGCCTACCCTAAACTCTTGTTCGTCTATTTCATTTAAAGATATTTCAGGAATACCCGGGTATTTTTCTTTTGTAAATGCATAATAAAACTCGTTCTTCAATGCCTTTTGCGTAAGCGCATTGGCATAAACCTCAACGGCATTATGGCCAAAATAATTAAAGGCTTTAACATCGTCCAGCCCGGCAATATGATCTTTATGCGGATGCGTAAAAACTACGGCATCCAATTTTTGCACTTTGCTGCGCAACATCTGGTAACGAAAATCGGGTGTGGTATCCACCACAAGAGTGGTGCCGGGGCTTTGTACCAAAATACTGCTTCGCAGGCGGTTGTCTTTTTGATTATTGGAAGTGCACACGGCACAATTGCAGGCAATCATGGGTACGCCACTGCTGGTTCCGGTGCCTAAAAAAGTAATGGTAAGTGGAGGATAATGCATACAATAAGAGACCCGGGGCCGCTTTAATCAATCTAAAAATCAAAGCGAATATACCAAATAAAAATGCATTGTTTTGGCTTAATGCTGATGAGCAGGAGAAGAGCACCTGCTTTTTTTGCAAAAGCGGTAATTAAAAAAATGTGCCGTTATGATCAATAATACGGCAGGAAATAAAAAAGTCAGTTCGTATTCATTAAAAATTTCTTTGGCAACCAGCATTCCAAAACCCACGCAAAAGAAAACTAATGGTAGAATTTGACGATGATGTTTTAAATACCCATGGCCAAGGGCATAAACCCCAATAATAAATGCCAGGAATATCATGCTCCATTCAAAAAAATCATTATGAATAATATCGCCTCCTAAAAAAGGCAGGCTGGTAAACAATAAGGGCAATACCGCACAATGTATGGCGCAAAGCACCGATGTGGTAACCCCCAAACCATCCCAATTAATTTTATGATTCATAACAAAGTGTAAAATTAAATATTTGCAACAATATTGCAAAAAATAATTTAGCTTTGGTATCCGAAAAAGCCATTGAGGCGTTTTGGGCTCATTAAAGGAGCATCCATTAATTTTGCAGAACACCTAATTGAAATTGCAGTGAAGAAAAAATTAATAATTTACCTTGGGTTTTTTACAGTACTCATAACCGTTTTTCTCGGTTTTGTTTTTTGGGATAATGATTTTTCAAAGTCGAAGCTAAAAGTAATCAATGCCAATATTCCGGAATTTAGTTTTAAGGATCAAAACGGAAAACCCTTTACCAAAAACAATGTAGATGGAAAAGTATATGTTGCCGAATATTTTTTTACCACCTGCAAGGGAATTTGCCCCAAAATGAACCTCAATATGCGCAGGGTTTATGAAGCCTATAAAAATGAGCCCGGCTTTTTAATTGCATCTCATACCTGTATGCCCGAAACCGACAGCATACCGGTTTTAAAAAAATATGAAGCCAAAATGCTGGGCGGCGTGTTAACCCAAAACCAAAATGGCAGCTATAAAATTATTGAACAAGACAGCTTAATTAGTTACAGCAACAAGAATTGGTATTTTTTAACCGGTAATAAAACCCTATTGTATAACCTGGCAAGGCAAGGATATATCATAGACAATAATCACCCGGACAGTACCCAAAATATAAGCGACCAGTTTTTACACTCGCAGTTTTTTGCATTGGTAGATAAGAATAACCGTGTAAGAGGAATATATGATGGCCTGGAAAACAGGGAAATTGTGAAATTAATTGACGACATAAAAGACTTGCTCAAAGAAAAAGTAACCACCAAACGGTTTATGGACGGCTTTAACAACAACCCTGAATAATGAACAAAAGATGAATACTTTTTCAGAAATATTAAAAAGAAACAGCCTGAGTATTACCGATGGCCGTATAAAAATACTTGAACTTTTTTACGCCAGCGATGGGGCTTTGGCCCACGCCGATATTGAAAAAAATGCAGGGTTGGTTTTAGACCGGGTAACGGTGTACCGCACATTACAAACTTTTGTAGAAAAAGGAATTATTCACCAGGTGCCCACCACCGATAATTCTGTTCTTTATGCATTATGCAGGCAAAATTGTGCAAATGGCCATCATCACGACAATCATGTGCATTTTGTATGTAACCAATGCCAGGAAACGGTTTGCCTGGACGATGTAACTGTACCTGCCGTAAAACTACCGGCGGGCTTTAAGCCCATACAGTCTGCAATGATCGTTACAGGCCTTTGTAATAATTGCAAATAAGCCGAAACTTTTTTCCCTTAATTTCGTCTTAACTATACGCACAATTTTTTTTATTTAAATCAATTATTTAATGTTAGAAGAATTATTTAACCTGGTTAAAAACGTGGCCAGCGAACCCTCATCAGAAAATACTCAAATTACCCCGGATCAAAAAAATGAAGTGGTAGCCGAAGCCACCAATACCGTTGCTTCCGGCCTTAGAAATATTGTTGCAGGTGGCGGCATTCAAAGCCTTATAGGATTACTTACCGGCGGCAATAATCAGCAACAGGGCAAAAGCAGCTTGCTTTCTAATCCCATAGTAGCCATGATGATTGGGCATTTTGCCGGCAAATTGATGAATAAATTAAATATTGGCAATGCACAGGCCAACAGTATTGCCACTTCACTAATTCCAGGCGTGATCAGCTCACTTATTGGCAATATTAACGATAGCAGCAACAGCACTTTCTCCATAGAAAACCTCTTGAAATCCATCACCGGCGGCCAAACCGATCAAATTGCACAACAAAATCCCCAATTCAATATTGGAGACCTTATTAGCCAATTTACAGGTGGCGGCAATTCATCACAACAACCTTCTGGCATACTGGATGTAATTGGACAGCTTGCCCAGGGGGCGCAACAACAGCAGTCCCGCAATGGCGGCGGCCTTTTGGACTTAATTAAAGGATTTACGCAATAAGCATCATTTATCTACTCATTACAAGCATGAGAAGCTAATGTGAAAAGACCGCATATTTAATGCGGTTTTTTTTATGCTAATGATAACCCCCGATAAAGTTTGGTAAAAAACGCCAAATTTTTATTACTGTGAAAAACAATCTGTTCATTTAGCTGGCCGCAAACGCTTCGCAAAATTTTGCCCATGTAAAATTTGGGATAAAGCATAATATTGCAATATGCGAAAACTCATTTTTCTCATAAACCCTGTTGCCGGTACAAAAAGCAAACAGGCTTTGCATGATCTCATAATTCAAAAAACAGGAAAGGCCGGTTTAGCATTTGAAATATTACCCACACAATCATCGGGAAATTACAAGCAGTTGATTGATAAAATACATCGGGAAAATATTACCGATGTGGTGGTATGTGGCGGTGACGGAAGCATTAACCAGGTTGCTGCCGCTTTGCTGGGTTTAACCATTAACATCGGCATTTTACCCATGGGTTCCGGAAATGGGCTTGCCCGTGCGGCAGGTATTCCCACAAATATTACTAAAGCCCTGGAGATTATATTTAAAGGCAATGCCTCCTACATTGATGGCTTTTATATTAACCGTCATTTTAGCTGCATGCTTTGCGGCCTGGGATTTGATGCCCAGGTTGCGCATGATTTTGCATCACAATCCACCCGTGGGCTGGCCACTTATATAGAACAAACGATTAAAAATTTTTTTACCGTTTCCTCTTATCCATTTATCATAAATATTAATGGGGAGAAAATTGATTCTGCCGCTTTTTTCATAAGCATTGCAAACAGTAACCAGTTTGGCAATAATGTTACCATAGCTCCAAAAGCAAGTATAGCCGATGGTTTGCTGGATATTGTAATTGTAAAAAAAGCCTATAAACTGAGCCTTCTTTATTCCGTGTTTAAACAAATTACCATGGGTAAAGTAATGCCGCAAATTAACCAGGGCAAGGGCAGGCGAAACATTCTTTATTACCAGGTAAAAAATTTACAAATTGAAAACCCGTCTTTGGCACCTTTGCACATTGATGGCGAGCCGGCTGAAACCCATCCGTATTTTGACATTGCCATAAAAGAACGGGCCTTTAAATTACTACAGCCCTGATCATTGAAGGATCTCTACAATTTGCTTTAAGGTTTGCATACTATTTGGCGTGTCAAAAGATTCAATAATATCTCTTTTTTCCCTGGCCGTTAAATGAAAATTCAACGCCACCTTATTATCGGGTTTTTGAGGAATATACATTACCGTAATTTTGGTGAGCAGGGCGCCAAAAGAATTTTTAAAATATGCAAAGTCGGTATCCTGGTAATAATCCTGCATCCTAAACCAGTTATTTTGGAGCATGGTTGCGGGGGAAACCAGCACATCGGTGGCCGTACGGGGTTCAAATGGAGGCGTCCAGTTGCTCGTATTTCTATCCCTGATTTGGATCACTAAAACACCACGGGTATTGAGTTCGATCCACTCCTTAAAATTATCCAAAAAACGCAGGGTAGCTTCCTGTCCAAAATTATCCCTAAGGCCGGCATCCATTACATCAATAACCGGGCTTGCCGGCAACCACACATTGGGCAATACATAGGGAAACGTGGCATTCATCCTCAAGGCAGAGAGCAGGCGCAGATTCATCGGCTGCTGATTTTTGAATAATGCGGCAAAGTCCACAGCATCGGGGCTAATAGAAGTATCTTGTTGCAGGGCAAAAGGCTTCATCATAAAACTCATGGGTTGTGTACTCAATACCATTTTTTTACCATCGCCTTTTACCACAGCATTAAAAAGCAATAAAGGTACTTTAGCCTGGGCTTCATCACTTTTAAAATCCTTTAATTGCACATTAAGAATATGATTGGTGTTTTCGGAAAGTTTCTTTTCAAAAGCATAACCCCGGTCTTTAATGTATTTATTTTTACCTACGGTAAACTTTAAAGAGGATCCCATAAGATCCCGGGCCATCATAGAGCTAAATACCGAATTCAACAAATCGCCGGTGATATTATTGAGGTATTGAGGGCTGTACAACAATATTGAATCACCATGAACATTACGCCGGTAAAGCTCCCGGTAATAAGTTGCCGCAAGCATTCCGCCGCTGGCTCCGCTGATCATAAATGTTTTTTGCATCAATTTACCCTGAAGCATACTATCCATTTTTTGAAGCGCATGCATGGTAAAAGCGCTGCTGCGCAACCCTCCACCGCTTACATTGATAAACACCATCAAGGGCTTTGCCGAATCTTGCCGGGCTTTCCATAGGTTTAACAGGGCAACCATTTGTTGTTTGTCGCTACGGAGTTTTTCCGGAGTGCATAGTGCGTTCAATGAGCCGGGGTTGTACCTGGGCCTCTGTTCGTTTTTGGGATAATCCAACCCGTAAGCCTTATTACGTGGGTCAATATACCCTTTTTCAAAAAGAAAATTTAAGAAGAGTAATAATACAATAGCTGCAGGCAGGCTCCAGCTTTGCAAAAAATAAGCAAGCGCCCCAATGAGTGCAATCATCAGCGCAAAGAAAATAAAAACGCTTGCAGCCGCAGGCATTTCAAAAAAAGGTTTATCCAGGAAAAATCCTACCAGTATTAAAAAAAGAAAAGCCAATAAAATACTTCCAATGGCAGCAAGGTGGTGCCGCTTAAAAATGCTTTCAATAAAATCGTCCCGGTAATGGCTTACACTCCTGGTTTTTTTAATTTTTAACCTGCCGGTTAAATAAAAGTTTACCGGTAAGGCAAAAAAATCCATACCCAGTTTTTTACCTAAAAATATTTTTTTGAATTGATCGGGGTTGCTCACTATTGCCGCTACCCGTTTTGAAATGGTTTTATCGGCGCCAAAAAAATATACAAAAGAAAGCAAGATCAATGTAGCGCCGCCGGCCAAAATGCCCAGCATCAGTAATATAATTTCTCCCAGGCTCATCAACTCCCGGTAATCGTCATACCGATAAAGTTTTACAAAATAAAAAATTAAAAAAATAGCCGGAAGAATGCTGTTGTTAAGGCAGTATTTTAAAAAAGGGTTAGTGGTTGTAGCCAAAAACTTAAACCTTCGGCTGTGCAGTATAAACGTAGTGATATGCCAGCTCATAAAAAAAACGCCTATGGCTATTCCCACAATAAAAGCACCCAAAATGCCCACTGTATTTAAATATTCCGGCGCAAAAAATAACGCATCGGCTCCATAGTATTTTAAAAAGCTGCTGTTAACGGTGCTAAACAGCACATACCAAAACAGGAGCAACACCTGGTACTTTCTAAAGTGCAGTATAAATAACTGCACCGGGAAAAAGGTATAGAAATTTTTAAACCAGGTTCTCATGGCAAACGTTAATCTAAATTATTCAAGCACAGCAACGGTTGATTTTTTGGTTACTAAAAAAAGGAGTGTTGTTAAAGCCATCACTACTAAAATGGCCACCAACTGATGCATCACTCCCAGTACAACAAGCGCTTTGGGTTGGGCAGCATTTAATACCGTAACAATGCCTAATAGCACCTGGCACAACACTAAAACGATAAAAACCCTCCGGTATTTTGCAAATGGAGCGTTTGCAGGCAAGTTTTTAGACTTAAAAAAGAATACCAGCGCTAAAATAAAAATCAGGTAGGCCAGCCCCCGATGCATAAAGTGAACCATTAATGGGTTATTGAAAAAATTGGATGATGCCGGATGCATTTCCATCATTCCTGCCGGAAACAACGCATGGTTGATGCTGGGCCATGTTGGGGCCGTTTGCCCGGCCCTTAACCCCGCCATAAAACCACCATATATTAATTGAAAAAACAGCAGCACCGCTATAACAATCAGTAAGTTTTTAATGGGTATGCTCAGCGTTTTTCTTTTAAAATTTGGCAAGAGGCTAAGTGCAAACCAAAGTGTATATACCAATAGGATTACCGCAGCTACAAAATGAGTGGTAAGTTCAACATGGCCCACATAATATTTTTCAGGTACCAGCCCGCTTTTAACCATTAGCCAGCCAATTGCGCCCTGCAATGCACCCAACAAAAACAAGATGATCATTGGGGTAATCATTTCCCGGTTAAATTTTTTCTTTACTAAGAAGTACACAAAGCCTGCAATAAATACCATACCCATTAAACGGGCCCAAACCCGGTGAAACCATTCCCAAAAAAAAATAAATTTAAATTGGCTGAGAGAAAAGCTACTGTGCACATACTTAAACTGATCGGTATTTTTATACTTATCAAACTCTGCATGCCATGCACTATCATTTAACGGGGGCAAAAAACCTGTTATGGGTTTCCATTCTGTAATAGAAAGGCCCGATTCGGTTAGGCGGGTAATTCCTCCAAGCAGTACCTGGAATATAATCATAACCACTCCCAGCATTAGCCAGATGGCCACCTGGCGGTTATTTTTTTCTTGTAGCGTGTAATTCATATCCGCAAAGTTAAGGAGGCAGATATTTTTTAAGGATATTTGTAGGAACCCGCCATGTTAAAAAATTATTTTCATAAAGGGAAAACAGAAGCCGGTGTTGATGAGGCCGGCCGGGGATGCTATGCCGGCCCTGTATTTGCCGCTGCCGTTATTTTACCTCAGGGCTTTTTTCACCCTTTATTAAATGACAGTAAAAAACTTACCCATCAACAACGCATGCTCTTAAAACCCATAATAGAAAAAGAAAGTGTAAGTTATGCGGTGGCCTCCATCACTAACGAAGAAATTGATGCGCTGAATATTTTACAGGCCTCCTTTAAGGCCATGCACCAGGCCATAAATAAACTTGCCGTAGTTCCCCAGTTCTTACTCATTGATGGGAACCGGTTCCGTTCATACCCCAATATTCCACACCAATGTATTATTAAAGGAGATGGGCTGTACGCCTCAATTGCCGCTGCAAGTATTTTAGCCAAAACCTACCGGGATGAGTATATGAATACCCTTCATTGGGAATTTCCACAATATGGATGGAATAGCAATAAAGGATATGGAACCGAAGCCCATCGAAATGCTATTAAAGAAATAGGGTTGTGCAAATATCATCGCAAAAGCTACAATATAACGCCGGCGCAAATCAAAATGTTATAGCGGCTTTTTAAACGATTGCCTTAATGATGAGTCCAAGATAAGCTGCAAAAGCTTTAAGTTACTGAGTTGTTCATTGTTGTTAATTAAAGCAATCTCCACAATTGGGATTGCTTTTTTATGTCCCTAATCAAAACTTCTTGCACTGCCCGTTGCGGCAATTTTCAGTAGCCGGTCATACTCTTCGGCATTTAGGTCATTGTAAAAAAAGTAAACCGGGTCTACTGCCTGGCCGTTTATATGCACCTCGTAATGGCAATGCGGCCCGGTGCTTTTGCCCGTACTGCCTACCCAGCCAATAACTTCACCTCTTTTTACCTTTTGCCCGGTACGTGCTTTTACCCTAACCATGTGCCCATATAGGGTTTCATAACCGTAACCATGATTGATAATTACATGGTTGCCATATCCTCCTTCGGTGGCTCCTGCAAGTTTTATCACACCATCGCCTGTTGCATAAATGGGGGTGCCTTGAGGGGCGCTAAAATCCAGGCCTTTATGCATTTTGGGTGTACCGTAAACCGGGTCTATACGCAAACCAAAGCCACTGGCTACCCGGTTCAATTGCTTATTACTCACCGGTTGAATAGCCGGCATACTCGCCATTTTCACATCCTGGTTTTTAATAAGCTTTTCAATTTCATTATAGCTCTTTAATTGGTAAGCAATGCGGGCATTTAAATTATTAAGCTGTGCTGCAATATCTTTTCCCAGGATATCTTCATCTATACTGCTTATTTTATCAAACTCCTTTTGCTTTTCAATCAATTTTGCCCGGGCGCTATCCGGCAAGGGGTTGGCTTCAAAAATGGAGCGATACACTTCATTGTCCCTTTTTTCCAATGCGCCCAGGTCCTTTTCCATGGTTTTTATTTTTCCCTGCAATAAATCATAGTTTTCTTTTAACACTGCATACTGTCTCCGGCTTTCTAAATCGCCGGGTTTAGGAAAAAAACGGTTATAGAGATAAATAATAATGATGGAACTTACCGCAAGGGCGCTTAAAAAACCAAACAGGCGAAGCAATCTTACACGAAACGGCGTTACAAATTTTTCGTAACGCAACGTATGCGTATTATAGAAGTATTTGATTTTTTTCATAAAACACTGGTTGCATCGAAGGCTATACTCCCTTAATCATTACATTTGCAATTCAAAAAAATGAAATGTGGCCAATTGCTACAGCATCAGGAAAAACAATCATTGCTGCCCCTTTTGCAAAACCCAAATGCAGGAAACACAAATATAACCACCAAAAAAATATAAATCAACCCCATATATAAATTATTTCATACATGAAGACGGCAGCAGAAATCAGGCAGGCTTTTTTAGATTTTTTTAAATCCAAACAACATGTTATTGTTCCATCTGCACCCATTGTGGTAAAAAACGATCCTACACTTTTGTTTACCAATGCCGGTATGAACCAGTTTAAAGATTATTTCTTAGGAAATAAAACGGCGCCTTCGCCCCGTATTGCCGATACCCAAAAATGTTTACGGGTAAGCGGTAAACACAACGACCTTGAAGAAGTAGGCGTAGATACCTACCACCATACCATGTTTGAAATGTTGGGCAACTGGAGTTTTGGGGATACCGGCAATACCGGAACAGGTTATTTTAAAAAAGAGGCTATTGCGTGGAGTTGGGAGTTATTAACTGAAGTATATAAGCTGGATAAAGACCGGCTTTATGTTACCATATTTGAAGGCGATGAAAAAGAAGGGCTGCCCAAAGATGATGAAGCGTATAATGAATGGAAAAAAGTGATTGCTGAAGACCGCATTTTATTAGGCAACAAAAAAGATAATTTTTGGGAAATGGGCGATACCGGCCCATGCGGTCCTTGCACTGAAATTCATGTGGACTGCAGAACTGACGAAGAACGAAAAAATACCGATGGAAAAAATTTAGTCAATAATGATCACCCACAGGTTATTGAAATTTGGAATAACGTTTTTATCCAGTTTAACCGTAAAAAAGACGGCAGCCTGGAGCCCCTGCCTGCCAAACATGTAGATACCGGTATGGGTTTTGAAAGGCTGGTTCGTGTATTGCAAAACAAAAGCAGTAATTACGATACCGATGTATTTAGCGGAACTATTGAAGCCATTGAAAAATTGGTAACCCTTTCTTACAGCGGTGAAAACGATAAAAAGGCAATTGCCTTTCGTGTGCTTGCCGATCACATCAGGGCAATTAGTTTTACCATTGCCGATGGGCAGCTCCCTTCCAATACCGGCGCAGGTTATGTGATACGACGTATTTTAAGAAGGGCCGTTCGATATTATTACTCGTATTTAGAGTATAAGCAACCCCTTTTGCATCAATTAATGCCGGTAATTGCCCAACAATTTAAAGCCGTATTTCCCGAGCTCTATCAACAACAGGAGTTTGTAGCCAAAGTAATTAAAGAAGAAGAAGATGCTTTTTTAAAAACTCTGGATAAAGGCCTCAAAAGGATGGATACCATAATGGCAGCCAATCATAACGGCATCATCAATGGTGAAGATGCATTTGAGTTACTGGATACTTTTGGATTTCCCATTGACCTTACCCGGTTAATTGCCGCCGAAAATAAATTAACGGTAGATGAAGCCGGCTTTGAAGCACAAATGCAACTGCAAAAAAACCGCAGCCGTGCCGCCACTGTATTAGATACCGGCGATTGGAATATTTTAAACGATAGCAATAGTAAAGGTTTTATAGGATATGATGCATTAGCCGCCACTACACAGGTATTGCGTTACCGTAAAGTAAAAGGCAAGGGAAAAGAATTATACCAGCTGGTATTGGAGCAAACCCCTTTTTATGCCGAAAGTGGCGGACAGGTTGGCGATACCGGGATGCTGCAATTTTCATCCGGAACGATAACCGTAGTAGATACCAAAAAAGAGAACGACCTGATCATTCATTTTGCAGAAAACATTCCTGCGGATTTAAGTGGAGAGGTAAAAGCAATGGTAAATGCATCCAACCGGCAATTAATTACTGTTCACCACAGCGCCACTCACTTAATGCACGCAGCATTACGCAATATTTTAGGTACCCATGTTGCCCAAAAAGGCAGCCTGGTAAACGATGAGCATTTACGTTTTGATTTTTCACATTTTGCAAAAATGACTGATGAAGAAATTGCAGCTGTTGAAAAACTTGTAAATGAAAAAATAAGAGAAAATATTCCCGTAGTCATAAAATCAATGCCTAAAGACGAAGCGCTAAAATTGGGCGCCATGGCATTATTTGGTGAAAAATATGCTGATGTGGTACGTGTGGTTATTATGGACCCCAACTATTCCATTGAACTTTGCGGCGGCACCCATGTTGGCTATACCGGGCAAATTGGTTTTTTTAAAATTAAAAGCGAAGGGGCAATTGCAGCAGGTGTTCGTCGTATAGAAGCGGTATGTGGAGCAGCAGCAGATGCATTTATTAACCGGGCCCTTGATGAAAACAAGCAGGTACAGGCATTATTAAAAAACCCAAAAAACGCAGCCAAAGCCGTAGAATCTCTTCAAACCGAAAATACCGAATTAAAAAAACGAATTGAAAGCCTGGAAGCCCGGCAATTAGTGGCCTTACGCAATGCCCTGCTCCAAAAAGATGAAATCATCAACCAGGTTACGTTTATTGGTGATATTGTAGAAGTGCCTCATGCCGAAGCCTTGAAAAAATTATGTTTCGATTTAAAAAATCATGTACACGATTACCTGGTAGTTCTCTGTGCCAATATTGGCGGCAAAGCGCATGTAGCTATTGGAATTAGCGATACTGTAGTTTCTGCAAAAAACCTGGATGCCGGAAAAATCATTAAAGAAACGATCAGCCCTTTAATAAAAGGCGGGGGTGGCGGCCAAAAAAACCTGGCAACCGCCGGGGGACAGGATGTTTCAATGCTTAATGAGGCTATCCTTAAAGTAAAAGCCCTTTTAGTATAGAATTGTACCGGTTTTAATAACGGCAATGTTCTATTTTATAGTCACAAAGGCCGGTTTTTCCTAAAATAATGTTAAAGCAAAATTTTTTTCTCCGAAAAACTTCGTAAATAAAATTTTCCCCTTAGTTTTGATGTACGAAATTTTTAGTACATAAAAACATATGCCATGAAAAGAATATTTGCTTTAGGAATTATAACCTGGTTTTTTGCCTTTTGCAGCCACAAAGTTTTAGCACAAAATGAAGCGCCCCCTCCTCCACCGCCACCGCCGGTAGCGCCGCAGGAACCACCGCTTCCGCCGGATCTCAAATCAGGAACCCAGGAAATCATTATTCGCAAAAAAGGCGAAAAAGACAAAACAATTACCCTGCAATTTGAAAACAACAAAGTAATTGTAAATGGCAAGCCGCTGGTAGAATTTAATGACGATGAAATTTCCATCAACAACCGCAAAGTGGTAATTGGAAAAAAATTAGAAAAAAATATAGATGATATGATGAGGGATTTGGACATCCAATTAAACGGCAATTTTGATTTAGCAAATGAAGATATTTTTAAAATGAATGGTTCTGCTGCTTTTTTAGGTGTGGCATTTAAAAATGAAAAAGAAGGCGCTAAAATTACTTCTGTAGATAAAGATAGTCCTGCAGAAAAATCCGGGCTTTTAAAAGATGATATTATTACAAAAGTGGCAGATGAAAAAATTGGCGAAGGCAATAGCCTTGCAGAAATAATCAGCAGGCAAAAACCCAATGATGAAGTTAAAATTACTTTTTTACGTAACGGAAAACCAAAAACAGTAAAAACGAAATTGAGTGAAAAATATTACAGTAAGGTAAAATCGTTTTCGTTTAATGATGGTCCACGTACAAGGGTAATAACCGTTCCGGGCTATCAACTTCCAAAAATCCAATCTGAAGATTTCAACAGGAACTACTTTGAAGGCCAAGGCAATTTTGGCGATTTTGATTTTTTCCCCCGCCAAAAAATTGGGCTTAAAATACAGGATACCGAAGAAGCTACTGGAGTAAAAGTGCTGGATGTAGAAGATAATTCTGCTGCAAAAAATGCCGGCTTAAAAGAAAACGACATCATTACAGAAATTAATGGAGTAAAAATATCCAATACCGATGAAGCCCGGGAGCAGTTACGCAGCAGTGAACAAAAATCGGCCTACAGCATTAAAGCGTTGCGCAATGGAAGTGAAATGAATTTTAGTATTAAAATTCCCAAAAAATTAAAAACGGCAGAATTATAATTGTTAATTCGATCGTTAAAAGCATTAAGCGCCGCTGTTTATTCTTCGGCGCTTTTCTTTTATGCTACGGCAATCAGTATCTTTGCAGCCTTGGAAAAAATACATCAATATGAAGCGGTTATTGGCCTGGAGGTACATGCTCAATTACGCACTCAAAGTAAATTATTTTGTGGCGACAGTACCGCATTTGGAGCCCAACCCAATACCCAGGTAAGCCCGGTATCCCTTGCGCATCCCGGCACTTTACCGGTAATGAATAAGGCCGTAACCGAGCTTGCAGTAAAATTGGGCCTGGCTTTACAATGTACCATGGTACGGCATAACTATTTTGCCCGTAAAAATTATTTTTATCCTGATTTGCCCAAAGCGTACCAGGTAAGCCAACATACGGCGCCCATTTGCCGGGGAGGGTTTTTAACCCTTTCTAATCATAAAAAAGTATTGCTTAACAGGATCCATATTGAAGAAGACGCCGGCAAAAGTATTCATGACCTTGATGAACATTTCACTTATTTAGATTTTAACCGTGCCGGTATTCCTTTATTGGAAATTGTTACCGAGCCCTGCATACACAGCGCAGCTGATGCGTACGACTATCTTACCCAATTACGCCGGCTGGTTCGCTGGCTGGGTGTATGCAACGGCAATATGGAAGAAGGCAGTATGCGCTGCGATGCCAATATTTCCATTCGGCTAAAAGGAGAAACTAAATTAGGTACACGGGTAGAAGTGAAAAACCTCAACAGCATACGCCATGTAAAGCTGGCCATTGATTTTGAAATTAACCGGTTAATTGAATTAACCGAAAATGGCAAACAAATCGTGCAGCAAACCCGGAGTTTTGATGCAGAAAAGGGAACAACGTTTTCGCTTCGTACTAAAGAAGATGCCGAGGATTACCGTTATTTCCCCGAGCCCGACTTACCGCCCATTTTTCTTTCGGAGGCCTATTTGCAAAGCATTCAATCGGCTCTGCCGGTTTTGCCCGAAGCCTTATTTCAAAAATATACCGGGCAATTTCAGCTTGCACCCAATATTGCACAAACCCTTTGTGCCGATAAAGAAGATGCCGATTTTTTTGAACGTTTATTACAGCACACCAGTTCTATTAAAGCGGCAGCCAACTGGGTGGTGGGTCCGGTAAAATCATACTGCAATGAGCACCAGGTTGACTTAAGCAATTTTCCACTTTCATTTTCTACCCTGGCCGATTTAATTAGCCTGGTAGAAAGCGGGAAACTAAGTTTTGGAAATGCATCCGGAAGAGTTTTTCAAACCTTAATCAATCAACCGGGCCGTATGCCGGAAGAAGTGGCCATTGCGCTTAATTTAATACAGGAAAAAGATGAAGCTGCAACTGAAGCCTGGGTAAATGAAGTGATGAACAAAATGCCCGAAAAAGTAAAGGAATACCAATCCGGTAAAAAAGGCTTAATGGGACTCTTTGCCGGTGAAGTAAAAAAACTCAGTAAAGGCAAGGCCGATATGGCTGTTGTAAATAAAATTTTATTAGAAAAACTTAATTAATCACCAGCTTGCTTTTTTGCAGGCGCTATCACAACATCATGAATAAATTTTTTGTAATTGCAATTTTGTTTTTTGGCCTGGTATCCTGCAACAATAATAATGATGCAAATACTTTTACCGTAAAAGGTCAAATTAAAAATGTTCCCGATCAAAAAATATTTTTGGAACAATTGTATTTTGGAGAAAAAAATCCGGTAGTCCTCGATTCGGCAACGATTAAAAACGGAACTTTTACTTTAAAAGGGCATGCCGATGAAGAAGGTTTGTTTCGTTTAAAATTGGAAAACCTGCCCAATGGGTTTTTATTTATCAATGATAAAAGCCCGATCAATTTCACGGCCGATATTAAAGACGTAAGTATTGACGGCCCACAATTTGAATCACCTGCCAACCATGGATTAAAAGCACTTTTAAAAGAAGTGGATAAAAGAGGCAAACAAATGGAAGCCAGTACCATGCAGTATGATTCGCTAAGCACAAAAACCGGTAACGATAGTGTGCTGAGCCAGTTGCATACTGATTTACTTCTACAGCGCCAATCGTTCAGCAATTTTATTACCCGGTATATTGATACCGTAAGCAACCCGGTTTTGGGAATGTTTGCTTTAGGCTATAGCCAAAGCGCCGATCCTTCTGTATTAAAAGAAATTGTACCCAACCTTACCAAACGTTTTCCCAATCATAAAGGTATTGCGGAAGTAACCAACCTGTTTAATACGGCTTTAAGCAGCCAAAGTCAGCAACAAAAGCCCAATTCAAAACCGGGCATACCGGGCATTGGAGATGCCGCCCCTGATTTTACATTAAATGATGAAAACGGTAAAGCCATTTCTTTGAGTTCATTTAAGGGCAAATATGTATTAGTTGACTTTTGGGCTAGCTGGTGCGGACCCTGCCGTGCAGAAAACCCCAATGTTGTAGCCGCTTATAATAAATTTAAAAACAAAAATTTTACCATCCTTGGCGTATCGCTGGATGAGAATAAAGACAAATGGCTAAAAGCCATAAAATCCGATAACCTTGCCTGGCAGCAGGTAAGTGATTTAAAGGGCTGGGGAAATATTACTGTAGGGCTTTACGGCTTTGACGGTATCCCTTACAATGTATTGATAGACCCAAGTGGAAAAATTATTGCAACGGAATTAAGGGGAAGTGAATTGCATTCTTTTTTGGAGAAAACTTTAAAATAATAGATTATTAATAATAAAGGAGAGGATAAAGAAAATCATAAAAGAAAACGTTCTTCTCCCACTTATAAAATAAAAAGAGGCTGCCTTATTGAGGCAGCCTTTTTTTATGAGCTATAATTTATAAAATTTAGCGTTTCATTTTTACCTGGTAAAGCACACCAAAATAACCTAAAACACCACCGGCGCCATCACCCACACCCAATTGCATATTTAAAGTAAGCTCTTGTGCACAGGCGGAGAATGTACCCGGTCCGCTGGTTGCATAAGGACGCACTGCAACCGGTAAGCCGGCATAAGCAGGATTTAAGCTTCCGGCATCGCTACCCGGTATGGCATTTTGAGCAATCACAGTAGTTGTACGGTTGTTGGGGTCTGTCCAATCCAAAGTAAAAGTAATAGGCCCCCAGCCAGAGTCAAAAATATTTTCTACTACTGCAGTTGCCGATGTAGGACCTACAGATGCAGTAGATGATATGGATGTGGTATAAGGCCCGTAAGCGCTGCTGCCCAGGGTTTCGTTGGTATTGGCATAATCACCTTGTAAAATACTGATCAATGGGTTTGCTTCATCGCAGCTGGGCAATAAATTTATTACGCAACTATCGGCATCTACAAACGCTTTTACATCGGGCTTAAACCTTAAAATTAATTGATGTGTACCTCCTGCAAGCCCGGCATAATCGCCAAAAATTTTAAAACTGGAAATAACTCCACCTGCAGGAATTATCACAAATTTTTCGGGAAGGGTATATTCAACACCTTCCACTGCACCGGTGGGAGAACTTACGGTAAACTCAATTTTAGTATCGGTTGTTACGGCCCTGCTTACACCAATCGTTCCGGTATAAGAATCCCCGGCTACATTTTCTATAAAATAATTATCGCTGGTTTTGGTAAATAAAGCCGCATCCTGGTTGGCATTATTTATATAATCTTCTTTTTTACAGCTTGATAATAACAGGCCAAAAGCTAAAGAAGCAAAACTTAATTTAAAAATATTTGACGTATTCATAATTATATTAAAATTTTAATAGCCTGGGTTTTGTGTAAAATTTGTATTATAGTTTAATTCATCTACCGGGTAAGGTAACTGGTATAATTTACTTCCTAAGGGTATGGAAAGCGTCACATAAGGGGTTCCGGTTCCATCTGCTCTTTCTCCAAAAGTACCATCTCTTTGAACCGGTACATTTCTTCTTTTTAAATCAAAAAAGCGGTCGCCTTCAAATGCCATTTCGAGCCGGTGCTCCAGGTAAATTTCATTAATAAGCGCTGTACCCGAAAGCGAAACCGGTGTAAAAGAAAAATAGCGGTTGGATTTTAAGCTGTTTAAATCCGCTAAAGCCGATGTTTCATTGTTTAATTTAAAATAGGCTTCGGCACGGTTCAATAAAACTTCTGCACCCCGTACGGCTTTATAATCTACCACTCCGGCAGGATCCCCATTGGTGCGGCCATTGTATTTTATCACATGGTTGTAAAGCACACCATTGTAAGCGCTGGTTTCAATATAAGCAGAAGACCGAATGTCGTCAATGGTAAATAACTGTTTGAAATTATATTCTACCACATACTCCGATTTTCTTTGGCCGCCAATAGTTTGATAATAATTAACCCCCTGGCTGTTTAAATTATCGGTTTTGGTATTGCGAATTTTAAAGAAAACACCTTCTTCGGAATTATCCTGCCAAATTTTAATGAAATTAGCCAGTGATGTAACTTCCGGGGAACTCCCTAAAGCATCGTTAGATGCTGTAACACATTTTTGCCATTCGCCCCTGTACAGGTACACTTTGGACAATAAGCCCGATACAGCCCTTTTGTTAAACCTGGTATTGGGCGTTGTAGCAGTACTTACTAATAATTTTGCGGCTTCTAAATCGGCAACAACTTTATCGTAAAATACGCTAACCGGTTCTTTAGCGGGTAATATAGTAGGGTCGGTTGTGGTTACATAAGGCAATACGCTATCGGTAGCAGCCGCATTGGTATAGGTTTTAGCAAATATTTTTGCCATATCAAAATAAATCATTGCTCTTGCAGCAAGCGCTTCGCCTTTGGTATTGTCTTTAAATGAACCGGCAGTAAAATTGTCTATATTTTCCAATATGGCATTTGCCCTGCGTACCACGGAGTAGCCATTATTAAAAAATGAGCTATAGGTGCTTTCGCCGGTGTAAAGCCACTGGCCAAAGGTTTTTAAAGTGAGGCGGCCCTGTTGATTGATGATGACGTTATCGGCCAGTACATCTCCCATTATATTAGCTACATCTCCTGCATACATTCCCCTTAAACCACTGTAAAGCCCGTTTAAGGCAAGGGTTACATCGGCCTCGGTGTTAAACGCCTGGGAAGTTTCTATTTGGTTATAAGGAAATAACTCCAATTCGTCTTTTTTACAGGAAACCAGCATTGCTGTTGCCAAAAAGATGATAATTAATTTTTTCATTTCTATATTATTAAGTTCAAATAGTTTTTTTTAAGATTATGGTTTTTTAGAACCTGATATCAATACCGGTTGTAATTGCTCTTAACTGTGGTTGTGCAAACAGGTTATATAACCCCGGTGAAACCAGGCCCGATTCGTTATTTGCTTCACCCACTTCCGGCAATCCTTTAAACTTGGTCCAAATGGCCAGGTTGGTGCCCTGAACATAAAACCTTAATGATTTAATTTTAAATTTCTCAGTAACCTTTATGGATGGTGTGGTATAAGCCAGGGTTACATCTCTAAGCGATACATAATCACCTTTTTCCAAATACTTATCCGAATCGTAAGTAATGCGCTGAGACGGATCGTTTAAGTTTGCGTATCGTACAATATCCCCTGGTTTTTTCCAGTAATGCAGGGCTTCGGCATATTGTTGATCCGGTACGCTTTCGCCTTCGCTGGCTCCAATGGAATACACATAGTTCATAATATAATTGCCGCCGGAATAATAAAACTGGGTGCTTAATTCAAATCCTTTATAGGTGGCCTGTAAACCAAAGCTTCCGTAATATTTTACCTGCGGTGTTTTACCACTTAACAAAACGGCATCGCTGGATGAATAGGTTTCGGTAAGCTGCCCGTCTTTGGTGTAATACATATTTCTACCGGTAGAGGGGTTAACACCGGCCCAGCGTACCATAAAATACGTATAAACCGGCTCACCAATTTTAAAACGGGATAAGGTTTGCGGCACATCATCATCATATAAATTGGTGATTTTATTAGCGTTGTTGGAGTACGACCCAAATAGATTCAGCTTGCCACCATTATATTGTAATACATCGCCACTCAGCATAATTTCAAAGCCTTTGTTGGTAATATTGCCAATATTACTTTGGTAGCCTGAAAACCCGGTAGTATAAGATACGTTTTTAGGATAAATTAATCCATTGGTTTTGCGATGATATAAATCAATAGTACCGGTTAAGCGGTTTTGGAAAAGTCCAAAATCCAGCCCAATATCTTTCTTTTTATTTTCTTCCCAGGTAAGATCTGCATTAGGCAAACGGGCTGGAACAGCTGCAGGGG
>JAFDZZ010000080.1:0-5414 GCA_018266715.1 Bacteroidota bacterium
TTATGTCAAATGCGGTGCCGTGGTCGGGTGAAGTGCGAACGGCAGTAAGGCCGGCCGTGAAATTTACCCCTTCTCCTATAGAAAGGGATTTAAAAGGGATCAGCCCCTGGTCGTGATACAAGGCCAGTACGGCATCAAACTTTTCATATTGGCCCCGTGCAAAAAAGGCATCGGCGCTGTAAGGTCCAAAGCAAAAAATATCTTTATTTTGTTTGGCTTCTTTTACGGCGGGTTTAATGATTTCCATTTCTTCTTTTCCCACCAATCCGTCATCACCGGCATGTGGATTTAAGCCCAATACTGCAATTTTGGGCTTGGTAATCCCAAAGTCTTTTTTAAGCGATTCATTAATAACGGTGAGTTTACTAATGATGGCATCTTTAGAAATATTTGCTGCAATTTCTTTTACCGGAACATGCTCGGTAAGCAGGGCAATCCTCATGTTTTCTCCTACCATCATCATGGCCACATCTTTTGCTCCAAATAATTGTTTTAAATATGGCGTATGGCCGGTAAAATTGAAAGATGGGGACTGGATATTTTTTTTGTGTATGGGAGCAGTAACTAAACCATTAATTTTTCCTTCTTTCAAGGCTTCTGCAGCGGTGGTAAGGCTTAGTGCCGCATATTTTCCACCGGTTTCATTTATTATCCCGGGAGTTATCGCAACTTCTTCTTCCCAGCAATGATATACATTTACCTGCTTGGGATTTATTCGGGTGGCATCCTTAATGATGGAAAAATTAAAATGGTTTTCCGGAAGGCTTTTTCTATAAAAGTTTAAGGTTTTATTGTTTGCAAAAACTACCGGGGTACAAAATTCTAAAATCCTGTTATCACTTAAGGTTTTAATAATTAATTCCGGGCCAATTCCATTAATATCACCGCAGGTAAATCCAATAATCGGTTTGTTATCATTCAAATTCATAATAGATCTTGTTTGTTGTAAAATTACATTTTCGGGTTCTAATACCATTATTTACTTTGCTGGCAGGTAAAATTGCTAAGTAAACTTACGATAAGTGTGTAAATAGAAAAATAACTGTGGTATTTATACAATAATAAGCTCATCTCTGCGTAATTGTACTAATTAATTATAATTGGGTATTGCCATGCCGGTACTTTATTATATTAATTAGGCAACCAAACCTTACATTCAAAGCCAATATTATGAAAATAATTACACGTTTGGGTCTCATCACTTTTTCATTAATTATTTTGACATTATCAATAGTTAATGCACAATGTCCTTCGGGATACAACCAATACCGGTTGGATTGGGATTCACATGATTTTATACCCAATACCGGTTCTTATGTTGCGCCAACACCCTATGTTACTTTGGCACAATCGCAAACCCAACGATTTGTTTTTGGTACTCAAAAGGTAACAATCACGCATAATTATGCCGGCGCCAGAGATCCGGGGGATAATACCACTAATACGGCTGCGGGTATTTCTTATGGTAACGGCGCAGATGTGGAATTTGTGGGTAATGGCCAAATTACGGTAACTTTTGACCAGCCGGTACAGAATGTACAATTTTCACTTTATGATATTGATAGAAACCAAAGAGCAGTCGTTACGGCGCTTAATGGTGTTGTACCGGTAGTGATTACCAACATGATAAGGGTTTCAGGCACTACTTTAACCATTGTTGGAGCCGGAACTCCTACGGCAACAGCTTCTGCAAATAATACCACAGTAGCCAATAACAATACTAATGCTGCTGTAAATGTAGATATTGCCGGCCCGGTTACTTCTTTTACTATTACTATTACCAATACAGGCACCTGCTCAAGTAGCTGCGGAACGGGAGGAAATGAAAATGGAGCATTTTGGCTTTCGGATATTATTGGCTGCTATACCGGAAACTTTCCCATGAACTATTATGCAGTATCCACTCCCTTTACCGGCCAGCCCGCCTATGTACTTGCAGTAAAAGACGATTCGGTTTTTTACGTAAACCCTGCTAATGGTGTGGCACGTTTTTTATTTTGGGATAATAGCAATAATAATATTAACTCCATGGCTTATGATCCATATAACCACATGGTTTATTATACTTACAGCCTTACCGGCCCGGGTGGTACCATTAACCCTAATCAAAGAACTTTACATAGATATGATTATGAAATGGATACATTAGGTATTGTGGAAGCTGATGTTCGTAATTTAGGCGTTCCTTTATTTGACCAGGGTGTGGAATCCGGTGCTGCGGCTTTTTATAATGGTTCTCTCTACCTGGGTATTGAAGCCGGTACTTCTGTATCTGACAGGGAGGCCATGATTTGGAAAATTGATTTTGATCCCAGCTTTGCTGCGTTAGGCGATGCTACCCAGGTTTACGGTACACAATCCAATATACATGACTGGGGCGACTTTGGAATTTATGATGGTATTTTATATGATTTTGACGGAAGAACCGGTGGTAACGAAGATTTTTATCATAAAAATATGAGTGATGGGTTAACGGTACAGTTTAATAATAACCCCAGCTCTTTGGTTCCAAGGCAGGTAGGCATAGATTATACCGGTCAAGTTTATAACATAGGTTCACCTAATACCATAAGTTCCGGTACAATAGTACCCTATAATTATAATGGTTCTGTAAATGTACCCTTAACCAGAAATTTATACTATAACGGCTATAACCCGGTGGGTAGCTGGGGCGATGCAGCAGAAGCGTTTAAACCCAAAACAGATTTTGGTGATGCACCCGCATCATACGACCCTGCAGGGAATGACCCGGGTACGCATGAAAGAAACGACAGTATTCGCCTGGGCGCAACAATAGGAATTGAGTGGAACAAAAAGCCACCATTTGATGCTACTGGCGATGGCGCCGAAGAAGACGCTATTGCGGGCATACAAATTATTCCTACAGGTATTTCAAACTTTAACGTTAATGCCGATGTGTATAATAACACCGGCAGAAATGCAGATTTACTGGCTTGGATAGACGCCAATGGAAATGGACTCTTTGATGCAACGGAGGGAATTGCCGTAACCGTTCCCAGTTCTGCCTTAATGCAAACCATTACTTTAACATGGACGGGAATTAATGTTTTATTGCCGCCATCTACTACTACATATATGCGGCTGCGGTTGGCTACTGCCGACCAGGGATTAAATACATCCCGCCCTAACGGTTATGCTGATAATGGTGAAATTGAAGACTACCAGGTTTCTGTTGTAAGGGTTTTGAATGATAAAAAAATATCGCTTACAGCTCAAAAAACTGATGTACAAAAAGTTTCATTGGTTTGGAACGTAAATGAAGAAATGGGCCTGGCAAATTATGAATTGCAAAAAAGTGTTGATGGGATAAACTGGACGGTTCTGGCTACAAGAACGGCAAATGGTTTAAACCCCAATACAGCTCAATATTCTTCAATAGACGAAAACCCATTTGTGCCTGTAACTTATTTTAGGGTAAAAGCCAATACCAGGGATGGTAAAGTTTTTTATAGTGATACCAAAAAAGTGGATTTTGGCAGCAAATATTCCCTGGCAGTTTCGCCAAATCCGGCAAAAAATTTAGCAAAGTTATCCATTGCTTCCACTAATGCCGGCACTGTTCTAATTAGTATGTTTGACTACAGTGGAAGAAAGGTAATGCATACAAAAGCCAGTGTTAACAAAGGAAACAACAGTTTTGATTTAGCAGGCATGGAAAAACTACCCAATGGAGTTTATGTGATTAAAGTGGTGCTCAATGATGAAGTGTTGCAAACCTCACTCATAATAGCGAGGTAAAAATTCAAAAAATCTTTTAATAAATCCTAATAAACCAACAATCCAATGACCGGTAAAAAACAATGGCTAATGCTTTTATCTGCCTGCCTTTTTTCAATCTTTTCCATGGCGCAGGAAAAATACAGTAAAGTAAAATTGCCTATAACTTCAGAAGCAATAAGAGAGTTTGCTTTTAATAAATTAAATATTGACCATTTTAATTACGAGGGTAATGCAATGGTGCTGGTATTAAACAGCGAAGAGTTACAAACCTTAAAAAACGCCCACTTTCCGTATCAACTTTTAGTGGATGACGTGGTAAAGGCAACTATTGAAGAAAACAGGAATATTGTGCCGGAGGCTTCAACCGGGAGAGCTCCACTGCAAGGCAACGGCGCTCAACGAATTGCCGATATTATTGCCACGCCATCATTATTCGGTACCGGAGGCTCTTTAAGGCTTGGTGCTTCGGCAGGAAACCCCGGTTATTTTACTTATGCTGAGATGGTGGCAAAAATGCAGGAACTGGCTACCAATTATCCCAATTTAGTTTCGGTATATTCCATAGGTACAACAGCAGTAGCTGCAGATGGTGCACCTGCACAAACCATTTATGGTGTAAAAATTTCTGATAATGTTTCGGTAGATGAAAATGAACCCGAAGTATTATATACCGGTATGCAACATGCCAGGGAAGCCATTGGCGGTACCAGCTTGATTTTCTTTATGCAATACCTGGCAGAAAATTACAGCAACCCCGATAATGTAATAAAAGAATTACTGGATAACCGTGAAATTTTTATTGTTCCTTGTGTAAATCCGCAGGGATACATGTTTAACTATAGTGGCGCAAGTGGTTACCCGGTTACCGGTGGCGGTTTATGGCGTAAAAACCGGAGGCATACCGGAGGTGGGGCATCTAATATAGGTGTGGATCTTAACCGTAATTATAGTGTGGATTTTGCAAACTGTGCCGGCGCTTCTTCATCCTGCGGTTCTACTAATCCAACAAGTGATACTTATTTTGGGCCTTCGGCTTTTTCTGAACCCGAAACCCGTGCAATAAGAGATTTCGTTTACGGAAGAAATTTTGTGAACTCCATTGACCAGCATTGCTATGGTCCTTATTATTCTTTGCCTTATGGAAGGCCGTCTTTGCACTCACCCTATAACCATGCCGATTCTCAATACTACAGGGCCATACCTGCTTTAATGGGTTTTTATAATGGCCACAGGGCCGGCAACAGCCCCGAAACGGTAAATTATGAAGTGGCCGGTGGTATTAAAGACTGGTTGCTATTGGGCGATATTGGCGTAGGTTCAAAAGGGAAAATATATGGGATGACCGGTGAAGCAGGTGGTGGAAACTTTTGGGCCCCCGTAAGTCAAATTGTACAACTGTGTAAAGAAAATTGTTTTCAAAATTTGCAATTGGCTTATGCAGCCGGCGCTTATTACGATGTACAGGATTTGGATGATATAGCCATACCCTCCGGTAATATAACCGGTAACTTAAGCTGCCGTATTCGTAAAATTGGCCTGGGTAACGGGCAGGTAACGGTTTCATTAATTCCTTTATTAAATATTTCTACCTCAACGCCCCCGGTTACTACAACTATTTCAAACTATTTTGATACTTACGATGCCAGCTTTAACTATACATTACCGGGAACCAT
>JAFDZZ010000080.1:5422-10713 GCA_018266715.1 Bacteroidota bacterium
TATGATACGGTTACCAAATTTTATTCTCCCGTTACGTTGTTAAATGATAACATGGAAGGTAGTTTTGCTACCAACTGGACGTCAAATCCTACAGGATCATCAAACTGGAACTTTACTACATTATCTGCTTTTGGCGGTACACATTCTATGACAGAATCTCCACTAGGTAATTATACAACAAGCTCTACCCGTACAGCTACCTGCAATTCATCCTTTAATTTGGGCGATGCAACAGAAGCCTATATCAATTTTTGGGTATGGCACCGTGCCGAAAATTTTAGAGATAAATTACAACTGCAGCTTTCTACAAATGGTTCTACCTGGACGGCAGTAAGCGGCTCTACAACCGTAATGGAAAACAATACCACCAATGGCGGTTCGCTTGGCGGCCAGCCTGCGCTTACCGGCATTCGCAATGAATGGACAAGAGAAACCTATGATATCAGCGCTTTTATCGGGAATCCTAATGTACGATTCAGATTTGTGTTTACTTCCGATAATGATGCCAGTGCATTTGCATTTGAAAGAGATAATGGATTTTTTATTGATAATGTTAAGTTGATAAAATCTACCGTACTCACTCCATTGGCCGTTGCGTTTATTGACCTGGATGGTAAACTATTGCCGGGTAAAGTAGTTCAGCTCGACTGGGAATCTACCCTAGATGATGATTTTGACCATTTTGATATTGAAAAATCGGTTGATGGAGGTATAACTTTTACTTCTATTGGACAAGTAACCAATATTACAGCCCCTTTCCGTTTCTTTGATCAAAACCCGGTTGCCGGTAATAATTATTACCGAATTAAAAAAGTAGATCATAATGGTAATTATATGTTCAGCAGAACCGTACGTATCATGAACAACCTGACCCTCTATTCAGTTAATATATATCCAAACCCTGTTGTGGATTTGATGAAAATAAAGTTCCATAATACATTGACAACCGAACCAATAACGGTAACCATCATCGATGCTGCCGGACGTAAGGTGCTGGTTCAAAAATCCACTATGGCAGTAGGATCAAATGAAATGGTGCTTAACCTTAAAGGGTTCGTACCGGGTATGTATTTTATTAAGATTATGAATAAAAACAATGAAGTCTTCTGTAACCAGAAGTTCATAAAAGAATAAAAATTTTATTAGTAATAAACTTGAAAAGCCCCTTGCCAAAAGGGGCTTTTTTATATTACTTTTGTCCGGATGATTACACTTAAAAAATCGCTGGGCCAACATTTTTTGAAAGACGAATCCGTTATTACAGATATCATAAGTGCTTTAACACAGGAACCGTTTACCCAATTACTGGAAGTAGGACCTGGGGCCGGTGCACTCACCAGGCATTTATTAAAGCTACCCCATGTAAATTTTAAAGCGGTAGAATTGGATGATGAAAAAGTAATTTACCTGCACCATACCTACCCGGCTTTAAAGGACAAAATTATTCATCAAAGCTTTTTAGACATTGAGAAACCTTTTAAGGATTCTTTTGTAGTAATTGGTAATTTCCCTTATAATATTTCTTCTCAAATTCTTTTTAAATTACTGGATTGGAAAGATGAAGTGCCATATATCATTGGCATGTTTCAAAAAGAAGTGGCAGAAAGAGTGGCGGCAAAACCGGGCAATAAAGTGTATGGGGTTACCAGTGCACTCATTCAACCCTTTTATCAAATTGATTATTTGTTTGATGTGCCACCCGAAAAATTTAACCCGCCGCCAAAAGTAATGAGTGCGGTAATTAAACTTTCCCGAAAAAAAGAGGCGCTGGAAATGAAGTCGGAAAAAGCCTATAAAAACCTCGTTAAAACAGCCTTTAATCAACGGCGTAAAACCTTGCGAAATGCCGTTAAGGGATTATTTAGCGCCGACGAATTAAAGGATAAAATTTTTGATAAAAGGGCCGAGCAGCTAAGTATTAACGATTTTGCTTCACTTAGTTTTAAAATGCTTTAAAGATGAAAAACTTTATTGCATTTTGTTTGCTATTAATTATTGCCGGCTGTTATACGCCAAGGTATGTATATAGCCCGCCTGCCCAAAATGTTGCTACACTCACACAAAAAGGCGAATCAAAACTGGCTATATTGTATTCTACCAACATGGGGTCAAATAATGACGTTGAGCAACATGGTAATGCATATTCAAGCGGGATAGATATACATACCGCTTACGCAATAAGCAACCACATCATCTCTCAATTCAATTTTTATTATCGTAGTGAACAAAATAGTAACGACAACAGCAACAATACCAGCCCCGAGATTATCCGTTATAAAAGAAATTTATGTGAATTTGCCTTTGGATATTTTACCGCTATGAACGCCAGTAAAAAATCCTATTTTTATATTTTAGGCGGGGCAGGCATGGGAAATTTCCGGTTTAAAGATTATGGCTTTAATGGAAATGCAACGTACTTCCGAAATTTTCACGAAGCCCCCGTATTTAAATTCAGCATACAGCCGGCATTATTTTATAAACTGGGTAAACGGTTTAGCCAATCCTTTGCATCCAAATTTAGTTTCCTGGATTTCAAAAATATTAAAACAAGTTACAACGAGCAGGAGCTGGACCTTTATAAATTAAAAGATTTGGAAAAGGGCCTTGTTTCATTTTGGGAGCCTGCGCTGGTTTTAAATTACCATTTTAAAAAATTGCCCTACCTGCAATTGGAGGGCCAGCTTGGCGCTTCGTTTTTGCTTAATCAAAAATTTGTAGATACCCGTACTTTTAATGCTTCTATTGGCGTATCGGCAGATATAGCCCGATGGATTCTACGAAAACCCGAACAAAAGAAATAACCCATTAGTTGTAAATTTGCCAATGGTAGCCCGCTGCCATGGATTGCTTCATATTTATTTAATACCATTATGAGTTTTTCTACCCAAAATAAAGTGCGTATTGTTACCGCTGCTTCTCTTTTTGACGGCCACGATGCTGCCATCAATATCATGCGCCGCATCTTACAAAGCAAAGGCGCCGAAATTATTCATCTGGGCCATAACCGGAGCGTGGCCGAAATTGTGGAATGTGCCATAGAAGAAGATGTACAGGGCATTGCTATTACCAGTTACCAGGGCGGCCACGTGGAATTTTTTAAGTACATGAAAGACCTGCTTAACGAAAATGGCTGCGGGCATATTAAAATATTTGGTGGCGGTGGCGGCACTATTTTGCCTGCCGAAATTGAAGAATTACACGCCTACGGCATCACCCGTATTTACAGCCCCGATGATGGACGTAAAATGGGCCTGGAAGGTATGATTGAGGACGTGGTAAAACAATGTGATTTCAGCCTTAATGGAAATGGCAACTATTCAAGCCCGATGACATTGGGCGAGTTTAAAGATGTAAGGAGCATAGCCCGCAAAATAACCAATGTAGAAAACGGGCTAAAAATTGATCAACCGGCTTTTGATAAAAAGATACCCGTGCTGGGCATTACCGGCACCGGTGGGGCAGGTAAATCTTCGGTTACGGATGAAATTGTACGCAGGTTTTTAAATAATTATACCGATAAAACCATTGCCGTAATTTCTGTTGACCCAAGCAAAAAGAAAACCGGCGGCGCTTTATTGGGCGACCGCATCCGCATGAATGCCATCTCTTCTCCACGGGCTTATATGCGCTCCCTCGCCACAAGAGAAAGTGATGTGGCCTTAAGCCAGTATGTGCAGGAAGCTATTGATATTTGCCGGGCCGCAGCTTTTGATTTTATTATTTTGGAAAGTGCCGGTGTGGGACAAAGCGATGCATCAATTTTGGATTATTGCAATATCAGCATGTATGTAATGACGCCGGAATATGGCGCACCATCGCAACTGGAAAAAATAAATATGCTCGATTATGCCGATGTAATTTGCCTGAATAAATTTGATAAAGCGGGCGCTTTTGATGCCTTGCATGATATTCGCAAGCAATACAAGCGCAACCATGCTTTATGGAATGCAAAAGATGATGAACTCCCTGTTGTAGGCACTATTGCCGCCCAATTTAACGATGCCGGGGTAAATGAATTGTTTGAACGGCTGATGGAAAAACTGGAAGAAAAAACCGGCGTTACTTTTAAAGGCCATGTGGAACACCATACCCACAGCAAAGATACCAGTAACCAATCTACCATAATACCGCCCAAAAGGGTAAGGTATCTTGCCGAAATTGCCGAAACCATTGATGGCTATGATAGTTGGGCAAATGAACAGGCAGCCATTGCAAGGCAATGCTACCATTTATTTGGTGCAGGTAGTTTGCTTTCTGCAACGGCAAAAGAAGAAATTGAAAAACTGCGAAAAACTTTAGAAGAAAAATTGCAGCCCGAAAACAAAAAATTGTTGGATAACTGGAATGCTACAAAAGAAAGATACAGTAAAGAATATTATGAGTTTAAAGTAAGGGATAAAATAATTAAGCAGCCGCTTACATATAAAAGTTTGTCGGGTACAATTTTACCTAAGGTATTATTGCCAAAGTATCACGATTGGGGCGATATTTTGAAATGGCAGTTGCAGGAAAATGTTCCGGGAGAATTTCCATTTACGGCAGGTGTATTTCCTTTAAAACGGGAAGGCGAAGACCCTACCCGAATGTTTGCCGGCGAAGGCGGCCCCGAAAGAACCAACAGGCGTTTTCACTATGTAAGCCTTGGCCAGCCTGCAAAACGCCTTAGCACGGCTTTTGACAGTGTAACGCTTTATGGCGAAGACCCGGCCTATCGTCCAGATATTTATGGAAAGGTTGGCAACAGCGGCGTAAGCATTGCCACGGTAGATGATGCCAAAAAATTATACAGTGGTTTTGATTTGTGTGATGCAAAAACCTCGGTAAGCATGACCATTAACGGGCCGGCTCCAATTATACTGGCCTTTTTTATGAATGCCGCCATTGACCAGCTTTGTGAAAAATATATTATTGAAAATAATTTAAAGGAAGAGGTTAATAAAACGGTCGAGTCAAAATACCGTGTAGAAGAATTACCCAGGTACCTGGGAGCCGACGGGCAGCCGGTAATTGCAGAAAAAGGAGAACTGAAAGGAAGCTTGCCGGGAGAAAGTACCGGGCTGGGTTTACGATTGCTTGGGTTAAGCGGCAAAGATGTTTTACCCCAGGAAATTTATGATCAAATAAAAGCAAAAGCGCTTAGTACAGTTCGGGGAACCGTGCAGGCTGATATATTAAAAGAAGACCAGGCGCAAAACACCTGTATTTTTTCCACCGAGTTTGCATTAAAACTCATGGGAGATGTACAGCAATATTTTATTAACCATAAAGTGCAGAATTTTTACAGCGTAAGC
>JAFDZZ010000081.1 GCA_018266715.1 Bacteroidota bacterium
TGCAGGTATTGTTGTAATTGCAAGGCTTCATTTTGTAATCCATCATTTTTAACTACAATTGTTTTGCATTTGTATAAATCAAAAGTTCCGGGCTTCCAGGTTAATTGCTGCGGTAAAGGAATTAAAGAAACTTTGGGTTGCAAATCATACACAAAAGGAAATACAATGTGTTTCCATAATGCATAAGCATTTCCTTTCAGATGCAGCCCGTCATTGGTAAGCGCTGCTTTAAGTTTTCCTGAACTTTCGGAAAACGCAGTGTGTAAATCAATAAACGTATAGCCATTTATTTGCGAACTGTCTTTTAGCTGCTTATTAATGTGGTTTATTTTTTCGCCATTGCCTGTATGGCCGCCAAACTTGCCATAAACAGTATTTACGGGCAAAATACTTTGTACAAAAAGCCGGGTAGTGGGGCTTTCCTGTTTGAGATAGGAAGAAATGAGCAAAATATTTTTAACTACACTATCGGTACTTATGCCCCATGCCAGGTCGTTAGTGCCAATGAGTAAAAAAACTTTGGCAGGTTTTCTTTTAACTATTTCATCTAAACGATGAATTACGCCGGCAGTAATATCACCGCTGATGCCCCGGTTTTTTATTCGACTATCTTTAAATAATTCATTCCACTCATTGCCATCGGTAATGCTGTTGCCCAGGAAAATAATATCGCCTTTTGTTTGCGGCATTTCTTTAAAAAGGCTGTAACGCTGATGATAGTAAGTTGAAAAAAGGGAGTCGGGATAAACGGGAGTCTTTACCTGTGAAAATAAAGATTGATTTATAAAAAGTAGAATTATGAAAATTCGGAACACTTTAAAAATTTGAACTGTTAAACGGATATTTTTCTGCAAGATAAGATAAGAAACGGTTACCGGATTTTGTAATGTTGGCCGGTGATGGTTTTAAACTCGACTATGGATGCCTTTTTTTTTGCATTTACAATTATTTGATGTTTGCTATTGATAATTTTTTTATTCGCCGGCAATAAAATACGACAAGTATTTCCGCTTGTGGAAAAGATTGCCGCCTCTTGAATGATACCGTTTTTCCAATGCATCTCCACTTCAAAACCACCCCTGGCCATTAAACCTTTAATGCTGCCCTGTTGCCAGTCTTTGTGCGAAGGCAATGCAGGTAGAAACCGGATAACTTCATCGTTGCCAGCGCTTTGCAATAACATTTCGGCAATGCCGGCAGTGCCGCCAAAGTTTCCATCAATTTGAAATGGGGGATGGGCACAAAATAAATTCGGGTAAGTGCCCCCTCCATTCATGTTTATTCCTTCGCCTTTTACAGGCTGTAATAATCCTTTTAGTAATTGGAGTGCATGGTTTCCGTCACCCAACCTTGCCCAAAAATTTATTTTCCAGGCCTTGCTCCACCCGGTGCCTTCATCGCCACGCTGTACTAAAGTTTGTTTTGCGGCATTGGCAAATTGTGGCGTTTGCCAGGTTGAAATTTCATCGTAAGGGTATAAGCCATAAAGATGGGAAACATGCCGGTGCTGCGGCTCGGCATCGTCCCAATCCTGCAACCATTCATTCAAATCCCCGGATTTACCAATTTGATTGGGGGCTAATTGGGATAATGTTTTTTCTAATTCTTTGCTCCAGTTTTCATCCCTTTGTAAAATTTTTGATGCATTGATGCAGGCCTTGAATAACTCCCGGCATATTTGCATATCCATTGTGGGGCCCATACAGGTATTGCCCACAAAACCATTGGGCATTTTATATGCATTTTCGGGGGAATTGGATGGCGCTGTTACGAGCCAGCCATGGCTGGGCTCTTTTATTAAAATGGACTGCAAAAATTGTGCGGCTCCTTTTAATACCGGGTAATATTGCCTTAAAAATTCTTGATCTCCTGTAAAACGGTAATGTTCCCAAATATGTTCGCAAAGCCATGCGCCGCCGGTTAAGGTAGAACCCCATTCGGCGCTTTCACCAGGTGAAGTGTAAAACCAGGGGTTGCTGATTACATGCGCTACCCAGCCCGGTGCATGATAGTAGGCTTTGGCAGTTTTTGTTCCATTGGTTACAAGATTTTTGGTGAAGCGATGCAAGGGTTCGGATAAGTCAGAAAGGTTGGTTTGCTCCGCCAGCCAATAATTCATTTGAAGGTTTATATTGAGATGGTAATCGCCGTTCCAGGCTGTTTGATATTCGGTAGCCCATAGCCCTTGCAGGTTTGCGGGTAATAATCCCGGCCTCGATGATGAAATAAAAAGGTACCTTCCAAAATTGAAGTATAATACCGGTAATTGGGGATCGCTGGCTCCGTTTTGATAATTGATTAACCTTTGGTTTGTGGTAAGCTGAAAAACTTCATTGTTGGCAGGCATTTTCCAGCGGCAGCGGTTAAATAATTTTTGGTAAGCAATTTTACTTTTTTGAAAACTGGTATTGAAATGATAGGTTTTTGTTTTAGCGAGGTAACCCAACGCTTTTTCTACAACATTGTCAGGGTTCAATAAACCGGATGAATAATTGTAATTCGTAACCGAAGAAATTTTAAGCAGGCAAGTTGAAGCATTTTCAATAACGAACTCATTGCCCTTAACTATAATTTTTCCATCTTTTATAACGGGCTCAAGTACAGTGGCAAATTGCATTCCTTTATCCCCGCCAGCCGGTAGTTGGCCTTGCAAGACCAGTTTATTTTCATGTACCGTTACCGAAGCATTTTCTTTTCTAAATAAAGAAAGAGAAAAATTCAAGCCTTGTTGTTGAGAAGAGGAAAGTTTAACCCAGATAATATCATTAATGAAGTCAGCAAATACTTCCTCCTTTACCCTATTATTGTTTCGTTGGAAAGTAGTAACGGCTTTTGCGTCTTCAATATTTAAAAAGCGCTGATAATGGGAGATGGGCACGGAACTGTCTTTCCAACTTATAAAAACATCACCCAAAGTTTGATAACAGCCGTATTTTTCATTTGCTCCATTGCCCATACCGGAGCCTTTGCCTTTGGCAACAAAATGTTTTTGCAAAAGTTTCTGGGCTTCACTGTTTTCTCCTTTGAGTAATAATTCCTGTATGGGTTTCAGGTAATGCCATGCACTATCATTATCGGCATGTTGACGGCCACCACTCCACAGCGAGATTTCATTAAGGGCTATCCGTTCTTGTTGGGTATTGCCATACAGGAGTGCACCTAACCGGCCATTACCCAGTGGAAGGCTTTCGGTAAATGTTGTTGCAGGTGCATTAAAGCGTAGGGTAACATCCGCACCCTGGGCAATTGAAGTTTGACTCAAGAGGGTTAAAAAAAATAAACTGTTGATTTTTTTTACCCAACTCCAAATACCTGCCTGCATGGATTGTGCCGGAATTTTCTCCTGTGGTAATTTTTTAAACTTTAATAGGTATTTGGAACGCATGGTTATTAATGGATGGTATAAATGCTATATCCGAATTTTAAAAAATACAAAACATTTACTGATCTTTTTCCGTCCAGTTAAAATCTTTTTGTGTGGCAATAAAACCTGTTGGCCTTACAATGGTAACTACACCTGCACCGTTATATAAATCATCTACTTCAAAGTTTACTCTTTCGCCGGGATTTATTTCGGGTAAATCATAGGCTTTGGTGCTTAAATAATTAGCTGTGCTGCCGGACAAATACAACTTATATCCTTTAACAGTATGCTGAGGCAAACCCATACTTCCAAAAATTAATAAATTGAGTTTTCCTTTACTCCATTGCCTGGCTTGCTGCACTTCTATTGGTGACGAGAGCTCTCTTAATACTTTCATGGATGGTTTTGGGTTGCCATACATATCATAAATACCATGAACCCTTCTGCGATATTTATTATCTTCGGATGTGCCTGGATAATGGGTGCGGTAATCCGTAAGGTCAAAATAAATAGCGCCTTCTACATAGGGTTTGCTTTCGTAAATAGCCATGTGATAAATTAAATCCTCCAATCTTCGTTTGTCGCCACCCCTAAAGTTGGGTTCACATAAACCAAATTCCGAAATAAAAAAAGGTTTATCGGGATAACTTAAATGAACACTATCCAGGTAAGCATGTATTTGTCCTTGTGGAATATCCCACCAACTGGCACCATATTCATTCATCATTAAATAATCGCCATCGGCTGCGGCATCCGGAGTAAATTTTGGATTGTTGTAATAACTGGAGGTTAACGTATTGCTCACATAGGCTGTCATGCGGCTGGGATCCAATGCCCTTGCTTTTTTTAATAAGTCGGCAATCATTTGTTTCATATCGTCATCCCGGCCCCGCAATTCATTTCCCACACCCCATGAAAATATGGAGGGATGATTGTACATATTGTTTACCATGCGTTCCATTTGTTTTAGGGCAATGCGGCGAATGGTATCATTGGCGGGTGTTTCCGGGCCCCAAAGCGGAACTTCCTGCTGTACAATAATTCCATTACGGTCGCAAAAATCATAAAACAAATCATCCTGCTGAAAATGTTGCCGTGAAAAAATACAGTTTACATCTTTCATTAATTTTCCCATGGCTATAATCATGGAATCGGTTTCGGCAAAACCAAAATCGGGGTTGCTGCCGGCGGTCCATTCCACCCCCATCCATTTTACCTTTTCAGCATTCAAAAGCATTTTTCCGTTTTGCATTTTCAATTCTCTAAAGCCCACGAAAGTGGAAAGTTTATCGCTGGCTTTTTTTCCGTTCATTACGGTTACATCTACCCTGTACAAATTCGGAAAATCAAAATGCCAGGGGTTTACTTTGGGTAGTTTTATTGCTGCAACGGATTCATTACCCTGCCATACCGTATTTACAACAGAGGAAAAAACAGTGTTTTTGGTTGACTGGTTTTCTTCGGAAATAGTAATGTTGAATTTTATATTGTTATTTACATTATCGAAACCCAATTTTATGGTTAAATCGCCTTCGTTATTGCTAAGATGAAGCGTTGGTGTAACATGAATATATTGTGCAGCAGGCTTGTCACTCACTATTAAAGCTACTTTGCGGATAATGCCGCCATCATTGGGCCAGTCGAATGAGCTACCGAAGGGTACTTTGCTGGCGCCATAATCGTTATTTACCGCAATGGTGATGGTATTTTCTTTGCCATAATTTAATTTTCCGTTGAGGTTGATGAAAAATTTATTGAAGCCATCTCCAATATTTTCATCAATTTTTTTTCCATTTACATAGATATAAGAAGTATGATTGATGGCGCCAAATTGCAAAACAACATTTTTGTTTTTCCAGGTATTTGGCACGGTTAATTTCTTTTGATACCATCCCCAGCCATAATGATTTTGGTTTTCTTCATCTACGTTCCAGGTGTGTGGAAGGGTTACGGTTTTTGTATTTGGCAATGGGTTTTGAAACCAGCCATTTTTCATCCCTTCTGCTTTTTTATCAACAGCAAATAGCCAATTGTTATTTAAGGCAATGGTATCTCTTTGGGCAAAGGTTATGATTGAAATCCCTATGCTGCAAAGGATGCTAAAATAAATTTTCTTCATAATTGGCGTTTTAATATAGTTTAAATTAATTGGCGGGTTCATATACCCTCACATAATCTATAAAATAGTGTTGCGGCAGCACAGCATCATCTATAGGGCCGGGCCAGTTGGCACCCATGGCCAGGTTGAGCAACAGGCAAAATGGCTTCCTGAACGTAGGAGCTGCAAAGCTTCCGGCGCTGTCTATAATAAAATGATGGATGCGTTTATGATCAAACCAAATATCTATTTTATTTTCATCCCATTCCAATGCATAAGTATGAAAACTGTTGCTTACAGTGCTATCATTTATTTTACTGCCCGAAGAGCGGCTGGTTTTTAAACTATCCGGAAAATGTATAGTGGAATAAATATCCGTTGGATGGTTGCCTATGAATTCCATAATATCTATTTCTCCGCATTTTGGCCAGCCAACCTGTTTACGATCTTCACCCATCATCCAAATAGCCGGCCAAATACCGCCGCCATGGGGCAGTTTTGCCCTTACTTCAATTCTTCCATATTTCCAAGCTGTTTTTCCAAAGGTATTGATGCTGGCAGAAGTGTATTGTGCAATCGAATCTTTATGGCGCCAATCGCTACTTGCAGCCTGGTAAAATTCATTGCTAAAAACCTCTTTGCGGCCGGTAATGCAGAGCATGCCATTGTTTACCCAAATATTTTCTTTTCTAGCCCTGGTATAATATTGTTGTTCATTATTACGGATATGACCCACTTCGTAATTCCATTTAGTGCTGTCGGGCAGGCCGGTATAATTAAATTCATCCTGCCAGGTTAATTTCCATCCTTTTTTAGTTTGTGCTTGTGTATTTAATAATGTTAACATTAAGATCGGAAAAAATAAGAGGTGTAATTTTTCTTTCATTAAATAATATTTTAAAATTATTAAATAATCGCCCTGTCTAAATGTACATAACCGCCGTCCACATGAATTAACTGGCCAGTAGTGTGGCTCGATTTTTCAGAAAGAAGAAAAGCTACCATATTGGCAATTTCTTCTGCTGTGGTCATTCTTTTCTCCAATGGAATTTTAGCAGTTATTTGATTTAGTTTTTCCTGCGGATTGGCAAATGTTTTTATCCAGCTTTCGTATAAGGGTGTAAAACATTCGGCAACGATTACCGCATTCACCCTAATGCCATATTTTAATAATTCTACCGCCCATTCCCGGGTAAGAGCATTGCGGCCGCCATTTGCAGCTGCATAGGCAGATGTATTGCCCTGGCCGGTTTCAGCCGTTTTGGAACCTATGTTTACAATGGCCCCTTTGCTTTGTTTTAAAAATGGTAAAGCATGATGTGCTAACAAATAATAATGAATTAAATTTTTGTGCAATGACGCTACAAAAGATTGGTAATTGCCATGCTCAAGGCCAACGCCGTCATTTACTCCTGCATTGTTTACGAGGCCATCAATTTTTCCAAATTTATTGGCAATGATATTTATTGATTGTTCACATTGAGCCGGCTCCGTGAGTTCCGCTACTACCTGGAAAGCCCTGCCACCGGTGGATTCTATTGCGGCAACAGTTTTCATGTTGTCTTCTTCACTTCTCCCAATAATCACAGGTATTGCGCCTTCTTTTGCCAATACTTTTACAATGCCTTTGCCAATGCCTTTTGCACCGCCTGAAACAATAATGACTTTATCCTTTAATTGTAAATCCATTTTTATAGATTATAAAATTTGATGGCGTTATTGCCCATAACATTTTGTTGTTCGGATGTTGAAAACTTTTGAAGATAGAATTCCACCAGGTTTTTCCACTGGCGGTATTCTCCACTTAGCAAAATTACCGGCCAATCGCTGCCAAACAAGATCCTTTCTGTGCCAAATGCTTCAAATACTATATCAAGATATGGATAGAAATCCTCGGGCTGCCATTGATTCCATTTGGCTTCCGTAAGTAAGCCCGATAGTTTGCAATAAACATTTTTATTTTCGGCAATCGTTTGCATTTGATTTTTCCAATCACCTATTTTCTTTTCCTTTAAGATTGGTTTGGCACAATGATCAAGTACAAATTTTTGATTGGGAAATGTTCTTACTAACTCAATTGCTGTTTTTATTTGATGAGGATAACTTAAAATATCATAAGTGTAATTATACTTTTGCAAAAGGCTAATCCCTTTTTGAAATTTATCGCCCAACATAAAATTATCAGGTTCGGCCTGTACAATATGGCGCCAACCTTTAATTTGAGGAAATTGTTGGTAATAAGCCAGTCGTTCTTCCACCCTGTCACTTGATAAATCTATCCAGCCAACCACTCCTTTAATAAAAGAATTGTTTTGAGAAAGGCGGAGTAAAAAATTTGTTTCTGCTTCGCTTTGATCGGCCTGCACGGCAATCACTCCATCCACATCTGCCCTTTGAATTACCGGTTGTAAAATCTGTGGAAGATAATTTTTTTGTAAAACCTGCATCTCTTCTGTTATCCAGGCGTCTCTTACTTTGTCATAGTTCCAAAAATGTATGTGGCTGTCTATAAGCATTTAAATTTAGATTAGTTGTCAGTAGATTAGTAGTCAGTAGATTAGTAGGTTATGATCATTTATTAGAGTTTTTTGTTAATACTTGCAATTAATGCATTCAACATTTTGCTCACTTCCTCCAAAAGCTGCACTAAGAAATGATTGTTACTATAGGATAAATCTTGAGTAAGTATCAAATAATAGCGGCACTCTTCAAGCGAGCCCTGTGAAATATTATAGAACCTCATCTTATCCTTATTTGATTTTTTCTTAAACCCTTCTGCAATATTTGCTGCCGCAGAAATTGCAGCCCTTCTATACTGTGCAGTTAAGCCATACACTTCCTCTCTTGGAAATAACGAAGAGTATTTATACGTCTCCAAGACAAAGCGATGTGCTTTTTGCCATACAATAAGATCCGTAAAGTTTCTTGATGGTTCCATTTTTGAATTTTTTGTTGCTACTTATAAACTATACCAACAACATACTGTTTACCTACTTATCTACTGTATTCTAATCTACTGTATTCTATCCCCATTTTCTTGCTTGTTGCTTTTGTATCCCTAATCCATCTATGCCGAGTTCCACTACATCACCTTCTTTTAGATAAACAGGATCAGGCTTTATTCCCAGCCCTACGCCGGGCGGGGTTCCCGTGCTGATCACATCGCCGGGTAAGAGTGTCATAAACTGGCTGATATAATGAATTAAAAAAGGGATTTTAAAAATTAAATTTGATGTATTGCTGTTTTGAAATATTTTACCATTTACCGATAACCACATTTTTAAATTATTTACATCTGTTACTTCATCTGTAGGAACCAGGAAGGGACCAAGCGGGGCAAAACTGTCGCAGCTTTTTCCTTTTACCCATTGCCCGCCACGCTCCAATTGATATTCCCTTTCGCTGTAATCATTATGCAGGCAATAACCGGCCACATAGTCCATTGCATTTTTTTCATCAACATAACTTGCTTTTTTGCCGATTACAAAGGCAAGCTCAACTTCCCAATCAGTTTTTACACTGTTTTGTGGAATGATGACATCATCAAAAGGGCCGCATAGTGCAGTGGTGGATTTGAAAAATAAAATCGGTTCTTCCGGAATAGCGGCATTGGTTTCTTTGGCATGGTCTATATAATTCAAGCCAATGCAAATTATTTTTGATGGCCTTGCAACCGGTGATCCAAGCCTTATATTTTCATTTACTATTTTTAGGCTTTCTTTTTTTTCTACGATAATTTTCTTTAAGATGCTTAAACCATCCTCATCAAAAAATTGTTCATCATAATCTTTAATAAACTCCGAAACGTCAAAATGTTTATCATCAATGATAACTCCCGGTTTTTCTTTTCCAAATTCTCCAAAACGGATTAATTTCATGAGTTTTTATTTTATTGATCAATTCTAAATGTCCAGGCATAATTACAGGGAATTATATCCGGAGTTAGTTGCGGCATTTTAATAGTTACTGAATTGTCTTTAAAGCTGTATTGTATTTTCCCTTTGTAACCCAGCATAGAAATGTTTTTTGGCTTACTGATATTTTTTATTACCCATTCCTTTTTATATTTTGTTGCTATGGCAAAAACAGATTGTTGCTTTAGTGTAAAAAACAACTCGGTTTCTTTTGTAACCTGCGGCGCTTTATTCCAGCTTGTTGTTTCATAAATAGCATCACCATTTATTATTAGCCAATTGCCAATATCCATCAAACGCTGCTGCATAATAACAGGTATTGTTCCATCCGCAGCCGGGCCAACATTCAATAATAAATTACCACCCCGGGCAACAGTATTGATTAATTCATGCACCAGTTCTTCACTGCTGGCATAATCATTTAAATTTTCATTTCTATTATATCCAAAAGACTGGCCAATGCCACGGGTTTCTTCCCAGGGTTTATTGTCTTTTACACTGCCCTGGCCATACTCTGATGTTTGAAAATCGCCGTATACTCCTTTAGTATCGTTGCCCCATCTGTCATTCACAGCAATGGTTTGTTTGGATGGCGATTCATTAAAAAGCCATGCTAAAAATTCTTCGCTTCGCCATGTTTTGGAAGATTGTTCCCATTCGCCATCTGTCCATAGTACATCGGGTTTGTAGCGACTTACCAAATCTTTCATTTGCGGCAACATTCTTTGCTCCACATATTTATTTACATCCGTTTTATATACCGGGTTAAACCATTCGTACAATGAATAATAAAAACCCATGTGCAAGCCAGCTTCTTTAACGGCATTGGTTAACATGCCTGCTAAATCTTTATGCGGCCCCACATCAACCGAATTCCAGTTCCAGGATTGAGCCGAAGGCCACAAGCAAAACCCATCATGATGCTTGCTGGTAAGCACTACATATTTTGCTCCGGCATCTTTAAATAATTGCGCCCATTGTGTTGGGTTAAATAATTCGCAAGTGAATTTTGGGGCAAAATCGGTGTACTTAAAATTTTTACCATATACACTGTCGTGAAAGGCTACAAACTCTTTGTGAATTTTAAGATTGGGTGCAAACAACCGTTGCCAGTACCATTCAGCATAATTGCTTCCAAATCCATCGGCATTGGAATTGGTTGCCCAGGATGGAACAGAATAAATACCCCAGTGAAGGAAGATGCCGAATTTAGCCTGGCTGTACCATTGCGGCGTAGGGCGTTTATCCAAAGATTCCCAATTGGGTTGATAGGTTTGGGCAAAAACATTTGTATGAATCAACAGCACACAGCAAAGGAAGAATGTTTTTATTTTCATTTTATTAATTATTGAGTTTAATAAAACCGCCGTCAATAGGATAATCGCAGCCGGTAATGAAGGAGGCTTCATCGCTGCATAAGTATAAGGCCAAAGCAGCCACTTCTTCGGGCATGGCCATACGGCCGATGGGTTGAGTTTTTGAAAGTTTATCAAACATTTCTTTTTCTTTGCCGGGATAATTTTTTGCAATAAAACCATCCACAAAAGGCGTATGCACCCTTGCCGGCGAAATGGAATTGCAACGGATATTTTCTGAAATATAATCTTTAGCAACGCTTAGGGTCATGGCATATACAGCGCCTTTGGCAGCGGAATACACAAAGCGATCGGGGAGGCCCACCAATGCTGCAATTGATGCCATATTTAGAATAACACCGCCTCCGGATTGGCGTAATAAAGGAACGGCTGCATGAATGCAATTATAAACGCCTTTGATGTTGATGTTTACCACCCGGTCAAAGTCTTCTTCATTTGTAGTATCGGCTTTGCCAATATGTGCAATACCGGCATTGTTTACTAAAATTTGGATAGTGCCAATAGTATTGAATACCTCTTTTACCTGCTGTTGATTGGCCACATTGCAACCGTGGGCTGTGGCTTTGCCGCCAAAAGAGTTTATTTCAGTAATTAGTTCTTCTGCAGCCCCTGCATTGATTTCAATAATATGCACATCGGCGCCTTGTTTGGCAAATAATACTGCAATGGCCTTGCCGATGCCGCTTCCGGCGCCTGTAATAATTGCTTTTTTATTTTGTAATGAAAACATAGAATGGCGTTTAATTAAATATCATTTACCTTATATCATACAATGATTTTATTTTGATAACAGGAATTTCGTTTGAAGAAAAATACCTGTCCTTTAAATATATCTTTTTTTTCTCCCCGGCCTTTAAGTCAAAATAATTATCGTTTATATTTAGAAAACCTTTCTCCAGGTACAAATAAACATATTTGGCATCTACGTTGGACTCAATGATATAATTTCCTTCACCAATATATTTAAGGTTAAATTCCGGTTTTTGCAGTTTTAAATTTATCGGCCGTATGCTATCTCTTTGCGGAAGCACATCATCCCTATATGCTTCTTTTACCGCATACCATGCGGCTTTGGGCTGCCGGCTATAATCGGTAATGGACCAACTGCACACTGGCCAGCAATCATTCAATTGCCAAAGTAAAGTGCCCATGTTTACCGGATATTTGCTCCGGTGAATGGCAATAATATTTTTTAAGGTATAATATTGAAAGCATTGGGTGAGATAGGTATAATTTTCCAGCGATAATTTTTTAACGGCGGATGAATCTAAAAAATACCGGTGCAAATAAGATTGAATATTTTGATAACCGGTTGGGTGCTTTTGATGTGCTTTTAATACATCGGAAAATAAAAACCTGTCGCCGGGTTGGGTAACCGATAAAGTTGTGTTGTAATTGGGCATGGCCTGCATACCGTATTCACTCACAAAACGACCGGTTTTATTTTCAAACATTTCAATATCCTGCAGGCCCCACCACACGCCCCAGTAATGACTGTCGCCTTCGGTGATACTATTTGCCCTGCCCCAGCCATTTAAAGGAGAAGTTGAAGTGTAGGGCCTTGTGCCGTCGTATTCTTTTACCCATGCTGCAATACTATCCCGGAACAATCTTTTATAATCATTCCACATTTTTACAGAATCTTCGCCATGTAAGTTGAATTGATTTTGCCAGCCCCAGTTGTTCCAGGCTTCATCCACCTCATTATTTCCACACCAAATTACAATGCAGGGATGATGGCGCAACCTTTTTATTTGATATTTTACTTCTTCTTTTACATTATTAAAAAAATGTTCATCTCCGGGTACCATGCCACCGGCAAACATAAAATCCTGCCACACCATTATGCCGTACTCATCGCATAAATCATAAAAAGCATCATCTTCATAAATGCCGCCGCCCCAAATACGCAGCATGTTCATGTTGGCATCTTTTGCTGCTAATATAATTTTACGGTAATCTTCTTTTTTTAACCGGGGCAAAAACATTTCGGATGGAATATAATTAGCGCCTTTCATGTAAACGGGCTTACCGTCTATTTTAAAATAAAAAGTTCTGCCAATGCTGTCGGGCTCCTGAATTAATTCAACTTTCCTGGGGTTCACAAAAGGTTTTTCTTTTTGTGGTTCATTGTATGCTTCAATAAAAATATTTTTCCAGATGCCACAGGTAATATAGGTGGGGCCCCAATCCCAGCCAAAATGATACTGTGCTTTTCGGGCATATACCCGTGGATTATCGGGAACTACAAATGGAAGTTTTGATTTAGCAATGGAATCTGTAATATTTTTGGCAGAGTAAAAACGAATGTGTAATTCATTTTGTGATTTAATAGTGTTCTTAACATCTACACGCCATTGGCGAAACATATTATCGGCTGATAACAATTTTTTTCCATTCAAATACACATCGGCATAAGTATCCAGTCCGTCAAATACCAGTTCTATATTTTTTTGGTTTAAAACTTTATTGGTTACGGTAAATGAAGTTTTATAATCCCAATTCTCTTTATCAATCCACTGCAGTTTTTTTTCATTATCTCTATAATAAGGATCAACGATAAGTTTATTCTTGAGTAAATCGGTATGAATGGTGCCGGGCACAGTAGCCGGAAACCATTTGTTTTTTTGGGTATAATAAAATTTCCAGCCTTTGTTGATGTTTTGTTTGTGTACTTGTCCACTGGCAAATAAAAATGCAGGAAACAATAAAATAATTAAACCTAATATTTTCTTCATCAAATAAAATTTTATAAGCTCACGCCTCTTTTCCAGGGAATAAAATCATCCTGGTTCAGTTGCACCGCTTTTGGAATTATATCGCCACTTGCGGCTTTAATGCAATATTCTAAAATGTCTTCACCCATTTGTTCAATAGTTTTTTCTCCTTCAATCACGGGCCCGCAATCAATATCAATAATGTCGCTCATTCGTTTTGCCAGCTTGCTGTTGGTGGCTAATTTTATAGTGGGGCAAACCGGGTTTCCGGTTGGTGTACCCAGCCCGGTGGTAAACAAAATTAGTGTAGCGCCTGCAGCTGCTTTACCTGTTGTGGCTTCTACATCGTTGCCGGGTGTACATACCAAACTTAGTCCTGGCTTAGTTGCAGGCTCGGTATAATCCAAAACATCGGCAATAGGTGATGTACCGCCTTTTTTTGCTGCGCCAGCCGATTTGATGGCATCGGTAATTAACCCGTCTTTAATATTTCCCGGTGAGGGGTTCATATAAAACCCGGAACCTACGGCATGAGCCTGAGCATCGTACTCCTGCATCAGGCGTATAAATTTGTTGGCGGTTTCTTCAGTTGTACAGCGGTCAATAATATTTTGTTCCACACCACAGAGTTCGGGAAATTCGGCAAGTAATATTTTTCCGCCCAATGCAGTTACCAAATCGGCCGTATAACCCACGGCAGGGTTTGCCGAAATTCCGCTGAAACCATCGCTGCCACCACATTTTACGCCAATGCATAATTTAGCCAGCGATACAGGTTGCCGTTCTATTTTATTTAATTCAATCAGTCCTTTAAAAGTTTCTTTAATAGCATCGGCAATGAGCTGTTCTTCGCTTTGTGATTGCTGCTGTTCAAAAACCAGTAAAGGTTTTTCAAAACCGGGGGTATGTTTTTTGATGTCGTCTTTTAATTGCTGCATCTGCAAATGCTGGCAACCCAGGCTGAGCATGGTTATGCCGCCTACATTGGGATGGTTGGCATAAGCAGCCAGTAATTTACTTAAAGTATTTGCATCCTGCCGGGTACCACCACAACCGCCGGAATGGTTGAGGAATTTTATACCGTCAATATTTTTAAATAATCGTTTTGTTCTTGCGTTGTTAGTTGGATTTAAGTTAAGCGTATTCAAATCTTTACCACTTTTAAAAGCATCCACTAATTCGTTGGTAAATATTTTATACTTATCGGTAACGGCGTAGCCCAGGGCATTGTGCAGGGCTTCCCTGATGACATCAAGGTTCCGGTTTTCACAAAAAACAGTTGGAATAAAAAGCCAGTAATTGGCCGTGCCCACCGTTCCATCATTTCTTATATAGCCGTTAAAGGTTTTGTTTTTAAATTTTGAAACATTGGGTACCTGCCATTGGTAATTTGTTTCCCGGTAAGCATAGGGATGAGCCGCATGTTTTACATTTTCGGTTGTCATTAAGCTTCCTGCTTTAACAGCATGTTGCGTTTTGCCTACCAAAACGCCATACATTATTATTTCTTCACCGGCAAGCATATCTTTTTCAAAAAATTTATGTTTGGCGGGGATGATCTCTGCAAGATTATAATGCCTGCCATTCAAAGAAAGCTCTTCACCTTTTTTCAAATCGGTGAGTGCAGTAATTACATTATCGTTGCTGTTTATTTTTAAAAATTTGTTTTTCATTACCTGTTATTTAATAGGGTTTATAACCTTTCCATCCGTACCAGGCAACCACTAAAAAGCAAAATGCCGGAATGATATAAGCCATTGCCGTTGAGTACTCATCAGCCATCCAACCCATCGCATAAGGCATTATGGCTCCCCCCACAATGGACATAATAATAAACGATGAGGCTTTTTTGGTATGATGGCCAACCTCTTTTACCCCCAATGCAAAAATGGTTGGAAACATAATGGATTCAAAAAAGAAAATGGCCATTAATGCATAAACTGAAATATTTCCTTTTTCTAAAATTACCAAAATGCAAAGTAAAATATTGATGAGGGCATAAACGGTTAACAATTTATTGGCCGGTATTTTTTTTAATAGTGCGGTGCCGGCAAAACGGCCAAGGGTAAATAATAAAAGGCTAACCGATAAGAGATAAGCGGCTTTTGCACTGTTTATACTTTTATCTGCTTCTGTGCAATAATTAATAAATAAGGCGGCCACACCCACCTGTGCCGCTACGTAAAAAAACTGGGCAATAATGGCCCCTGTAAAATTTTTGTGTTGAAATAGCGGTTTACTATCTTGCGCAGCTTTGCTTACAAGTTCACTTTCTCTTATTTCGGGTAAATGAGTTTTCCAAAATAATCCGGCTATGATTAATACCACGGCAGCAATAATGAGGTACACCATCTTTACCGAATCGAGGTTGCTGCTTTTAGCTTCATCGGCAAAGAAAAGTTTGGCAGCAATGATTGGCCCTATGAAAGAACCCACGCCATTAAAACTTTGTGATAAGTTAAGCCTAAACTCAGAGGTTTCGGGACTTCCTAAAACCGTAACATAAGGATTGGCGGCTGTTTCCAAAAAAGTTAATCCCGATGCCAGGATAAATAAAGCCAAAAGAAAAAAATTGAAACTGGCCAGTTGTGCAGACGGATAAAAAAGCAAAGCACCAACAGTATATAAAAGCAAGCCGGCTACAATACCATTTTTATAGCCAAAACGATTCATGAAAAAACCTGCCGGTAAAGCAATTAAAAAATAGGCGCCAAAATAGGCCATTTGCAAAAGTGTGGAACGACTCTTGTCTATATTCAATGTATCCTGGAAATGTTTGTTGAGCACATCCAACAAGCCATAAGCCAATCCCCAAAGGAAAAACAGGCTGGTGACCAGGATGAGAGGAAATAAAAAATTTCCCCGGTTGCCCGCTGCGATAGATGTAGTGGCTGGTTGCAATGCCATGCTTGATATTTTTAAAGTTCAAAAATTTTATTCATCAACAGCCATTTTTCACCCGGTTTTGCCACGGGCAATGCCTGCTGGTATTTCCACATCAGCGTTTCCCACTGTTGCACTATTGGATTACTGGCATCTGCTGCATTCTTTTTTTCAAAGGAAAATGAAGCATCAGTTTCCATAATCATAAAAAGCCGGTTGGAAACCCGGTAAATTTGTAACGCTGTAATGCCGGAATCTTTTATGGTGGCAATAATTTGCGGCCATACGTTTTGATGCTGCAATTCGTATTCTGCAATGAGTTGTTCATCATCAATTAAATCGAGTGCAAAGCAATATCTCATGTTTGCTATATTTTTTTAAGCCTGAAAACTTTTGTTTCGTGTGCCAAAACATTTCCGTTCCATTTTTTTCCTTTTCCTATGTTTTTGTGCAGCCATAAATCCCTTATTTCATATTTATCCATTAAACCCAGTTGTGAAAAAATGATTTCGAATTTTTGCAGCATGTCACTGCGGTTTAAGATAGCTACGGTCACATCTCCATTGGCTAATGGTTTTACAAATACATTCCAAATACTGTCGTTTATTTTTCTAATGGCCTGCTTTCCCAATGCATCCTGGTTAAGCGCAATCACTTCTTCATTCAATAAAATAATTTTTGTGGCTTCATTCATGTTTCGTAAATCATTTGTGGCATAAAGCGGCGAATTCATAATTGCCCAAAGACTGAACTGGCTTTGGTATTCAAGGTCAGTGCAACCAATACCGCCTAAATCGCCGGAAGGCCCTTTTTTTCCATATAAACCGGCAACGAGCATGTCGGCATCGTTCCATTTTCCTATGCCTGAGTATTGATGAAGTTCTGCATTAATGTCCAAAATATCCAGGATGCCTTCGGCATTTTCATTGGAAGATAAATTTTTCCACTTATCCCTAATATCGTAAGTAGTGCGCCAAAGCTGTCCGCCTACAGATGCTGCCCAAAGCCAGGGTTTACGAGGGCCCCATTCGCAAATACCCAACGCAATATCCCGTCCTGAATTTCGCAAGGCATCGGCCATTTTTTTGTACCTGGTTTTTGCCGTTTCCACATCTATGGGGGCATGGCAGTAATCGTATTTCAAATAGTCAATATCCCAGCCTGCAAATGTTTTGGCGTCCTGTTCTTCAAAACCCAGGCTTGCGGTGTAACCGGCGCAGGTGAGTTGTGCTGCATCGCTGTAAATGCCTAGTTTTAATCCACGGTCGTGCATATATTTGGCCAACGCTTTTATTCCCGAAGGAAATTTTACCGGGTCGGCAATCATGTTGTTTTTATTATCTCTGCCTCCCTGCCATCCATCATCAATAAAAATATAATTGTAACCGGCTTTAGCCATTCCGCTGCTTACCATGGCATCGGCCATTTCTTTTAAATCTTTTTCATTGATGTTATCGGCAAAAAAATTCCAGCTCATCCAGCCCATGGGTGGAGTGGGGGCCAGGGATGTATTTTGAGCAGGAGATAATTTTACCTGCAACAAAAAACAACAAATGATCAGGCATGGTTTCATAATGGAGCTTTTCCTAATTTAAAAATCCGATTAACAAATTCATTCCTATAAAACTTTTCTGCGTTTTATTTTTTGACTCATTTCCATTTTACCACCGTAAATACAATTTGCGAATAATTGTCTTTTTCAAATAGCACAGCAATTTTATTTTTAGAAATTTTTACAATATCTGAATAGGCTGCGGCATCTGGCTGCGATGGATTTTTGTATATCACAAAATTTTTCTTCCATGTTTTGCCATCATCATAACTGATGCGAAGGGTAAGGTTGTTTCTTTTCTTTTCATCCGCTGCATTACAAAAAGCCAGTATATTTTTTCCTTTCCTTTTTCCAATAGTTAGGATACTTGCCTGGCAAACAGGGTCGGG
>JAFDZZ010000082.1 GCA_018266715.1 Bacteroidota bacterium
CATCTTCTCGGGTTTTGCCATGGTACAAACCTTATTGATTGTAGTGCGTAAAGTAATGAACCTGCAGGATTATATTACCCTTGGTCATATAGAGGCAATGAATAAAGTAATTGTACTCACGGGCAGCATTGTTGGTTGTGCTTATTTAACGGAATTATTCATTGCATGGTACGGCCAAAATCCATACGAATGGTGGGCCTTTAGAGAAAACAGGGTAAACATCAATTCACCATACGGCTGGAGTTATTGGCTTATGATGTTTTGTAACGTAGCTTCTCCACAGGTATTCTGGAGCCAAAAGCTGAGAAGAAATATTACGTTTACCTTCTTCATGAGCGTTATCGTAAATATTGGTATGTGGTATGAACGTTTTGTAATTATCGTAACCTCCATATACCGGGACTTTTTGCCCAGTAGCTGGAGTACGTATTACTCCCCATCAATATGGGAAATTGGATTTTATTTGGGAACCTTCGGGTTATTTTTTACCTGCTTTTTCCTGTTTGCAAAATACTTCCCCGTTATTGCGGTGGCAGAAATTAAAGCCATATTGAAAACCAGCGGCGAAAATTACAAAGTGAAAATGACCGAACTGGAAAAACTGGATGCCGAGAAGTTTTATATTGAAAAAGTGGAACACGCACATTAAGTCAAGCAAAGTGCTCTAAACTCATAAAGTGAAGAGATTTAAAAATATTTGAATTAAAATAATAATAAATGGCAGGAGGAATAAAAAAATTTGTTGTGGGTTCTTTTTCTGATGAAAAAGTACTTTTTCCGGCTGTAAAAAATGTACGTAAAGCAGGGTATAAAATTCATGATGTTTATACGCCATTCCCTGTGCATGGGTTAGACCATGCCATGGGTATAAGAGAAACCAGTATTCATACTGCTGGGTTTATTTATGCCACAATTGGTACACTTACCGCATTTGGATTTATAACCTGGATATTAGTTTACGACTGGCCGTTGAACTTTGGCGGCAAGCCGCATTTTTCATTACCCGCCTGGATACCCATTATGTTTGAATTAACGGTTTTGTTTTCAGCAATTGGCATGGTGCTTACTTTTTGTTATTTATGCACCCTTGCGCCTTTTGTTAAAAAACACCACTTTAGCCTTGCTGCCACCGACGATAAGTTTGTAATGGCAATTGAATGCACTGACAAAACGAATGATGCCGACGTTCAAAATTTTTTGAAAACTGCCGGCGCCGAAAATATTAATGTTCAGGTGGCCGAAACCGGTTGGTGGATAGGAACTTACAATAAAGAACAAAAGTTATATCATACCCCGCAAGGGTAAATCTTATTTAAATTCATTATTACGTTTAAAGTACTTAATAAAAGGATGAAAAAAAATATAACAGCCGCAGCAATCCTCTTAGCCTTTGGGGCTACTTTAATAAGCTGTAACGGCCCAAGGCGCTCACCGGGTATTGTGTATATGCCCGATATGGCGTATAGTGTAGCTATTGATGCGTATGCCGTTTTGGATAGTAATAAATTTACGAGTGACAAGCTGAATAAAGGAAGCAAAATATACTACAACAGCCTACCGGTTGCCGGTACAGTTAAAAGGGGCGATTTATTTATTTATACCTTACCACACGATAGCGCCGGCTATGCCCAAAGTGCAATGGTGAAAAACCCGATAGAAACTATTTCTAAAGAAGAATTAAGTGAAGCCGGCCGGCTATATAATATCAACTGTGCCATTTGCCACGGGGCAAAAGGACATGGAGACGGGCCAATTGCCGAAAAAGTACCGGGTGTAGCCAACTTAACCAGCGATTTGTTTAAAGCTATGGCCGATGGTACAATGTACCACTCTATTGAATATGGTAAAAATAATATGGGGAGCTACGCCTCCCAGCTTACACCAAGAGAAAGGTGGCAGATCATAAAATACATTCGCACATTACAAGGTCCGGCAGCAGCGCCGGCATCCACAACGGCAAGCGCTGACAGCGCCAAAAAACAATAAAAACTAAAAATATTTTTTTAAATGAACCATCATTTCGAGCTACCGGGAACATATAAAAAATGGACACTAGGGTTACTTATTGTAGGCCTTGCAGCATTACTTTGGGGATTCATAATGTATCATCCGTTTGAGCATGCCGGTCATGGAGAAAATATTAACAGCACCCGTTTTTGGGCAGTGTTATTACAAAATAGTACCTACTGGTTGCTTGTAGTAAACACCTCGATGTTTTTTATTTGCATTACTACGATGGCCCATGGGGGCTGGCAGGTAACCCTTCGCCGTGTGCCGGAAGCTATCTCCAGCCTGGTGCCGGTATTAGGCCTTATAACACTGGTAATATTAATAGCCCTTGTATTTGGCAACCGTACCGATATCTACCATTGGTTGGATAAGGATGCCGTTAATAATGATAAAATACTTTATGGAAAAAAAGGCTTCTTAAGCCCCGGTTTCTTCCTCATATTTTCTGTAATATCTGTAGGCCTTTGGGCGCTCATTGGTAAAAAAATGAGAAGCATGAGTCTTCAGTCCGATAAAGAAGGACATATGGACTATGAAACCGGAAAAAAATGGATTTGGAAAAATACCGTTTGGGCTTCTTTGTTTACCGTTGTTTTTACCTTAACGGTAGGCTCCACCCTTCCCTGGCTTTGGTTAATGAGTATTGATGCACACTGGTACAGCACCATGTACAGCTGGTACACATTTGCCAGCACTTTTGTATCGGGCCTCTCCCTTATTGCCATATTTGTGATTTATCTTAAAAACCAGGGGCAACTGGAATATGTGAACGATGAGCATTTACACGACTTAGGAAAATTTATGTTTGCGTTTTCTATTTTTTGGGCCTATTTATGGTTTTCGCAGTATATGTTGATTTGGTATAGCAACCAACCGGAAGAAACCCGTTATTTTATTGACCGCATCGGCACTGCCGAAAAAGGCGGCCCGTACCGTGGGTTATTCTTCTTAAACCTGATCTTGAATTTTCTTGCTCCACTTTTATTAATGATGAAAAAAGCGCCCAAAAGAAACTGGACGGCAATGATGTTTTTGTCTATTATGATTGTGTTTGGGCACTGGATAGATTTTTACCAAATGGTAATGCCCGGCGCATTACATGAACATGCCGAAATGAATTTCTTTGAATTTGGTATAGCCGCATTGTTTATTGGTATTATTATGTGGGGCGTAGGAAGATACATCAGTAAAAATTCATTGTTGGCATCCAATCATCCATATATAAAAGAAAGTATGATTCATCATACCTAGTGTATGCTGGCTTTGAGCATTGAATTGTTGTAACTTTGTAACAATAGGAAAGATTAAAAAAGAACTGAATAAATAAAAGCCCGGCCTAAAAAAATTTAAAAGGGGCATTAAAATTTATACAATGAAGGAGTTTTTTATAGTAGCCATTTCCATAATTATTTTTATCGTAATCTTCCAGGTTTCGAAAGCCACCGAATATTTGAGTATATTAAAAGGCGAAGAAACTACCCGCAAGCAAACCAATAAATTAAACGCTTCCCTTTTATTTGGGTTTCTTATTCTCGGGCTTATCGGCGTATGGTATTGCAACCATTTATACTATCCTAAAACTCTTTTTCCTCAAGGTTCTGCTTCAGTAGAAGGCGAAACCATTGATAAAATGATGATGGTAACCATCATTATTACCGGGATTGTGTTTTTTATTACCCAAATTATTTTATTTTGGTTTTCATACCGCTACCAGGAGAAAGAGAGAAGAAAAGCATTTTATTATCCGCACAACAGTACGTTGGAATTAATTTGGACCACCGTACCGGCCATTACACTTACCATACTGGTTGTAATAGGCTTAAGGTTTTGGTTTAAAATTACCGGCGATCCTCCAAAAGAAGCTATCATGGTGGAAATTACCGGCCACCAGTTTGGCTGGGATGTACGGTACCCGGGTAAAGATGGAGTATTTGGCAAAAAAAATTTTAAACTCTATAACAATCCTTCAGGCAACACTCTTGCTGTAGATTTTGACGACCCTGCCAGCCATGATGATATTCGCTCTACAGAAATGCACTTACCCGTAGGTGTGCCGGTGAAATTAATTATTCACTCACAGGATGTTATTCATAACGTGGGGCTACCCCATTTTAGGATGAAGATGGATGCGGTTCCGGGGATCCCTACCACACTTTGGTTTACGCCAAAGTACACCACTGCCGAAATGAAAGAAAGAACCGGCAATCCTAATTTTGTTTATGAAATCAGTTGCGACCAAATGTGCGGAAAAGGCCACTTTTCCATGCGTGGCGTAATTGTTGTAGAATCTGATATTAAATATAAAACCTGGCTGTCTTTGCAATCGCCTGAATACAAAACCATTTTTAAAAGTGAAACGGCAGACAGTACCACAGCAACGGCAGACTCGATTAAAACACCACTAGCAAAAGCGAATTAATAAAGTTTATTTCCTCATTGGGCAAATAATAAAGATATGAGCAGCATAGCAACATCAACCGATATTCATGTGCAACACGGCCACGATGCACATTTTGGGCAACATCATCATGAAACCTTCCTGACCAAGTATATCTTTAGCCAGGACCATAAAATGATTTCAAAACAATATCTCATCTCGGGTATTGTTTGGGCTTTAATCGGTGGGCTTTTTTCTGTTATTTTCCGTTTACAACTGGGCTTCCCGGAAATGACCTTTCCTATACTGGAAGATTTTTTAGGCAAATGGGCCCCCGGCGGAAGGCTCGATCCTGAATTTTATTATGCATTGGTAACCATGCATGGCACCATTCTTATATTTTTTGTATTAACCGCAGGCCTAAGCGGCACCTTTGCCAACTTATTAATACCCCTGCAAATTGGTGCAAGAGACATGGCTTCGCCATTTCTTAATATGCTGAGCTACTGGATATTTTTCCTGGCATCGGTTGTAATGGTATCATCATTATTTGTTCAAACCGGCCCTGCAAGTGGCGGATGGACGGTTTACCCACCGCTTAGCGCTTTGGGCGATGCAATGGATGGCAGTAAAATAGGAATGGATTTATGGTTGATAAGTATGGCGTTATTTATCGTTTCTCAATTGTTGGCTGGGCTTAACTATGTTACAACTATTTTAAACTTACGCACAAAGGGAATGTCCATGACGAGGCTCCCCCTCACCATTTGGGCATTATTATTTACGGCCATTTTGGGAATATTAAGTTTCCCGGTTTTATTAAGTGCAGCAATTTTGTTGTTGTTTGACCGTAACCTGGGCACCAGCTTTTTCTTGAGTGATATTGTGGTTGCCGGAAAAATACTTCCAAATGAAGGCGGAAGTGCAATTTTATACCAGCATCTTTTCTGGTTCCTCGGCCATCCGGAAGTGTATATTATTATTTTACCTTCCATGGGCATTGTTTCGGAAATATTATCCGTCAACAGCCGAAAACCTATTTTTGGTTACCTGGCCATGGTGGGCTCACTGTTTGTAATTTGTATATTATCGTTATTGGTTTGGGCGCACCATATGTTTGTAACCGGCCTTAACCCATTCCTGGGCGGAATTTTTGTTTTACTTACCTTATTAATTGCGGTGCCATCGGCTATTAAAGTATTTAACTGGTTAACTACTTTATGGCGGGGCAATATTCGATTTACTCCGGCTATGCTATTTGCCATAGGCTTTGTAAGTATGTTTATCAGCGGAGGGTTAACCGGTATTTTCCTCGGAAACTCTTCTTTAGATATTCATTTGCACGATACTTATTTTAATATCGCACACTTCCATATTGTAATGGGTGTTGCCGCATTCTTTGGAATGTTTGCCGGCGTGTACCATTGGTTTCCGAAGTTTTTTGGGCGTCAAATGAATAATCCTATGGCATATGTTCATTTTTGGATTACCCTTATTGGCGCCTACCTCATCTTTTGGCCAATGCACTACGAAGGATTTGCCGGAATGCCAAGGCGTTATTATGATTACTCCAATTGGGAATCTTTTAAAATGTTTGCCGGCTTAAATGAATTTATTAGTATTGTGGCAATCATCGTATTTCTAACACAAATACTTTTTGTGGTTAATTTCTTTTATAGCATGTTTAAAGGCCGCAGGGAAAAAAGTACCAACCCCTGGCATGCCACAACTTTGGAATGGACTACACCCATTAATCCCGGCCATGGCAACTGGGTAGGGGAAATACCGGAAGTGCATCGCTGGCCTTATGATTATTCAAAAGATGGCAGGGAATATATCCCCCAAACTGAGCCTATTGGCCCTAATGAAAGCCATCATTAATTAATTTTATAACTATGCTTTAAATGCAGGGATATAAAATCAAAGTTGAAAATGCTTATTTACAGGATAAGCAGGTATTGAGGAATGTTGAAAGAAAGTAATACAACCGAAACCCTTATAAAAAGGGAATCCAGTAAAGTGAAAGATTATTTCCAATTAATCAAATTCACTTTAAGTTTTTTAGTAGTGTTTGTTTCGGTGTTTTGTTATTTGCTTTCGCCAAACGTTGTTCGGTTTGACTTTGTACAAGTTCTTTTATTTTTTGTAGCAGGTATGCTGGTAACCGGCGGAGCCAATGCCATTAACCAGGCCATGGAAAAACATACCGATGCAGTAATGAAACGTACGGCCAAAAGACCGGTAGCTGCAGGGAGGATGTCGCAAACGGAAGCCTACCTGTTTGCCGGAATTTGCGGCGCCCTTGGAGTGGCAATGCTTTGGTATTTTTTTAATTATCAAAGTGCCTTACTGGGCTTATTTAGTTTTTTCTTATACGGGTTTATTTATACTCCGTTAAAAACAGTAAGCTCCATTGCCGTATTAGTGGGTGGTATTCCCGGGGCTTTGCCCTGTTTAATCGGTTGGGTTGCCGGGTTTGCTGAAGGCGGTAATAATACATGGGCAGGTGGCTGGGTATTATTTTCAATACAGTTTCTATGGCAGTTTCCTCATTTTTGGGCAATTGCCTGGCTGGCACACCAGGATTATACAAAGGCCGGGTTTAAATTACTGCCCAGCGATAAAGGCCCAACAAAATTCACGGCTTTGCAAACCGTAATGTACAGTACCTTGATGATTCCGGTAGGCATATTGCCCTATTACTACCAGGTGAGCGGGGCAGCAAGTATGTGGGTGATTTTGGGCTGTAATTTGTGGATGCTGTTTGTAAGCATCATGCTTTATTACAAGATGAATGCTAACGCAGCAAGAAAAGTGATGTTCAGTTCTTATTTTTATTTAATGATTGTTTTTTTGAGTTTATACGCCGATAAAATAAAACTATAAAAATCAGTTGTCCTTTTAGAGGCAACAATTAACGATATGAGTATTGTGGTAATGGATCAACGAAAAAAAATTCATCCGCATAAGTTTAATATGTGGATGGCAATAGGAAGTATAATGATGATGTTTGCCGGGTTTACCAGCGCCTTCATCATTAAACGTAACCAGGCCGATTGGGTGGGCTTTGAACTGCCCGGGGTATTTTGGGTAAGCACGGCAGCCATTTTGCTAAGTAGCCTTACCATTTGGCTGGCAGAAAAGGCATTTGAAAGCAGGCAAATGAAGCGCTATCGTTTACTGATGGCGGCAACTTTTGTTTTAGGGGCGCTATTTGTAGTATTGCAAGTAATTGGGTTTAAAGAAATGTGGGCACAGGGCCATACCTTAAGCGCAAATATTTCTTACCAGTTTTTGTATGTGATAATAAGTATTCATGCCCTGCATGTATTGGGCGGTATTGTTGCTTTGCTGTTCATGTCCATAAGGGCATTTGGAAGCAGGGTAAAAAATTATAACATTGTGCCGGTGCAATTGTTAAGTACCTACTGGCATTTTGTGGATATACTTTGGATTTATTTATTGATTTTTTTGTTGATGATAAAATAAAAAAATCAAAAACGATTAAAATAAAAGGGAAAGAAAATTTCCCGCTATATTAAAGAATAGAATATGTCAACATCAGCTATTCCGGCAGGAACAAAATGGTGGAGCGGCGGCAGGAGCCCCTTCAATATTGGCTATGGTAAAGTGATGATGTGGTATTTCCTCATCAGCGATACCTTCACATTCGGAGCTTTCCTTATCAGCTATGGTACCATCAGGTTTAGCGCCAATTACTGGCCCGATCCCAACCATATTTTTAATGCCTTTCCGGGCTTTGGCCACCAGGATCTTCCGCTGGCCTTTGTAAGCTTAATGACGTTTATTTTGATTGCCAGTTCGGTTACTATGGTTTTGGCCGTACATGAAGGACGGCACATGAACCGAAAAGGGGTTGAAAAATATATGATCCTAACCATTTTGGGCGGCCTTGCGTTTTTAAGCTGCCAGGCATGGGAATGGACCCACTTAATAACCGGCGAGCATAAAGTATTAGTAGATGGGGCGCTTCAAACCATTGGCACAACGGTATCTCACAATCCCTGGGGGCCAGCCGTACCCCATGATGTATTAGCCAAAATGGGAGCCGACGCCGGTGAACATGTGAATACGCTTGGACCCGTAGCATTTGGAGGGTACTTTTTTGGAATAACAGGTTTTCATGGTTTTCACGTTTTTAGCGGCGTGGTTATCAATGTAATTATGCTTATTAAAACAAGGCTTGGGCATTTTGATCAACGGGGCCATTATGAAATGATAGAAAAAGCAGGTTTATACTGGCACTTTGTAGATTTAGTTTGGGTATTTGTTTTCCTTTGTTTTTACCTGATTTAAACATTAATATTATTTAATAAAAATATGTCAACACAACATCAATCTTTTTCAGAAGTAACCCTGCAGCCGGAACACCATGGCAGTACCAGGCGCATTTGGGTGGTTATGGCCATACTTTCTGTAATAACGCTGGTTGAACTGGCTTTAGGCTTTGGGCTGGCCAGGCACTGGTATGGCGATCCCCATGTAAACTATCATCTTATTTTATTTATAAAAGGGGTAATTTGTATTTTAACGCTTCTAAAGGCCTACTATATTGTATCGGTGTTTATGCATCTTGGCGATGAAGTACGTAATTTTATCACTACCATCATCATCCCGCTAATGCTGTTCGTATGGTTTATTATTTCTTTCCTCTGGGAAGGCGAAAGCTGGAAGAACATGAAAAACACCAATGCACACAGCAGGGAGTATAAAACCGAACAGGTGCAGCAGGCTACACCGGCAATGCAACAACACGAAAAACCATAATACCAACAACTTGATTTTTTTTGAAACCATTGCCCCCTGCAATGGTTTTTTTTTGCATTACTGAAACATTTTTAAATTGTTGCCTTTAACATTTAATACGAACTTTGCACGCAGTTATGAATAAAACAGCGTTATGGGCATTAATTATTGCCCTCTTCATCCCTTTTATAGGATTTTTACTGGTAAAGGATTTTAGTAAAAATGCCGTTCACATGCCCCGGAGATATTTTTATGACAGTGTTGCCGTTGTAGAAAAAGCCGGAAAACGAACTACCGATACCCTTTGGCACTCTGTAAAAAATATTTCTTTTATTAATCAAAACGGCAAACCGGTTTCCCTAAATGATGCCAGGGGAAAAATAATTGTATTGAATTTTTTCTTTACTCGCTGCCCCACCATTTGCCCCGGGCTTACGGTAAATATGAAACGGCTGCAGCAATCTTACGTAAAAAACGATTCCATTGTTCAGTTTATTTCCATATCTGTAGATCCTGAAAACGATAGCGTACCGCAACTCAGGCATTTTGCTAACCGCTTTAATGCCAACCAGGATAACTGGTGGTTTGTTACCGGCAATAAAAAAGAAATTTATGATTTTGCGCTTACCGAAATGAAAGCCAGCGTAGCCGATACTGATGTAGATACGGCGTTTATACATACGGAAAACTTTTTTTTGCTGGACAGCAGCCGTGTGGTAAGAGGTTGGTATAATGGTTTTGATACGGTGCAGCTTGCGCAACTTGCCCGTGATATCCCCATCCTGATGCTGGAAAAGGGAAAAAACAGCCCTTCGTTTTTTCGCAATTTTATACCTATACTACCCATAATTATTTTTGGGATTGTAGCCGCTATTGCCATCACCATTTTTATTAGCAAACGCAAACCCCGGGAATAAAATGCTAAAACCCACTTTACAAAAAAATGATAAAAGGGCCAGGGTAATTATCCTTGCCGTGTCGTTACTGGTGTTTGCCGGTATTTTATTATTAAGCAAAACAACAGTTAAAGTCAGCCTGCCTTTTGACGCCCATATTTTTGCAACGATTAATGCAATTCTAAATGCAACGGTTTCAGTTTTACTCATTGCGGCATTATGGGCAGTAAGAGCAAAAAATTATTTACTGCACAAACGGGTGATGCTTACGGCCATTCTCTTATCGGTGGTTTTCCTTTTGAGCTATATTGCCCATCATTTATTAACCGACCCCACTAAGTTTGGTGATTTGAACCATGATCAGATTATTGACCAAACCGAAAAAAGCCATACAGGCTTTATGCGCATCGTTTATTATGTTTTGCTGCTCACCCATATCCCGCTGGCGGGCATCATACTTCCCTTTATTTTATTTACGGCGTTCCGGGCTTTAACGGGAGATTACGATAAACATAAAAAGCTCGCCAGGGTTACCTGGCCCGTGTGGTTTTATGTAGCAGTAAGCGGTGTGCTGGTTTATTTACTAATAGAGCCGTATTACTAACACAGAAAGGCGGCAAATTGCTTCGCCGCCATATCTCGTTTTATAGGAATAAGTTATTGTGTGCTACTTCTTTATACAAAGCTAATTCCGGTTTTTGCCTCAAACAACCGTTTTAAAACCCAATTTTAAGAGGGTGTTTTAACGGTATTGTTGCTAAATTGTTTGGGAGTAAATTTGAGCTTAGCCTGTTGTTTCTATGCTTGAGCCAGCACTGTTATACTGCCGCCCTGCATACGCAGGCAATTTATAAGAATTATTTGGATGCCCCCTGGCTTGCCCCTAAGTGTGTAGAGAAGGCAAAGGCTAAAGAGTTTGCATAAAGCGGGGAATTATTTTTTACTCTTCCAGTAAAAACGAAGCAGAGGATTGTGTTCTTACGCAATCATTGCAAGAGCATTTGGTACAGGTACCTCCCATAAGTAAAATACATTCTGTTGTAGAGCTGGAGCAGCATTTAGTGGTACAAGATGCGCTTGAAGTGGCTTTTAATATAACAATATTGTTGCCGCTTAAACTAATATTGGTGGTGGAAACATACGCTGTGCTTCTTGCTCTTAAAAAAGCAGAGCCTTCATATATGCCCAATTCAACGGTTTTTAAATCGGCTTCTATATTTGCTAGATTTTTCAACTTACTACTCCAGGTTTTTAAATATGGTTGCATATCCACTGTAAACTTTGCAGAAGATGGGTTGTAGCTGCCGTCAGAATTTTTTTCTATACTACCAATTACAATTTGGCTTTTTACAGCATTACATTGTATAAAAGTTAAAAAGCAAATGGAAAGTATACAAGAATAAATTGTTTTCATAAAAAAAATTTTGGGTAAAATATATTTGTTTTCATTTTTAAAACTACAATAACGCTTTACCAGAAACAACCGTTTTAAAACCCAATTTTAAGGGGGTGTTTTAACGAGTTTATTTCCAATAAAATTAATACCCCAACTCTATAGCAGGATCCCAAAAAATATTTTTAAAGTCAACTACCTTATCGTTTTTTACTGCTACACCATCTTTTTTTAAAAGCTCTTCCATTTTGGTGGGGGTTTCAAAATGATGCTTACCGGTAAGCATACCATTGCGGTTTACCACTCGTTGTGCAGGCAGTTTTGGCTTTGCGTTGTGTGAGGCATTCATGGCCCAACCTACCATACGTGCAGATAATTTGGTGCCCAGGTATGCAGCAATTGCGCCGTAAGAGGTAACCCTCCCCTTGGGTATGAGCCTTACCACATCAAATACGTCTGCAAAAAAACTATATTCTTTTGCTGTTTCTTCTTTTGATTTGTTAGGAGCCTTTTTTTTCATTATCAAAATAAAACATCAGTCAATTGCTGCAATATTTTCCGTTTGCTTTAGCAAATCCTGAAATTCTTTGTCAAAGTTGGGGATATTTTGTGGCAGGCAAAACCGCAGATAATGTATTTTTTTGCTTTGGGCAATATCGAGGCTTTCGTAAAATGTTTTTATAGCCAGCTCCGGTGTGTGGTTGCCAGCATATACATTGTCGGATTTTTCTAATAAGGTTAACCCGTACTTATCAATAACCAGTAAGGTAAAATGATAGAGTTGTGGAGAGTCGGTTTTTAAATGGATGCAACCATGGGGGTTTAAAATTTGATGGTAAAGCCTTAAAAACCTTGGGTGGGTAAGCCTTTTTTTTGCTTTTGAAGTACGCAGTTGCGGATCGGGAAATGTAATCCAAATTTGATCCACTTCTCCCGGAGAAAAATAGTTAGGAAGCATTTCTATTTGCGTACGTAGAAAGGCGGCATTACTTAAATTATTTTCCAACGCTTTTTTGGCGCCTATGTACATCCGGTTGCCTTTAATATCTACACCAATAAAATTTTGGGAAGGGTGCATGCCGGCAAGGCCTACGGCATATTCTCCTCTTCCACAGGCCAGTTCCAATGTTATAGGATGGGAGTTGTTAAAAAAATGGCGCCAGTTTCCCTTCATATTTTCGGGGTACTCCAGCACATTTTTAAACTTTTTTATTTCTCCAAACCGGAATAATTTTTTTTGTGCCATCTCTTTCAAAGATAAGCTTCAATAGGCAATAGCAAAAAGCGATAAAATTTACAGGGTAAAGAAACTAAAAAGCCTTTACCACATGATGAGGTAAAGGCTATTGAAAAACCAGAAAAGCTGTAGGGGGAGGGTTCGAA
>JAFDZZ010000083.1 GCA_018266715.1 Bacteroidota bacterium
GGGTTCGAATCCTAGTGCCCGTGCAAATGAAAGGGTTAACCGGTTCAAGTTTATACCTGCTTATAATACTGCACTTTAAGCAATTTGGGTAAACTTTGTTTAATGAGGACTATTTATTGAACCGTTGAATTGCAGAATACTAAACAATTAGAAATGTCAAAATTTGTAAACTACGTAAGAGAATCCTATTATGAACTTACGGAAAAAGTAAGCTGGCCTAAATGGGATAACCTGCAACAAAGCACTATGATTGTGCTTGGGGCTACCATTTTAATTACGGCTGTTGTGGCGCTTATGGACTTTGTGGCCAATGGCGCAATGAAATTTATTTACTCTTTATTTGCATAAGATGGAAGCAGTTGTTACACCGGAAAAAGAAACCCGATGGTATGTGTTGAGGGTGGTAAGTGGAAAAGAACGAAAAGTAAAAGAATACCTCGATAAGGATATTGTTCGGCATGGTTGGGACAAAGTGGTAAAACAGGTGTTTTTACCGGTTGAAAAAGTGTACAAAGTACTTAACGGGAAAAAAGTGATGCGTGAACGCAATTTCTATCCCGGTTACTTAATGATAGAAGTATTGGAAGGTAAACTTTCCGACGATGTGATTCAACACGTAAGTAATGTAAGCAATGTGATGCACTTTTTAACCGATGGAAAAGGTTCCAAAGGAAATATTATTTCACTGCGTAAAGCCGAAGTGAATAAAATGCTGGGTAAGGTTGACGAAATGAGCGATGTGGGCGGCGTAACCATGAGCGAGCCGTTTATTATTGGTGAAACCATTAAAATTATTGATGGGCCCTTCAACGATTTCAATGGCGTAATTGAAGAGGTAAGTGATGAAAAGAAAAAACTTAAAGTTCAGGTAAAAATATTTGGACGGGCCACACCGGTTGAGCTGAGTTATATGCAGGTTGAAAAAATCAGTTAATTCAATACTATTTAATGTTAAAAACTGTTTCGTAAGAAACAGTTTTTTTATTTTCCCCGGTTCAAAATACCATTCAACTTTTTACGAACTTTGATTCATGCAGAACTACTCTTACTCAGCATTATTCGACTTTTCAAAAAACATTTTTTTGGCAATTGGATGTACAAAGCAAAATGCCCAACAGGCAGCTACTGCATTATTAAGCGCCGACCTGAGAGGAATTGACAGCCACGGTATAGCCCGGCTAAACGGATATGTAAGATTGTGGGAAGTGCATAGGCTTAAACCCAACCCGGATATTAAAATAGTGCATGAAACTCCTTCTACTGCAGTAGTGGATGGCGATGCCGGCCCAGGCCTTATAGTGGCTCCGGTTGCTATGCAAATTGCCATTGAAAAAGCTAAAAACGCAGGAACAGGATGGGTGAGTGTGCAAAACAGTAACCATTTTGGCATAGCCGGTTACCATGCCATGCAGGCACTTTCTTATGATATGATTGGCATTGCCATGACCAATGCTTCGGCCTTAGTTGCCCCAACCTATAGCGCCGAAAGGTTATTGGGCACCAATCCTATAGCCGTAGCCATACCCGCAGGTGAGGAGCCCCCTTTTGTAGCCGATTTTGCTACCACAACGGCAGCTAATGGAAAATTAGAAATTTTACAGCGGCAAAATAAACCTGCACCGCAAGGATGGGTACAAACCAGCGAAGGGAATAGCAGCACAAATGCCGGTGAACTGAAAAAAGGCGGGGCATTGCTGCCGCTTGGAGGCGATAAAGAGCATGGCAGCCATAAAGGTTATATGCTCGGCAGTATTGTAGATTTTTTTTCCGGCATACTCAGTGGAGCAAATTTTGGCCCATGGGTTCCTCCTTTTCCCGCTTACTTACCCATGCCCGACAATATGCCGGGTAAAGGAATAGGCCATTTTTTAGGAGCAATGCGTATTGATGCTTTTCGTTCTGCCGCCGATTTTAAAAAAGATATGGACCGCTGGATTAAACGGTTTAAACAGGCCAAAACCATTGAAGGAAAAGAAAGGATCATTATTCCGGGGGAGCCTGAAGCAGAAATGGAGCAAAGGCGGAAAACAAACGGCTTTATATTGGATCCCCAGGTTATTGCCGACCTGGAGCAGCTTGCAGACAAATTCTCCATTCCGGCCTTATCATGAGCGTACAATAGTTAGAATTTTTTTAGATAAATACAATAAAAACAATCAAGTAGGCGTTTAATACTTGGTTTTTCATAGGATATTGGATTAAAACGGGCTGCGATTTCTATCATGGCCCCTTTTTTATTTTTAACCTATTCTATCTATCTTTTCTACCTTTTTATTTTGTTTAACATTATTGAGAAAAACCATTTTAATTAGTAGCCCGTCTATAGATTGGTTTTTCATAGGATATTGGATTTAAAACGGGCTGCGATTTCCATCATGGCCCCTTTTTTTTGCCCCTGCTGTAAAGAATATTTTTGCAGCAAAGCAACTTTCCTGTTTTTTCTGACGTCTAATTAATGGTTTTCATAAGGATATTGGATTTTTTATCGGGCTGTGATTTCTATCACGGCCCTTTTAATGTCTCCGTTTTATTTATTATTTTATTGAGAATCTTCTGTGCTTCAACATTAGTCCTAACCAATATTTCTCTCATGATATAGCTGTATATTGCAATTGTTAATTTGCATTTGAAGTCACGGGAGGGTAAAATTTTTTTATATTAAATGAAAACGGCTTTAATTACCGGGGTTACCGGGCAGGATGGCGCTTATCTTGCCGAGTTATTACTTTCAAAAGGGTATTTCGTTCATGGCGTAAAGAGGAGATCGAGCCTTATTAATACAAACAGGATTGACCATTTGTACCAGGATCCGCATGAACAAAATGTACGTTTTACTTTGCATTATGGAGATATGACCGATAGCACCAACCTGATTCGAATTGTGCAGGAAACCCAGCCCGACGAAATCTATAATCTTGCTGCAATGAGCCATGTAAAAGTGAGCTTTGAAACACCGGAATATACGGCTAATGCAGATGGTATAGGAACCTTAAGGTTATTAGAAGCAGTAAGAATCCTGGGACTGGAAAAGAAAACTAAAATTTACCAGGCTTCTACTTCGGAGCTTTATGGTTTAGTGCAGGAAATTCCCCAAAAAGAAACAACTCCTTTTTATCCCAGGAGCCCTTATGCAGTAGCTAAGCTTTACGCTTACTGGATTATGGTAAACTACCGGGAAGCTTATAATATGTTTGCCTGTAATGGCATATTATTTAATCATGAAAGCCCACTTAGGGGTGAAACTTTTGTAACCCGTAAAATTACCAGGGCTGTGGCAGCCATTGCTTTGCAACAGCAAACTTGCCTCTACCTGGGCAATTTAGATGCAAAGCGGGATTGGGGCCATGCAAAAGATTATGTAGAAGCCATGTGGATGATGCTGCAACAGCAAACCCCGGAAGATTATGTGATTGCCACAGGGGTAACCACCACCGTACGGGACTTTGTAAAAATGGCTTTTGCAGAAGCCGGTATTGAAATTGAATTTATAAATACCGGTATGGATGAAAAAGGTAAAGTGATTAAATGTAATAGGCCGGGCTGCCAACTGAAGGAAGGCACTATCGTTGTGGCAGTAGATCCTGCATATTTCAGGCCAACTGAAGTGGAGGTTTTAATTGGAGACCCATCCAAAGCCAAACAAAAGTTGGGCTGGAAACCAAAATACAACCTTGAAGCCCTGGTAAAAGAGATGGTAACTGCCGATATTAAACTTTTAAAAAACAAGCCCACGTCATCATGAATAAAAGTGATAAAATATTTATTGCCGGGCACAACGGGTTAGTAGGATCGGCAATTGTAAGGGCTTTACAAACAAAAGGGTTTCATCAGCTTATTTACCAAAGGTCCACAGAACTTGATTTGCGAAATCAACAACAGGTAAATGATTTTTTTGCTTTAAAAAAACCCGCTTTTGTTTTTTTATGCGCCGGAAAAGTGGGGGGTATTGTGGCCAATAATACATACCGTGCCGATTTCCTGTATGATAATTTGATGATAGCCGCAAATGTAATGCATGCCGCTTTTGAGCATAAAGTTACCAAGTTGCAATACCTGGGGAGTTCCTGCATTTATCCCAAAATGGCGTCTCAATTTATTAAAGAAGAGAGCATTCTCACCGGGCCATTGGAGATTACGAACGAACCTTATGCACTGGCAAAAATTGCCGGCATAAAACTGGCACAGGCTTATAAAGATCAGTATGGCGCAAATTTTATTAGCCTTATGCCCACCAATATGTATGGGTTAAAGGATAACTATCACCCACAGAATAGTCATGTATTACCGGCTTTAATCAGGCGTTTTCATGAAGCTAAAACCGCCAATGCACATGAAGTGGTCATTTGGGGAACCGGCTCTCCGCTTCGGGAATTTTTATTTGCAGATGACCTGGCCGAGGCCTGTATCTTTTTAATGGAGCAATATAATGGAAGGGAAATCATCAATGTTGGTAGTGGTATAGAAATTAGTATAAAAGCCCTTGCAGAATTAATTCAAAAAGTGGTTGGCTTTGATGGTAAACTGATTTTTGATACCACTAAACCGGATGGTACCCCCAGGAAATTAATGGATAATTCCAAAATTCAAGCAATGGGTTGGGTGCCTAAAGTAAAACTGGAAGAAGGTATTGCTATTGCCTATAAAGATTTTTTAAGTCATCAGTCCGTTCTCTTAGGACAATAAAAAACCCGGGTTATTTACCCGGGAATATCTTGAGCATTCTCTTGTTTAGAGAATCAACATGGAATCTCCATAGCTGAAAAAACGATATTTTTCTTTAATAGCCTTTTTATAGGCTTCCATCATTAATTCATACCCGGCAAAAGCGCAGGCCATAATCAACAGGCTGGTTTTGGGTAAATGAAAATTGGTAACCAATGAATCGGCAATATTGAATGTGTAAGGGGGATGAATAAAATTATTGGTCCATCCTTCAGAAGGTTTCAGGAGTTTTTGCGCCGTATATGAAGTTTCCATGGCACGCATGGTAGTAGTGCCAATGGAACAAATACGGTTGCTGCTTTCTTTGGCTTTGTTTACTATAGTGCAGGCCGTTTCATCTATTTTGTAATATTCTGCATCCATTTTATGTTTACTCAAATCTTCCACTTCAATGGGCCTAAACGTACCCAGGCCGGTATGCAGGGTTACTTCAGCAAAACGAATACCCTGAATTTCCAATCGCTTAATGAGCTCTTTACTAAAATGCAGGCCGGCAGTGGGAGCTGCCACAGCTCCTTCATATTTGGCATATACAGTTTGGTAACGCTCCTTATCTTCTTCTTCGGGTTTACGTTTAATATATTTGGGTAATGGGGTTTCGCCCATAAATTCCAGCATTTGCTTAAACTCTTCATCGGTACCATCCCAAAGAAACCTAATGGTTCTTCCCCGGCTGGTGGTATTATCAATCACTTCGGCAACCAGTTCATCATTTTCCCCAAAATAAAGTTTATTACCAACACGTATTTTACGGGCAGGATCCACAATTACATCCCAAAGTTTATTGGGTTTATTAAGTTCCCTTAAAAGAAAAACTTCAATTTTGGCGCCGGTTTTTTCCTTGCGGCCATACATGCGGGCAGGAAAAACCTTGGTATTGTTTACCACAAA
>JAFDZZ010000084.1 GCA_018266715.1 Bacteroidota bacterium
GCCCGGCAAAAAACCGTAGATCTTTTTAAAAAAACAGGGCTTCCCAATCCGGAGCAAATACTAAAACGCTATCCGCACCAATTAAGCGGCGGTCAAAAGCAAAGAATTATGATTGCAATGGCCATTAGCTGTAACCCTGCATTGCTCATTGCCGATGAGCCTACAACAGCGCTGGATGTAACGGTGCAAAAAAACATACTGGCCTTATTGAAAGAATTGCAGATGCAAAATTCAATGGCCGTAATACTCATCACTCATGACCTTGGCCTGGTAAGTGATGTAGCCGATGAAATTATTGTAATGCAAAATGGAACTATTGCAGAGTATGGCAATGCCCAAAAAATTTTATACCACCCGCAACACGATTATACAAAATTATTATTGGCCAGCAGGCCTGCAATTCAAAAACGATCATCCGCTGTACTCCAACCCTCCCTCCCCGAAAATACAGCATCTTTACCGGGTGAAAAAAGGCCCGCATACGCACTTGAGGTTAAAAACCTTTGGATTAAGTACGCTGAGAAGAAAACCCTTTGGGGCAAAATCAGGGTAAGCAAAACGGTGGTGCAGGATGTAAGTTTTTATGTAAATCAAAATGAAACCCTTGGGCTTGTTGGAGAAAGTGGTTGTGGTAAAACAACACTTGGGCGTGCCATCCTGGGGTTAATAAAGCCATCAGCAGGAGACATTTTATTAAAAGGCAAAAACCTGGCCGAAATACCCGGCCACAGTAAAAAGCTAATCAGTAAAAACCTGCAGGTGGTGTTCCAGGATCCTTACGGATCATTAAACCCAAAACTTACCATTGCAGAAGCCCTTACGGAACCCATGAAAGTGCATGGCCTGGAAAGCAATAAAAAACAAAGGGTGGATAAGGCCGTGATGCTACTGGAAAAAGTAAATTTAAAAGCAGATTATCTAAACCGGTACCCACACCAATTTAGCGGCGGACAAAGGCAGCGAATTTGCATAGCCCGTGCCCTTTCGGTTGATCCTTCGTTTATTATTTTTGACGAAAGCGTTTCGGCGCTTGACGTAAGTATTCAATTGCACATGCTGCAATTAATTGATGAACTTAAAAATTCCCAGCAGTTTACCTCTATTTTTATTTCGCATGACCTCTCTGTTGTACATTATATCAGTAACAGGATAATGGTGATGCACCAGGGGAAAATTGTAGAAACCGGTACGGCCGATGAAATCATTTACAACCCCAAAATGGCCTATACCCAACAGTTGATTGATGCCATACCCGGCAAAAACTTAAGATAAACGGCCCCTACCTTTCCCGGTCATAATTATAGTAACGGTCGTCTAAATAAAATTCCGCAGAGCTTTTCCGCAACGCAAAAAGCCTATGCCTGAGTTGCTTATTGAGCTGCTTATCCAAAGGCTCATGCTCTACTAAAGATTTGCCCGTAAGAATGGTAAGTGCATTACTGATATCAATTTCTGCAGAATCTAAGGGTTGGATACCACTTAGGCCTATTTTCCAATCACCGGATTTATTCACCCTGTACTTATAGAAATAGACAACCCCGGTAGTGGCTTTATAAACACAGGGTTGTTTTTTAAGAAACACCACTGAATCTAATTGGTTGGCCGTACTTTTTGCCACTAAGTAACTCCTGGCCATTATTTCCTGGTTTAAATAAATTGGAGGAAAATGATCCGGTTTCCCAAGGTAAAGCAAGCGGTCATACAACCCGGCCCTGAATTTATCTTTTGATGCAATGGTTAACCAGGTACTATCCGGCACCGGTTTATGATTTTTTAAAAGCAGCAATGCCGTTTCCATACTTATTTCAACGCTTCGGCTATTCAATAATTTATTGAAAAATTGCTGTACGTTTTTATCTTTCTCAAAATAAGGTAAAAGCAATACCGCATAATTCATCAACCGGGTATTAAAGCCTGCCGAATAATCATACCGGGTTTCGTCTTCGTTGTTTTCCTCTTCATCTTTCTTCTCATCCTGCATTCTTCGCTCATCTTTGTTCAATTGTTTTTTTAAAGCCGTTTTGGCATCAATGTAAATTGAGGGGAAATGTTTTTTATACATATTTCTTTTAGCCAGGCCACTGTCCACCAATGCCACTAATAGCTGGATGACCGGATCTTTATAATCCTGCAGCGTAGTGAGCGCAAGCAGTTCGGGGAAAAGCGGCCGGGCCAGTTCAAGTGAATCTTCCAAATAATCAAACAGGTAGCTATAATCGCCATCGTTTTCAAATACCGGCGGATCTTGCAAAAATATTTTTTTAAGGATACTGTAAGAAAGTGACGAAGGAATACGGGCCAGGGATTTTATCGCTGCATTTTGAAACAATGATGTGTCGGCAGTTTGGGCATAAATCGTTTTTAAAAACAGCGGAATTTTATCCGTAATTGTATCATTCACAAAACCCAACTCTGATATTAACCCGGTTTTAATTTCAAAATAATCTTTAACGGTAGGGTTCACTTCAGTTATAGCCTTCATCATTAAAGGCACATCTTTAAATTTAAAATGAACGGAGGTTAATGCATTTAAAGCTTTCTTGTGCGTGGTACTATCCGTACTGAATAAATCATCAAAAAACAAATGCATGTTATCGTGGTAGATATCATTTTGGCCGGAAGATGATAACGGCTTAAAACTATCAAAAATAGTTTTAGTTAATCCTGTTAATCCCGTTAGGGTATCACTCACACCATAAAGCGAATATTTAAAATGATCATCCAGGATAACCAGGCGCTCTATGGATTTTGACGATCCGGTATCCCTTAACGTATAATAGTACCCTTTACCGGATGGCACGGCGCTTATAGGTTTTTTCTCTTTAATATACATATCCTCCGCCATATCTTCATTCCATTGTTTTTCCCAAAAATGGTGAAGGTTATCCAGGTAAAAATATTTGGGATACTCCTGGATGGTAATAGATACAGTTTCCCCGGTGCTGTCGCTCCTTAGTAACATATTTTTTTTAGCAGGCCAGTAAGAATAATAACCCTGGGCGCTGCTCATTTCTATTGCATTGTTACTAATTTTTTCAATAACCGATCTTATCTTATTATCCAAATCAGGTTTCACCTGGGATTGCATCGTTACCTTATAAAAACTGTCGGTGAGCTCTGTTGCAGCGGGGTAAGCGTTAGGCAGCAATTTAAAAGAGTTCACAAAAGCAAAGGAACTGTCTGAAAGATCAGAACTGCGTTTGGCCAGGATGTAGTAATGTGGCGACTGGTAAATAAATGCAGCATTCACCACATCGCCATTTGTTAATTTTTCCCGTACAAACAGGGCCGGTAATTGATGAATGCGGCCATAGCGGCGGCTGATTTGCTCAGCAAAAATTTCTGATGACCGAAAAGATTCTTCCACCATCCTGAGTTCAAAACTATCCTCTTCTATAAAATCGAAGTTGTACAGGCTTTTTTTCATAACCAGGTACGCATCTCCATTAACCGTGTCTTTGGCTTCATACTCCCACCTGTCCTGTTCAACTGCATCATAATATGGAGTGGGTTCCTGGGGTAACTTAATGCTAAATCCTCCCTGGGATGGTGTAAAGGTTAAAGGTGCAGCAGATCGTTTTTTTAAATGAATTGATGAAAAAAAACGGTTTCCTTCTTCGCCATTGATGTAATCGTTTTTTCCGCTCATTTTAAAAATGATGATTTCTGATGCAGTGGCAAAAACCTGGTAGCGTTGTATATCTCCTCTCCGTGTTTGATTCACAATATCAAACCCGGCATATCCATTATTTTGAATAACCTTCTTTGACAATATTTTGCCTGGGATATTTTCATAAAGCAGGCTATCGATTTTTTTCAAGGTTTGGGAAGGCTCAATTCTTAAAAATATTCCATTGGTTTTTACCCGGGTAACCATATAGTACGATCCATTGTTCATATCGGCAAATTGCCAGCGGTTTAATGGTGAATAAGGGGTTTGCAATAAATACAAATTGCCGGGAACATCCACATAATACATACTGTCATTGGCAAAATGTGTACTAAAATGCACGTTCACTTTCTTTTTTTCAATGGCTTCCTTTTGCAGGGCATCCCTGTTGCTCATGGGAATGGGCCTCAACCGGTATCCTTTTTTTCGGAGCAGTTCAATAACGCCTCGTTCTCCGGGCAGGTGGGCGGCTCCAATGCCGGCAAATAAAGAAGTGGTTTGAATAATGCTATCAATAGCATTGGCCTGGATGATATTTCTATGGTATAAAAATTTTTCTTTAAAAGCCTGTGAGGGTTCCAATTTTTTTTCAATAGAGTCCAGCAGGTCCAAATCCCCATTTTTATAGGCATCCTGAATTTTTTCCACCCACTCGCTTACGGATGTTTCATCCGGAACAGAAGTATTTTTCCTGTTTTCCCTGGCCATATCGGCATAAGCTTCCAAAACAATTTTTTGAGACTCAAAAAAATCTTCCACACCGGCAGGTCGTTTCCCCAATTTTCTCCCGGTTTGATAAATATATAAATCCAAAAAAGTATCTTCTTCAAAATCTTCCCTTTCTTTATACGACCTGTAGAGCAGGTTGTTAATAGCCGGTGGCTCTGAACTAAGGGCCATTTTTAATTTTTCTTCGAATTTTGAAAGCCGAAACGTTTTTTCATTTAAAAACTGGTTTCCGCCTGCCTTCACATAATTCACATAATTATTATTAAGCTGTGCCAGCCTTGCCATTTGGGGCTGCCACAATTCTGGATTTAATTCCAGGGCTACTGCATCTGCCTGCTTTATTGCATAATAAAAAGAATCGCCCAGGTGAAATGCCATTTTACTGCTTACATGCATGGTGCCAAAAAGGTAAGAGGGTTTAGCCAAACCATTTCCTGAAATCTCCCAAAGCAAGCTGTTGTACAACGCCGTTTTGGGTTGATTTTGCCCTAAAGAATGAAGCGGAAGAATGAATAGTAAAAAGAAATATTTAAAGAAAAAATTAGGTTTAATCCACATTATTAAGCGGTATAAGCGGGGTTTATGCATAGTGAGTACGGCCAAAATGAGCCGTAAAGATTGAAAATAGGCAAATTTTAAGGGAATAAGATAAAAACGGGAATTTTTATATAAATTCACTACCTTTGCCCGCTTTAAATCATGCCGTAACATGATAAATGCCCTTTAACCAGCAAGGGATACATCTCCTGTAATAACCTACAGCCCGGCATGTAATAAATCTTTAAATTTTGTTTATTGCATGAAATTATCTCAGTTTAAGTTCGACCTCCCTTTAAACCTTATTGCCCAGCACCCTGCCAAAAAAAGAGAAGAAAGCCGTATGATGGTCATTCACCGGCATACCGGCCAAATTGAACACCGCCAGTTCAGGGATATTATGGAATATTTTGACGATAAGGATGTATTTGTGGTAAACAATACCAAGGTT
>JAFDZZ010000085.1 GCA_018266715.1 Bacteroidota bacterium
GGTTACCTTTATGTATATGTAAGCAATGCCACACCCAATGTGGATGTGTTCTTTGACAATTTGCAAATAACCCATGAGCCCGGGCCGCTGCTCGAAACCAATGAGTACTACCCTTTTGGCCTGCTCATGAAAAACATCAGCTACCGCAGCCAGCGGGGTGCAAACTATGCGGAGAATAAATATAAATTTAATGCAGGTACCGAGCTAAACGAAGCATTAGATATACAGTATTACGAAACACCCCTGCGTAATTACGATCCACAAATTGGGCGCTTTAATTGCATAGATGTACTGGCAGAGCAATACTTTGCATTAACACCCTACCAGTTTGCAGGCAATAACCCGGTAAGTTTTAATGATCCAACGGGTGCTAAATTTACACAAAATGAGCCAATTAAAAATCCGGCATCGTTTAAAAATGTAAGAGATTTATTAAAGTATATTGAAGAGTTTGGAATTAATGATTTTGGAGATAATTTTAACAGGTGGGTATTTGGTGCAGAAGGAGAAACTGTAAGTTTTGCTTCGGGAAATGACTTTAGCATTAGTTCAAATGGGCAATTCGTTACATTTTCCTGGACGGCAGAAATAGTAAATGGTACAGCATCAACATGGAAAGAAGCCTCAGGCTCGGCAGAGGGTAGCGAATCTAAAACATTAAATACCCTGGTACTTGGATATACCACCATGCAGGTAAAAGATTACTGGGGCTATGCATTGTCGTGGGGAGAATCTAACAGAGATGTAACATATAGCTGGTTTGGCGGAGACCAGCATTATGATGTAATGTGGGATCATAATTATGCGCTTTACAAAGACCGTATGTACCGGGGAGTATTTGCACAAAGCTCCGGCGACAGGGCAAGTTATGATGAGCAGTTGCCTGCCATGAAGGCGCAATACCAAAGGGAGCAAAGTGCAAAACGCACAGAGCGCATGATGTATGCGGGTTTTGGGGCCGCCGTGGCAGCGCCTTTTGCGGTTTATGGCGCTTTAGAGAGTGGGGCTGTTGGAGTGGTGGGTACGGTATCAAGTACTCTTGTAAATAATATTGGCAGTTTGGCTTTTAGATCATATGCTTCTATTTTTACACATGCTAATAATCTAAGATATACAATAGGGACAGGAGTAGCATTGTATTTTCAAAAAAGTGATTTAAGAATTTGGAGTTCTTTAACCAATTGGGCAAATGGCTCTTGGGGATTTTTTATCCCATCTGGAAAACAGATTACAGAATGGTATAATAGGGTTAATGATATTAAAGATATTTATGAACACTTTGATGCACCATGATAAAATATATTTTCTATCTACCATGAATATAAGTTTATATTTAAATATTTTAAATGAATTAAAAACTCAATTAACTAGGAGTGAAAAGAATAAAATTCATTATAATTCAATTTTCAACTTTATAATACATTATGAAGAAATTAAAGGACACGAAAAAGAGACTATTGCAAATTTGATTGAAAGATATTTTGCTGTAATAAAAAAATTAGATTACAGGGTCTCAACAAAAGATTCCAGAGAAATATACTTTAAGTATATTGTAAAGATTGGCCAATACTACAATTTTCAACTAGGATTTAAAGTTTATATGAAATGGGATGTTTCACTATTCATAGGAGTAATAATTGACCTTGTTTTGCTTATATTGGGTGTATTGAAATTAATTTATTATATACCTGTATGCTCAATCCTTTTGATTGTTTATGATAAAGTATTATTTTTCAAATATTCTCAACAAGGTAAATTATATGGTATAGAATATTAAATAACCACCCGAGCTACCGGTAGTGTTCCTAAATAAATGGTAAACTGGTATTGTCATAGTTGAGCAAAAAATAAAAAGCTAAAAGCTGCCCGTAGTTTGCAACTACGGACTTGCTTGTCATAGTTGCAACAGTTACCCTTCCGTCGTAGGTAAGCGACCCGTGTGCAGGCCGCCACTTGTGTCTCCAGGCCAGCGGCAGCATAGCCTTTTTTTCCGAGCAACGTCTCCCAGCGTTTGCCAGTGTCTGGCGGACGTTGCGTACCCTACATCAGTTCGTAGTACACAAAACAAGAGCATCTAAACTTAATAAAGCAGGGTTTCCTCTGCGTTACCTTAGCGTTCTCCTGTTCTTTGCGTTAAAATAAAAAATCGCAGAGAAAGAAGGCCGCAGCGTTTACGCAGAGAATTGATACCTGCCTCCTCCTGGTGTTGGTACACCAGCGCACTTAACCTGACCTGCATACCAACAACGGCTAAAGGCTATCTACCTCTTTATAAATTGCATCCCTTTGACTGATTTCGGTTTCAGGCAGCGCTTCTGCATCCTGCTTTTTTTGTTCAATTTCGGCATCTATTTCGGTTAAATAGGCCTTTATGCGTTGCTTAAAATCGGCAGATTTAGCCCTTAGTTCATCGTTAGATAAGGAAGCATATTTTGCAAAAAATTCATTAGAACCGGTTACGATGGGAGCAATTTTCTTTACATCTTTCTCACTTTTACTGCCGCCAAAGATTTTGGAAAGGAAACCTGACATAAAATAGTTATAAAATAAATATGATATTATTCAAAAAACCTGTTAGTTCAAATATAGTGCTACCTGTAAAAAATAGCCAAATTGACAGGGCGGCAAAGTTACGGATAAATAAGCTTTCCTATTAAGATGATCCTCAATTTTGTATTTCAGCTAACTTATTGAGTTTTTGTGGATAACCATTGAATTGCACACTCGTTTTAAGACTATCCACAGTAAGGGAAAGTTTTAAACTATTGAAATATTTGACGGAATTTTGCCTTAATTTTGCACACCAATTAAAAATAATACTACTACATGAGCGGCGCATTAAAAGAAGTAAGAAACCGGATTAAAAGCGTACAAAGTACCCAACAAATAACCAAGGCCATGAAAATGGTTAGCGCTGCCAAGCTTCGCCGTGCCCAGGATGCCATTATTCAAATGCGGCCTTACGCCCAAAAATTGCAGGAAATGCTCAGCAATATTGTGAGCAATTCCGACAGCGACATCAGCGCCAGCTATGCTAAAGAAAGGCATGTGGAAAAAGCGCTAATTATTATTATTACCAGCGACAGGGGTTTATGCGGCGGCTATAACAGTAACCTGATAAAACTTACCAAACAAATTATTAAAGATAAATACGCCAGCCAGCAAGCCGCAGGCAATGTAAGCGTATTGCCCATCGGCAAAAAAGGATTTGAACATTTTAATAAATTGGGCTTTAAAGTAGTGGATAAATATTGGGACCTGTTTAATGGCTTAAGTTTTGAAAAAGTACAAACCGCCGCCAAATATGCCATGGATGCTTTTGATGCCGGCGAAATTGATGCCGTAGATATTGTATATAGCGAATTTAAAAATGCCGCTACCCAACGTTTTGTTGTAGAGCAATTTTTGCCCGTAGCCAAATCGGCCGCAAAAGAAAATACCAAAAAAGCCGACTTTATTTTTGAACCCGGCAAGGCAGTTTTAATTGCCGAACTCATGCCAAAAATTTTAAATACCCAGTTATATAAATCGGTATTGGATGGTAATGCGAGTGAGCATGGTGCAAGAATGACGGCCATGGATAAAGCCAGCGACAATGCCAACGAATTATTAAAAACACTTAAAATAAGCTACAACAGGGCCAGGCAGGCGGCTATTACCACCGAACTTACCGAAATTGTAAGTGGTGCAGCTGCATTAAACGGATAATTTTTAACTGAACCTTTTATACTTAGGCCCAATTCATCAATAATGGAACTTGCCCTTATTATACCGCATATAGAAGCCTTGATATTTGCCAGCGATAAACCGTTAACGGCTGAAGAAATTACCGAGCTGGTAAATACCGCCCAGGCATTTATTGACGACCGTACCGATCTTGGCCAGGTGAATACCGCCATTGAGGGCATTAAAGAAAAATATGAAAGCGAGTTTTATGCGTTTGAATTAAAACAAAGCGGCGGAGGCTGGCAGTTTTTAACCAAGCCCCAATACCATAAAACCGTTGCCCTGCTCAATGGCGATAAATTTCTGAAAAAACTTTCCGTTTCATCGCTGGAAACCCTTGCCATTATTGCCTATAAGCAACCCATTACCAAAAGTGAAATTGAAAGCATACGGGGCGTAAACTGCGATTATGCCGTTCAAAAACTTTTGGAAAAAGATTTAGTAGTGATTGCCGGCCGTAATGAAGAGGCCGTAGGAAAGCCATTGATTTATGCTACGTCCAAATCTTTTATGGATTATTTTGGCATTAACAGCCCCGAAGAACTGCCAAAAATAAGTGAAGTGATTATGGAAGAGTTTGAAAAAGCGACGGTAGTGAGCAATATAATTGTAAATGCAAACACTCAAATGGATGATGCCGTTGCTACGGATGATGAATTACCCCAAACGGCAGAAAACCCTGCTTTAGAAAACGACGGGGAAAAAGAAAAAGAATAACCCACTACCCTGCCTGCTCGTTCTTTTAGTTTTTTTTCAATACCGGGCTTAGGCTATATCAATAAAAATATTGTTTAAAAAACGCTTTCATGTCGTTCCATGATGCAGTATCTGCTGCTGCATTGTAGGCAATATCCATTTTAAATTTTTTACCTATTTCCGTTGCCGCCGGGTTGCTAAATGCGTGCAAAGCGCCGTCATAAGCTTTAAAACTGTACACGGCGCCAACTGTATCCAGGTTTTTTCTAAATGCTGCAATTTCATCTGCCTGTATAAATTTATCGGCAGCGCCATGGCAAACTAAAATTTTTGCTTTTAAGGTATTTCTTTGGGCTGGTACGGTTCGTAATCCGCCATGAAAACTTACTACCGCTTTAAGATCCTCGCCTAAAGCGGCCATATTAAGCACCATTGATCCACCAAAACAATAGCCGATTGCAGCAATTTTTGTGGTATCGGCCTGTGGATATGTTTTTACTTTTTCCAATGCGGCGTCAAATCTTTTTTGTGCCTTTGCCGGGTTTTCATAAAAGGGCATGGCAAGCTTTTGGGCTTCATCCGGATTGTTTCCATTTATCCCATTTCCATAAAAATCTACCGCCATAGCGAGGTAACCCAATGCAGCCAATTGCTTTGCCCGGGATTTGGTATAGTCGTTAATACCCCACCATTCGTGGATAATCATCACTACCGGAAGTTTTCCCTTCAAAGCAGAATCGTAAGCCACAAATCCATTCATGGTTACTGAATCTCCGGTATAAGAAACCGGTTCGGCAACAATTGCCGGTGTTTGGTTTGTTTCCATTGCTGAAGATTTAGGTTTAATATTATTGTTGCAGGAAGTAAGTACCAAAAGCAACGTATAAAAGGATGTGAACTTCATTTTGCCCATTTTTTTCCAATAATCAATACTTAAAGGTAATCATATTTTTAACCGATAAAAAAAGCATCGGTTAATTTATGGAAACCAACTCGGGGCGGCGAATAAAACTATTGTTATACTTAAAACGGATTTTAGCGCTCAGGTCTCCTCTAAAGCCTTTCATGCCTGCGGTGGGGCTGGGAAAATAATAGCCCCTTAACTCAATGGTACCCAGTGTGAAGTTTTCGTTACGGGTACGCACCCCTGCACCAATGGCGGTATAGCCATGCGTTTTGGAAGTGGGTAAATTGATTTGCTGGATAAAACTAAAATCGGCAAATGCAAATGGGGCAAACCTAAATCCCAAAAATTTATTCAGGTTAAAGAAAACGGTCTCGAGCTTTAAGGTAGTACGGGTTTGTGCAAATATAGAATCGGCATGAAAATAGGGCAACCCGTATTGACTGTTTAAGTAAAGCGGGGCATTATACTTACTGTTCATTTGCTTGCTAAAATAGAGGCTTATGAAATTCCTGTTGCGCCAATAGGCGCCCAACTGCCGGAGTTTGGTAAAATGGTACACCCCAAGCAATAGCCCTACATCTTCAAATTTTTTATTGTAATACCCTCCAAGCCTGGCCAGGTAAGTAAAAAAGATTTACGGGTAAAA
>JAFDZZ010000086.1:0-2848 GCA_018266715.1 Bacteroidota bacterium
GGTAATTTCTATGTGGTTAAAAATATGCTCTTTTAGTTCTTCATTGGCGGCTACCTGCTCAAAGCCGCCGGAGGCGTATTTAAACTGCTCATCAAACAATATCCAGTTGATGTATGCCCTGGGCTTGCTGCTGTTGTAGGTTTGGCTGTTTAAAAACTGGGTGGCCCCGGGAGTAAGGATGTTACTGCTTTGTAACTGTGTGCCAATAGATGCGCCGTGTATGCCTGCGGCAGCGCCTCCCACACCGTTCAGCAGGGCTGCAATGAGGTCGGGCAAGGGATTTACAGGGTTGCCGGGTGTAGCGCCATTGAGTTTGTACCAACTGGTAACTCTTAAATTAAATTTATCACCTGCCATTACTTTAAGGGTAATAGAAGGCCCTATTCTATTACCACTGCCACTTACTTTTGCAACATAATTATTGGGGCTGGTATAGGTATCGGTTGGGTAGCCGGGCGGTATTTGGCTTCTTGTTTGAGGAAGGTTGGCATAGATGGCTTCTTCTGTTGCAGCCTGTGCGGTTTCCATACTGGCAGGTGGGTATTTGTCAACTTTTATATCATCAGTAATTACTACTCTAATGTTCCCCAAATGGTCTTTAATGAAATAATCGTAGGCAAAGCCGGTAATGCTGTCGGGGCGGTTTAGGCTATCGTACAAAGCCCTTATACGGCCTTCTTCATGGCCACAAAAAAGTAATTTGGTATTGTAAATTACAGTGGAATCCTGTTGTTTGGTTTCATAAACAAAGCCGGAAAGATAAAAGCTGGTGATTGTAGTATGTGATGCTCTAATAAACACTTGCTTTTTTAACCTTAGCCCTGCGGCATTATAGCTGTAGGTTACGGTTCCTTTATCTCCAAGGTCTATAAACTCCGGCAGGTTAAGATGGTTGTAAAAAATAGTGTCTATACCTTTATTACCATCTTTGGTGAGGTTTCCATTTACATCATATACATAGTCATCGGCTGTTGTATTGGCTCCGTCTTTAAAATCGCCCAGTTTAGAATTGGGGTCTATAACGGCATCTGTAACTTTAGCAAGTTTATTTGAAGCGCTGCTATAAGAATAGGTGAGCCTGTCAATAGTGGCGCTGCTGCCAAGTTTTAAGCCCTGCTGTAACATAAACAAAATGTTTCCGTTGGCATCATAAGCCCTGTAAGGCGCCTGGCCATTACCCATTTTTACAGAAAAATCTATACCGGCAGAAAGATTGAAGCTGCCATTATTAAATTGTGTAAAAGCTGCACTCAGCAACCTGCCGGCGGCGTCATAACTATAATCGTATTTGCGTAATTCGCCATCTCCCTTACTTCTCCATGCAGTACCGGTAATACTGCCATTAAAAAGGGCTTTTTGGTAACTGGTACCCATTAAGGTATTTAAAGTATCGTTATAACCAAGTTCATACCCAAAATAGGTTTTTTGAGTTTCGTCTCTTAAATAAAGCCTGTTTACACCCAATAGCCAGCCTCTAATGTTATACTCATAATTTTGCGTTTCCAGTTCGCTACCGTCAAAACCGGGTTCAATAATTTTTTTAGTTAATTGGCCCAGTTCGTTGTATTCCATAGTGGCAATTGTAAGCCTGCCGGTGCTGTCAATATTTTTATCTATGCCAAGCAGCCTGCCTGCATGATCGTAACTGTACTTTGTGGAAACGGTATGCTGCTGTGCATTGGATAACCCGGTACTTTGAAAAAAGTGACTTGACAGCGTTTTACCCGAAAAACTATATTGCATAGTACTTACTTCCAGCCCACCCGTAATATTAGTGCCTTTTGCCTGAACCACCCTGCCAAAATCGTCATACAAAAACAAGCTGTATAAAAAATCGTTTGTACCCAAAATACGCACTTTGGCTCCAGTGGCCATTCCCCTTATTCTTTGGGTAACGGAAATGGGCTGAGCGTAATCCGGGCCATTGTTTAAGCTGAAATTAAAATTGTTTTCATTAATATGGCTGCTGTCAATGGTAGCTGAAAGTTCGGTTGCATCTGCCCACCTGTACTCATCATAATAGGTTTCAGAAAATACCTCGTATCCTGAAGTAAGTACAGGATAATCGTTACTTACAGATGCCTGGTTGATGATGCTATCTTTGTTTAATGGGGTTGTGATAGTACCAGACATTACAGGCCGGTTGAATTCATCGTATTTAATAAACGCCCATTTGTTCTCTGCTCTTTGCTTTTCATCCTGCAGCATTACAGTTCTGCCAAATAGGTCGTAGGCTATATAGGTTTTCCCCTGGCCTGGAATATGCTTTGCAATAACCCTTCCTTTGTGGTCATAAAAATAGCTGTAACATAAGCCCGAGATAATACCTGGGTTGGCATTAAGGTTCAAATTTACTAATATAAGTTCTTCTACTGCTTTTGGCGGAATAACAAAACGAAGCATGCCTGCTTCATCATAAACATAATAAGTAGATAGCCAACCGGTATGTCCCGGGTATGTGTCAGGCAAAACCTGTATTCTTGTAAGTACAATATGGCCAAACTCATCTTTATACATTATTTGCCTTTTCCCATCTTCATCGGTAACCTGTTCTGCAATAAGACTTCCATCAATATAAAAATTTTCAGTAACCGGTAAATCATTTTCACCTGTAATATCTATTGTCCAATAATAAACACTATCAAATTTTGAATTTGCCCATTGCAAGGCGCTCCTGCCTTTGTTTTGCCCGGCCCAACTGTTACCCGGAGCGGTAGTATTTAAAATACGCTGTAATGGAGATGCATCATAAATCAAACGGGAAAAATTATAATCTTCTTCAGGAAAAAGGTTGTGGTAAAATAATGAATCTCTCAGTAACATACTGTCTTTATATTTTCCATCATCC
>JAFDZZ010000086.1:2883-12157 GCA_018266715.1 Bacteroidota bacterium
ATAACCACATCATTCATTTTAGGCGAAGCCTGCCTGGAAACAGTTTGAATGGTTCTTCCGTTATAATCTGTATAAGTTGTAGTAATTGCCACATCTTCTGGCCTTGCGTTTAATACTACTTCCGAGGCATCAGTTATAGGCTTAAGGGGAACAAGTACCCGCTGATAAAAGGAACTGGCCAATGGGCTAAAACTGGTACTTTGCAGTACAGTATCATAGGGTATGATTGTTTGTGCATTAGCAGCAGGCACAACAAGCCGGGCAATAATAAGAAGAGTGGTAATTTGTCTTTTCATTATCTGTAGCTTTTAAAAATTGAGCAGAAAAAGGAAAAATTTGAAAAAGGAAACTGCATCTTCAAAAAATTAATGCTGTTAAATTGTTGAAGCAGTGCAGCACTAAATGAAGTTGTCCTTAATAAAATTGACGAAAAATTACCTGGAGCAATATTCATAATTGAGTGTTTTATTTTATAAATCCGGGCCACATGTTACAGGGCAATGTACCGTACTTATTACTTCCTGAGAGAATGTACTGGAAGATCCATCACTAAAACAAAAACGATAAGTGCAAACCCAGCGCCAGTCCTGTGTAAACTCATCAATCCATACTTTTTTCCAAATAGATGAATATACCTCCCAGGTACCCATTTCACAAACGCCATTTACTATTTTGTATTGAGGGTCATTGGCAATATTGGGACATGTGCAATCCAGGTAACCCTGGTCAACATGCTTTAAATATCCAGCCGAATCACTATAAATATTTATATCCACATAAACTGAATCTATGTGTCCGGGGATGATAGATGAACATACTTTTTCAATACCATTCCACTGTGGGATTAAAGATATCTGTATTGAAGAATCAGCATAATCAAAGCGTTTAATAATATTTTTATCTTTATCCCTAAGTAGTTTAACCCGGTTCAGTTTATCATATTCTGTATAAATAACGGTATTGTTTGCATCTACACTGCTTGTAATGCCAACCATTGGATCGTAAGTACTTGTTTGCATATTGGAGTTATTGGGGTGCAAACGCAGTTCGTCAATAAGCCCGAAACCGCTAATAGTTAAAGTTGCTGATCCTTGAAATTTATAACTATAAAGGTTCCACTTATTTTGTGAAGCAATAGCATTTGTGAGAGGGTTGCCATTTACAGAAACAGAGGCTCCGGAATAAGCCCAAAGTGTAACGAGATATGATTTTGAAGTATTTAAACCAGGCTTACTGATACTCCCATTTGCCAATTCATAACTTTTATGCCCATTAAAATTTTGAATGTAATTTCGATTAGTGCTGGGAATTACCCAATTTCCAGTTTCATTTGTTTCAAAGCTGGTATAGGCAATGTCTTCTTGCGTGGCATTGTTTGCAACTGCAATTGTAAACTGTTTATCATAATCCAAAATTGAAGAGGTAGACAGGCCTGTTACAAGGTCTTTTATTTCTATTGAATTGCCTTTATTATCGTACTTAGTAAAAAATGTTTTTGGTTTAAAATATTTTGCATTGCGGTTGAGGATGTTTGGGTTATGATAATTTATACTATCTATCGTAATAGGTTTATTTGATTCAAAAGCATAAATCGTATCTGGCTTTACAAATCCTTCATTACAGGCCCTAAACCCGGTAATGACGCCACTAATCATCCTCCTGTTATCATCACCAAGAATCCAATTTTCTTCTGAAACCACTTGTGAAATTATACCACTATCCCTCAATTGGCCAATAGCTCCTCCAATAGTATAATTGTATGGATAATACAGCCTTCGTTCAAGTTCCAAACCCCTGTTTCGGTCAAAACTGCTCCTGGTTTTTATAAGGTTATAATTTGTGTCGTATTCAAATTGCTGGTAACTACTGTTATATGAAAGATTAGGATGAAAAATAGTATCCTCGGTACCTGTTATATAAATACGTCCACCAATTGGATAATATTCATCCCCAAGGAAATATTTAGTTTTGTTTGAAGGAGGTTGTTCCGGGGTTCCTCCATTAAAAACAGTTAGGTAGTGACCAAGCTTAACCGATTTGAAATTACCTCCTGCATATTGAACCGTATCAATCTGAATATGATTTACTGTTCGTTTAACCAAAATGCCTGAACTGTCATAAATGGATATACGTTTTGGCACACCCAACGCCCAATCTTTAATATCCATAGGGATGAATGGAAAAGATTGGTTGAGTGTATTTGCATCTACATCTTTTAGGTCAGTAAATTCATGTACCACTTTTCCCAGGTTCCCGGAAAGTGATTTGCGTACAACCTCAACCCTGCTATATCCTGTTTGTGAAAATCCTGAATTACCAAGGGGTTCACTGCAAACAGCGGTATAGTCAACTGTATTATTAGCCCCGTTTAAATACACTTCACGAAATGGATAATCATATCGAGGCGTTTCTCCTAAATACCCTGAACTTTTTCCATCTTCCAGTATATAACTATATTCTTCATAACTGCCATCAAAATCAGAAGATTCATTTGTCCTGGAAATACCCTTAACACGTAAACCACCGGATAATTGATATTGCTTTGAGGAATCGGTAATTTTATTTTCCCAGGTAATATCTATTGGAAATGGGATGCTTGTGGCAGTGCCATCGGCCAAATAAGCATACAATTTATACGAGCCATTAGGCAAAGAAAATGTCCATCTTTTTAACCCGGTATAGAATAATTCGTATAAAGAGATACTACCGATTTGAAAAGTGGTAAGCCCATTTAAGCTTTTAATTGCAAGGTTAAGGATGCCTGTGCCAGACACAGGAGCAGCGCCAACCCTTGAAATTGATTTATCAAGGAAAAAATTTAATTGATGACGATTGCTTAATACCTGGTTAAGGGTAATATTAATTTGAGTGGCATTTTGAGCATTAATTGATATATTGTTTTGTTGAATTGTGTAAGGAAAATGATCATTTAATTCATATCCATATAAAATACTCCCACCTGTTGGCAAATAAAATCTTTTAAGAGAGCCTGCTAAGGCATACAATGTCGGGCTTCGGTCTGCGCCCCAGGCATAATTGTTTATTTTGGGTATAGAACTGTCTCCATTGGGTTTGCCATTCCAAAAACCCCAATAATCTCTTTGATTTTGAATGGTATCATTTGCATAATTACCAATAACTGGAAGAGGAGGTGTATTATACGCAAATTGAAAACCTTGCTGGGTTTCAAATGCCGTAAAGGGTATTATAGATTTTAGTTCAATTCTCATAGGATTATCTAAAGTAGATGGCCCTCCACCATGATGTGGCGCCCCTGATGAATAAAATGTATCTAAATAATTAAACATATACCCATATCTGAAAACAGTATCACTAACTTTAACTTTAGATAAAACAAAATTGTCGTTATCATATTTTTTAGTAAAACTGTAAATGAAATCTATCCTTGTTTTATTGGGCAGCAAAATTGACAAAGGTAATTTTGAACCACCAAATGCGTTTCCGGTAACAAAACCAGGCGTTTTTCTAATACCGGTAACATTGTTAACAAATGTAATTTGCGGCGCCTGGAAATAATAGTTACTTGCTCCATTTTCAGACCGGTAATTATACTGAATAGTATCTTGATTAAATGCAGAAATAATTCGTGTAAGTAACCATGATGTTTTATGCAAGACATTAAAATAACCCGAAATTGGATAACTAGAAATACCCGATGGGATGTTAACTGAACTAAATAAAGCATCCTTAAAATCATACTTAATTCCATCTTCTGTTATTATCCGAAAAGATTCTATCCTCGAATTTAGCCCAAATACAGGGCTGAAAGAGGGGATAATTTTAATTTTTGAAGAGGGAATAATTGCAATGCTTCCATCTTTTGCAAGATAAAAGCGACCGGAATGGCCCTGGAAATTAAATTGAAAAATATCCTGTTGAGTATCAATACTGTCGTGATAATATTTACTTGCATCGTTTCTCCAATCGTTTGGAATTTCAGGTGAATATAAAAAACCTTTATCAGGAAAATCATCGGGCATACCCCTTACTGTACGGGTTATTGCACCACCAAAATTCAGGTGCCAGCCTAATCCTACAATTGAAGGATATTCTCCAACCTGTATCCCTCCGCCTGCATAGTCAATGCTAATTCCAGTGTTTATTCCGTTATTGCCCTGATAACTAAATAAAGGAATTGAAATATTAGGTACTCCGGTGTAAAGGTTTACCGGATTACTCATCATTTTATCAACCTGTGCAGCAAATGATGGTAATGTTGCAGAATTAGCAATATTGGGAGCTTCCCCACTTTGAGGGTATGCGGTATATGTTAAAAAACAACTACCCACAATAAAAAGGTAAAAATTCTTCATAAAAAATATTAAAAATTATAACCAATTCTAAACAGCAGCGCCTGGCTCACAGGTATATGTTGCCTATGCAAAAAATCCCAAAGCAATTGCAACTTTGCCCCTTTTGTAAATTTAGTTTTCATAGGAAATTTTTTACTTACTCCTAAAAGGCCGCTTTGCTGCCAACTATCCAGGGGTTTTACTCCATTAATAGTATTTGCCGATAGCCCTTTTACAGAAGGATAATGGTTCATTTCAAATCCACCACTTAAATAAAATTGCTTTTTTAGCTTCCAGTCAAGGTAACTCCTTATTCCTGCTCCTTCATAACTAAATTCTATTTTATCTATCCTGCCCATGCCAAGCCTGTAGCTGCCTCCAATACCAATAATTGATTTATCATTTAATTTATAACCAATACTCAATCCAAAATTTGCCGCACTGGGTAAAAGTGAACTACTCCTGTCGAATTGTAAGTTAAACCCATACTCAAGCCGCTGGGCAAATGTTTTTGTTTTTTGGGTATTCGGTTTAAAATCGGGAATATTGGCGCTACTGCTGTTACCCCCCATTTTCAGAATTTTATCTTTTAGCTTGTTTAATTCGGCCTGGGCCTTTTGCAGGTTTTGTTTTACTTCCGCCATAGCATTTGGGCCGCCGGAGGCTATTTGTTGTTGTATAAGGTTTGTTACCTGATCCCTTGTTTGCAAACCTGCAAGGCTTGCTGATGGGTTACTTGTACTCAAAGGCACTTTGAACATTGAAGAAAGCATACTGTTCTTCCGGAAAAATTCTTTAAATGCCGGCACTTTCTCTATTAAGCCGAGAGCTGTTTGCTCTGCTTTTTTGCGGTCATTAAAAATTTCTTTATAATTTCTTAGTGTTTCGGAATAGTAATATGCTTCCTTATTTATTTTTGCTAAATACTTATTTTTACCGAGTTGTTTTATTAATTCCTCTAGTAACTGCTTTTTTCTTTCTGTTATGAATTTTTCAATTATCTCCGTCTGAGCAACATCATTCTCAAGGGATTCTAATTTTTGCTGCAGCTTTTGAGCAGGTTTGATATATTTTTCTTCCAGGCCAGTTTTTTGCTGCTCTATATATTTAAGGCCAGTTGTGAGTTTGTCCCTATAGCTATTGTACTGTGCCTTATAGTTTTGTGAAATGGTTTCGCCCTGTTTTATTTTTTGAAGCAGTACATTAAAAGTGAGTTGATTGTTGCCAAATAGCTTTGCAGAAGTAGCAGGGGAGGTTTTATCAAGTAGCGTTTTAATTTTATTTTCCCACCGGGCAAGCTTTTCTAATGTTTTATTTGTTTTGCCAGTTAACCTGTTATTGTATTTGTCAATTTTACTTGAAGTTTGTGAGAAAAATTTATCGGGAATTTTAAATAAAGTAGTTTCAATACTATCTACCTGGGCATTGCAAAACAATACCGTAAGAAAAAGCGTTAGAGTTGATATCTGAACCTTCGGGTACATTTTTGAGTATTGAAGGGTTCAAATACGAATTTCGAAATAAATGTAAGGATATAAATTTTAAAAAATATTTTTTTTGTTACTAATTTTATTCTTATATTAATTTTCAAATGGTTATTGTAGAATTTTTTTAAGCGCTGGTTAGCAGAAAAAAAATGATTGATAGCTTCCGTTAGCTTCTTGTCATTTATTTATTCCGCCGATGTTGGTGTTCCCTTTCAGCACTCCGCCAACCCTTCAACTTTCACAACGCCGTTGCCGGTGTTATCACCGGTCAACGCAACTTTTATACAGCTACAAATCTTTTCTCTAAATTAGTAAAAAAATCAAAAATCTTGAACACTTCGTACCCAACCGATGGGCCTTGTTTTTTGCCGCAACTAACCTCAACTGCTTACCGGTTTTCCAAAATGGTTAAGGGAAAAACATTTCCATAGACAGCCTATGTTATCTCAATCTTAATAAAATCATCCGGATGCAAGCTTATTCTGAGTACCCTTCGATGTCCGGTCATAAGACCGGCATCGGCAGCCGCATGGGAACACCAACACGGGCGGAAACACTTGAATTGCTCCAAAAACAACTTGAAAAAATCGAAAAGTTGATTCAGGCATTGATTAGTAACAACGACCTGCTCAATCAACAAAATAAATTACTGCTCAGCGTACCAGGTATAGGGACGCAAACGGCTGCAAACATGATTGCATCGACAAACGCATTCACAAGCTTCAGCAACTGGCGGAAATATGCCTGCCATTGCGGTGTAGCACCCTTTGAGTACAGTTCTGGATCCTCGGTAAAAGGGCGAACAAAAGTAAATCACATGGCAAACAAAAAGCTAAAATCACTGCTCAATATGGCAGCATTATCGGCGAAGAAATACGATACTGAAATCAGTCACTACTTTGAAAGAAAAGTAAAAGAAGGTAAAAATAAAATGCTTGTACTAAATGCCATAAGATGCAAAGTTATTAGCAGGGCATTTGCCGTAATCAATAGAAATTCCCCGTTTGTAAATACATTGAAAGCAGTAGGTTAACAAATGTAAATTTATTTGGTTTTTAAGATAGAATGCGCCAGATGGGGGGGCAGGTATCAAATTCTCTGCGTAAACGCTGCGCCCTTCTTTCTCTGCGATTTTTATATTTTAACGCAAAGAACAAGAGATCGCTAAGGTAACGCAGAGTAGAACCAGCTTTATTAAGTTCATTTGCCCTTGCTTTGTGTGCTTCGAACTGAGGCGGAGGGGGCAACGCAACGTCCGCCTCACCCGCTGGCAAACGCAGGGAGACGTTGCTCGGAAAAAAACGAGTGTGCAATTCAATGGTTATCCACAAAAACTCAATAAGTTAGCTGAAATACAAAATTGAGGATCATCTTAATAGGCAAGCTTATTTATCCGTACCTTTGCCGCCCTGTCAATTTGGCTATTTTTAGGAGATAGCACCATATTTGAACTAACAGGTTTTTTGAATAATATCATATTTATTTTATAACTATTTTATGTCAGGTTTCCTATCCAAAATCTTTGGCGGCAGTAAAAGTGAGAAAGATGTAAAGAAAATTGCTCCCATCGTATCCGGTTCTAATGAATTTTTTGCAAAATATGCTTCCTTATCTAACGATGAACTAAGGGCTAAATCTACCGATTTTAAGCAACGCATAAAGGCCTATTTAACCGAAATAGATGCCGAAATTGAACAAAAAAAGCAGGATGCAGAAGCGCTGCCTGAAACCGAAATCAGTCAGCGGGATGCTATTTATAAAGAGGTAGATAGCCTTAAAAAAGACCGGGATAAAAAAATTGAAGAAATCCTGGAGCAAATTCAGCCGGAAGCCTTTGCCGTAGTAAAAGAAACTGCTCGCCGCTTTAAGGAAAATGAAAATATGGTTTCCACAGCCACGGCGCTGGACAGGGAGTTGGCTACAAAGAAAAACTATATCAGCATTGATGGCGATCAGTCCACTTTTAAAAATACCTGGTTAGCCGCCGGCGGTTCCATAACCTGGAATATGGTGCATTATGATGTTCAGCTAATCGGGGGCTCCGTTTTACACAGCGGCAAAATTGCCGAAATGGCCACGGGTGAAGGTAAAACCCTGGTGAGTACCTTGCCGGCTTACCTTAATGCACTGGCCGGGGAAGGCGTGCATATTGTAACGGTAAACGATTACCTGGCCCGCAGGGATAGCGAATGGAACGGGCCTATTTTTGAATGGCTGGGCCTTACCGTGGATTGTATTGACAAGCACGAACCCAATAGCGACGACAGGCGCAAAGCTTATAATGCCGATATTACTTATGGCACCAATAACGAATTTGGCTTTGACTACCTAAGAGATAACATGGTGCACAGCCCCGATGAAATGGTGCAGCGCAAACACCATTTTGCCATGGTGGATGAAGTGGATAGCGTTTTAATTGACGATGCCCGTACGCCTTTAATCATCAGCGGCCCGGTAGGCCATAGCGATAACACCCAGCAATTTTTTGACTTAAAACCAAGAATTGAAAAGTTGGTAGAATCTCAACGCAAAGTGGTTCACCAGTTTTTAATTGAGGCTAAAAAGAAAATAGCCGAAGGCAACGACGACCCTAAAGACGGCGGCCTTGCATTGATGCGTGCCTTTAGGGGCTTGCCTAAAAACAGCGCACTCATTAAATACCTCAGCGAACCCGGCATTCGTGTAAAACTCCAAAAATCAGAAAACTATTACCTTGCCGACCAGCAAAAAGAAATGCCTAAAGTAGATGCCGAATTGTTTTTTAGCATTGATGAAAAAAATAACCAGGTGGAATTGACCGATAGTGGCCTTAACCTCATTACCCGCCAGGGCGAAGACCCGGAGTTTTTTATACTTCCGGATATTTCCACCAAGCTTGCCGATATAGAAAAAACCGATTTAACGACCGAAGAAAAACTGCAACGAAAAGAAAACTTAATTAACGAATACGCTACCAAGGCCGACCGCATCCATACCGTACAGCAATTACTAAAAGCCTATACTCTATTTGATATAGATGTGGAATATGTGGTGATGGACGGCGCTGTAAAAATTGTAGATGAACAAACCGGCCGTATTTTAGACGGAAGGAGATACAGCGATGGCTTGCACCAGGCCATTGAAGCCAAAGAAAATGTAAAAATTGAAGCTTCCACACAAACCTATGCTACGGTTACCCTGCAAAATTATTTTAGGATGTACCATAAGCTTGCCGGTATGACGGGTACGGCCGAAACCGAAGCGGCAGAATTATGGAGCATATACAAATTGGATGTGGTTTCCATTCCCACCAATGTAAAAGTAATCAGGAACGATGGCCAGGATTTGGTGTATAAAACCAAAAGAGAAAAGTTTAAAGCCGTAATAGATGAAATAGAAAAAAACAGAACGCAAGGAAGGCCCAGCCTTGTGGGTACCACATCGGTAGAAGTGAGTGAACTGCTGAGCAGGATGCTGAAGCAAAAAAATATTCCG
>JAFDZZ010000087.1 GCA_018266715.1 Bacteroidota bacterium
AGAGAGCAAATGCTCTGCACCACGACCCTGGTGTGTTGGCACTATGTATTTATAGCCATAAAAATCCTTAATGGCTTTTTCCATTTTATAATAACTCTTACTTCCGGCATAGGCTTCATCACCGGTCATAAATGCCGCCCATTGCTGGTCACTCATGGCGTTAGTGCCGCTATCGGTTAACAAATCAATATATACATCTTCTGCAGGCAATAAAAAAGTATTGAACCCGGCTTCTTTTAATGCTTTTATGCGTTGTGGCTTAGTGGTTACTTTTAAAAGTTCAACCATTTTTATACGGTAAGGCTCAGCCCAGGAGCGCTTTGGAATTTTGGCCATTGGAATTATTTTTTGAGAATTAAACCGGTAAAATTTCCCGCATCAAACTGCGGTGTTGTTTTTCCGCCGCAAAATTAGTTCATTTATACCCATAAAAGATATTTTTATCCTTTATTATTTCTCCTGTTTAATCTTTTTAACGTATATCAAAAAAACCATTTACTAAAACGGTAATAATCTGTATAAATTTCATTTATAAAATGATTGCTGCTTTAAAAAGCATACCTTTTCAGTACCATTGCTTATAATCTACAGCCATGCCTTTTATTGATATTAATACCTGGAAAACGGCATTCCCTTTATTGGAAGAAATTACCCGGTTAAAGCCCGTAACCTGGCTCAATCCCTCCCGGGATGAAACGGAACATAATCCCGTTTTACCGGTAAGCCGACAGGATTTACAGGATGCCGAAAAACTTTGGGAAAGATTTGCTTCATACCTGGCACAATCCTTTCCGGAAACCGTACCATCCTCCGGTATAATTGAGTCGCCATTGAAAGCCATTCCGTATATGCAGGAAATGTGCAATAAACAATTGGGTTTAACGCTTCCGGGAAAATTATTATTGAAGTGTGATAATGAATTGCCAATAGCCGGATCCATAAAGGCAAGGGGCGGAATTTTTGAAGTATTGCACTATGCGGAGCAATTAGCCTTACAAAGCGGGTTACTGAAACCCGAAGAAAGTTATACTGTGTTGAAAGAAGAAAGGTTTAAGAAATTATTTTCCAGCTATACAATAGGAGTAGGCTCTACCGGCAACCTGGGTTTAAGTATTGGCCTTATTAGTGCAAAGCTTGGCTTTAATGTTTCGGTATATATGTCTGCAGAAGCCAAAAAATGGAAAAAAGACTTATTAAGATCCATTGGCGCCACCGTACTGGAATTTTCCGGCGATTTTAGCGAAGCTATTACTGCCGGGAGAACAGCTACCCTTGCCAACCCCAAAGGATATTTTGTTGATGATGAAAATTCAAAACTCCTGTTCCTGGGTTATAGTGTTGCAGCCATACGTTTAAAAAATCAATTGGATGCCCTCCACATCCGTATTGATGAAAAGCACCCATTGTTTGTGTATTCTCCCTGTGGTGTAGGCGGATCACCGGGTGGAATTGCTTTTGGGCTGAGGCAAATTTTTGGAAAGGATGTGCATTGTTTTTTTGCAGAGCCTACTCATTCTCCATCTGTATTAATTGGCTTACTTACCGGCAAAATGAATAAAGTGAGTGTGCATGATTTTGGAATAGATAATATTACAGAAGCAGATGGCCTGGCTGTAGGGCGCCCTTCGGCATTTGCATCAGGCATTAGCAAACTTCTCATAAGTGGTATATACAGTTTAGAAGATGCGGAGCTTTTCAGGCTCCTCTATATGCTGGGCAAAACGGAAAATATATTTTTAGAACCATCGGCTACAGCAGGATTAAAGGGCCCATACCAGATAGCAAAAAGCGACTATTACAGCAAACACTCCATTAACCCTGCACAAATTACCCATATTGCCTGGGCAACCGGCGGCGCCTTAGTACCCAAAGACGAAATGGCTGCTTTTTACAAAAAAGGCGAGCAACTATTTACAAAACAGCATTAATTGCCTGCATCATCAATGTGCCGGATTTGCTCCATTACCTTAAACAGGTGAAGGATATAAGGGAAAAGGGCATCCATACTTTCCGAAGCGCCCTTAGTAGAGCCGGGGAGCGCCAGTACCAGGGTTTTTCCAATTAATCCGCCAAGGCTGCGGGAAAGCATACTATAAGGAGTGATCTCCTGCCCAAAGCTCCGTGCCGCTTCGCCAATACCGGGTATTTCCCTGTCGAGCAGGGGCCGAATAGCTTCAGGCGTTACATCCCGGGGAGATAATCCCGTGCCACCGGTAAGTATAATCATATCGGCTTGCCGGCCGCAATAAAATTGTACTTTTTGTTGAATGGTTTTTACTTCATCAGGAATAATACAGTACGCATTGTTTTCAATACCGCATTTTTCAAGTTTGGTGATAATTGCTTTTCCGGCGCTGTCCTGCTTTTTGTCGGCGGCAATGCTATCGGAGCATACGATTACCGCAGCAGATATTTTCCGGGAAAGTTTTTCGGCATACTGCGATTTTCCCCCTTTCTTTTTCAGGAGTTTGATATTTCTTATTTCCACTCCCTTATCAATGGGCTTAAGCATATCGTACAAGGTTAAAGCCACAACTGAAGCGCCATGCATGGCTTCCACTTCAACCCCTGTTCGATAGATGGCATGCACTTCCACCTGAATGACGATATCGAAACCTTCTATATTGTGATGGATTTGAGCAAACTCAATGGGTAATGGATGGCAATCGGGAATTAAATCACTGGTTTTTTTTATGCCCAGCAAACCTGCTACCCTGCTGGCTTCCAGCACATCCCCCTTAGGCACCGTTTTGTTCTTAATGGCCTCAATCGTTTCCGGCCTGCTCACCGTTACGGTAGCCTGTGCAAGGGCAATACGGTGCGTTTTAATTTTTGACGTAATATCAACCATAAGTATTTAAGTGTTTTTTTTCCATTGCGTACTTTCATCCCCAAAAATTTCTTTACCCCAAATTGGCGCTTCTTTTTTTATTCGTTCTACTATTTCTGCGCAGGCCTGTATGGCCTCTTTACGATGCACCGCCGAAACCAATACAAACAAACTGATTTCACCGGCTTTAACCCTACCCAGGCTATGGTAAATGTGCAGGCAAACCAATGGATACTTTTTAAAGATAGCTTCTCTTATTTCATGAAATTTTTCATCAGCCATCTCCAGGTACGCCGAATAGTCAATAGCAATTACCTCCTGCCCTTGAATAAGATCATTACGCACCTGGCCTAAAAACAGTTGGTGTGCCCCAATGTTTTTTTTAGTTTGATGCTTCAAAATTTCATCACCGATAAATGCCGGTTGTATGGCGCCTTCAACAAAAACTTTTTTATTTTTTTGGATCATTCTATTATGCTTTATTAAAAGTTTTTCCTGCCTGGTTTTTTTTCCAGGCTTCTATTCCGCCTTGCAGGCTAAAGCATTCCGTTGTTCCCCCCATACCCTGCATTTTTTGAATTGCCAGCCTGCTCCGTTTACCGGACTGGCAAAAAAACACAATTTTAGGGCTGTTACTTATTTCATTCATCTTTTGGTCTATTACACTTAACGGGATATGTAAAAACGGAAACTCCACTACCGCAGGTAATTCCCCAATTTCTCTTACATCAATTACTAAAACATCGCCCTCTCTTCTGAGTTCATCAAACTCATCTGCCGTAACTTCCTCCCGGTTTTTTACAATACCGCAATGCCAGTCGTAATCAAAGTTTTCAAATTCCATTTTATTCGTTGGAACCGTTACTGAACGGTTGTTTGAAGGGGTAATAAGAAATTTAAAAAAACTGTTATTGTTTACATTATAAGTAAGCATTTGATTGTTTAATGGCTCGCCGATACCGGTAATTATTTTGATGGCTTCTGCCGCCTGCAGGGTTCCAATAATACCCGGAAGCACCCCAATTACCCCCGCTTCATTGCAGGATGGCGCCTGGTGGGCCGATGGCGGATTGGGAAACAAATCCCTGTAACTGGTAACGGGATGCTGTGGTTCAGCTGGATTATTGAACACCGCCACCTGGCCTTCAAAACGAAGCACAGCGCCAAATACCAATGGTTTTTTCAACAACACACATGCGTCATTAACCATGTACCGGGTTGAAAAATTATCGGAGCCGTCAATTATGGTTTGGTACCTGCTGAGGATATCCCATGCATTTTTATTCGTCAATTTCTCCCGGTACACTTCAATGTTAATTTCGGGGTTAATGCGGTGAAGTTTTTGTGCCGCAACCGTTGCTTTAGGCTTTCCAATATCATCAACGGAAAACAAGGTTTGTCGCTGAAGGTTGGATAACTCCACCACATCAAAATCTATAATGCCGATATTACCCACACCGGCTGCAACAAGATATTGTAATGCCGGGCAGCCCAGGCCGCCTGCTCCAATTACTAATACACTTGCAAGGAGTAATTTTTGCTGTGCCGTTTCACCAAATTCTTTTAAAAGGATTTGCCGCTGGTATCTTTCGTATGAATGTAACGGTTTCATTTCATCCCCCGGAAAATGGCGGTAGCAGGGCTAAGGTATCGTCATCCTTTAAAGCCGTATTGCCATGAATTAATTGTTTGTTTACGGCAAGGGTAAACTCCATTGTTTGCAATTGTGGATATACAGATTTTAAATAGTCTAAAACCCGGTCTGTATTGTCCATATCCGATAACAGGAGCTGATCTGCATTTAACGCTTCTGCCACCTGCCCAAATGATAAAATATTAATTTTCATTTTTTAAAAAATTATATCCCTGTTCAAGGTCGCTCTTATCGTTTATATTCATCATCATTTTATCCGTAAAAATGGCAACAGCATCCACATCGAGTTTACATAAATTAAAGTACTCAAGCATTTCCTGTAATTTAATCATTTTTTCATGAATGAGCCGGGTCCAAACCGGTAAGCAACTTTTGGTATATACCGCAAACAGGGGTTGTACTTTTTGCCGATAAACCGGTACGGTAATTTGCATACCGGCAGAATGGTCCACCACATATTGAATGGCAGGTAACGTTATAAAAGGCATATCGCAACTTACCACAAAAAATTTTTCAGCCGAACTGTGTTTTAAGGCCGTATAAATACCTCCCGCCGGACCAAGACCTTTAATTTCATCTTCCATCACTTCCAACCCCAATTGCCGGTATGCTGCATTATTGGAAACAATAGTAATCTCTTTAAAAATCAAACGCAATTCATCTATAACCCATTCAATTAACATTTTATCCCGGAGGGCAAGCAGGCCTTTATCCGTACCCATTCTTGAGCTTTTACCACCCGCAATTATATATGCGTTTAAGCAATTGGCCATAACCATAAATTATGTAATCAATAATTTTACAGACGCCAAAAACAATACAATCGCCAGCAATGTTTTCAAAAAGTAATTACCCGCTTTTATAGCGCCTAAGTATGAGCCACAAAGCCCACCGGCAAATGCAATCAAAATCATCCAAATCATATTAGGGCTTACCACTATGCCTTTTGTAATTAACCCTGCCATACCGGATATGGAATTTACCAAAATGAATAATGCAGAAACCGCTGCCGTTTGTTTTAAATTGCCCCAATGCAATAATAAAATTACCGGGCTTAAAATAATTCCGCCGCCAATACCAATCATACCCGAAAACAATCCTATAATGGCGCCGATACCCAAAGACCCTATCAAACTTTGGCGCTTTTGTTCATCCCGTTCAGAAAACCTTAAACCCATGAGCCGTATCACAGAAAATAGCAACAGGATGCCTAAAATAATTTTATACCATTTTGCATCTATGCTGATTAAGCCGCCTAAAAAGGCTGAAGGAACGGAAGCCACAGCAAAAGGCCAAAACAAATTCAAACGAAAATGGCCGCCACGGTAATACTGAATGAAAGAAGTAAGGGACACAAAAATATTCAGTATTAAAGCCGTGGGCCGCATCACTTCCGGAGCAAAGGAAAAAAAAGCCATCAAGGCCAGGTATCCGCTGGCTCCTCCATGCCCTACTGCTGCATACATAAATGCTACAAAAAAAAGCAACGGGAAAAAAAGAAAATTAATGAGTTCTAAATCCATTGAGATATTTTGTAATTAATTAACCCGGGTAACTTCAATACTCTTTAGCCAAATAACATGCCTTGGCCCTGTTTTAATATCATTAGCACAAATCAATATCATTTCTCCACGGTTTTTTAAGGGCTTCCCATTTTCTTCAAAAAGAACATAAGTGTGCTCTCCTGTTTTATTATTGAACAGTTCGGCCCAGGAAAAGGTAGCTTTATAGTCATCCGCAGCCCGGGCCACAATATAAAAGTTACGGTCTTTGTGATTCAACTGTTTTATTTTAGCTTTTTCCAAAATATCCTTTAACAAAACCCCCGTTCTGGTGTTTACCGGTTTTTTTCCGGCAACCGAAGAATCATTCCCTTCAAACATACATACCACATTGAATGTATCTAATGTATAGGTTTTCATTCTTCTTAAAGAATCTACAGTAAGAGTTAATACATGCTCTACCTCACCCTTTACCACAATATTTTTACTTACAAATCCGGCACTGTCTGTTGCCGATAATGGAGTTAAATGGTTGTGGGGCTTTACTTTTCCGGACAAAGTATGCTCATCATCCGGATGCGCAATATTAGCACAACCACTAAATATCATAACAACCATAATACCGTTTAGCAGCGTTTTAATTTTACTCATTTTAATGTTTTAATTTCAATAGGTTTATGATCCTATCATCCGTATCGAAACTTTTTCTGATTTTTTATAATACTCCCGGCCTTCATCCAGTTCTATAAGACAGTTTGCAATAGCAAAAGAATTCATCTTATAACTTTCCTGGTCATTTAAAACAGCCACCACGCCTTCCTGAATTTTTCCTTTAAGAAAAAAAGTAAGCCCCTGCTTCTTGACACAATCGTTTGCCAACCATGCTTCTGTTTTTTTGAAATATTCTTTTTGGGTAAACCGCCCGATAACCATTGCCACATACTCATAATAGCAGGTAAGCGCCGATGCCGGGTTACCGGGTAAACCAAATACCAGGGTTTTATTGATGGTACCAAAAAACAAGGGCTTCCCCGGTTTCTGTTTTACTTTATGAAATACTTTGTTTACGCCACATTTTTCAAGTGCAGCAATTACAAAATCATAATCCCCAACGGAAACGCCCCCGGTGAGAATTAACAGATCGGTATGAAGTTGATTGCGAATTGCCCCCTCAATAGCCGCTTCATTATCGTCAACCATTTGAATGGAGGCAGGGCTAATGCCTAATTGATGCAGCGCTGCAATAAGAGAAACAGAATTTGACTCATAAACTTTACCATCGGCAAGTTGCTCACCGGGCTTTAATAATTCTTTGCCGGTAGCAATAATGCTTACCGATGGCGTTGCAAAAACTGGTACAGCGCCTATTCCAAAACCAGCAAGAAGCGCCAGGGAGGCCGGTGTAAGCAAATGACCTTTTGATAAAACCTGTTCATTTTTTTGAGATTGCGACCCGGCGGGCCTAACATTACTTCCTTTAGAGAGCTGGGGATCCCGGATGGTTATTTTATTGTTTTGCAAAGTAACTTTTTCCTGGATTACTACAGTATCGGCGCTGTCCAGTAATGCTGCACCGGTAAAAAT
>JAFDZZ010000088.1:0-8706 GCA_018266715.1 Bacteroidota bacterium
CACCCAAAAGAAAATAATATCCTGCCCGGTAACTAATGTTGTGGTAGGGTAGTAATAATTTACTTCGGCATTGCCTTTATGGCTGATGCCTTTAAAAACTTCCATCGGCCAAAGCCAGGATGAAAACCAGGTGTCCAGCACATCTTCGTCCTGCGTAAGAGTAGATTGAAGGTTGTGGATTTCCGGGAATTTTTCGGCAAATAATTTTCGGGCTTCTTCTTCTGTTGCGGCAACCATGCAGTTCCCCTGCTCATCGTACCAAGCCGGTATGCGATGCCCCCACCAAAGCTGCCGGCTGATGCACCAGTCTTTAATATTTTCCAGCCAGTATTTATAAGTGTTTTTCAGTTTTGCAGGGTGAAAGTTTATTTCGTCATTCAAAACCGAGTTGAGCACTTGCGGGTTTTTCTCCATAAATTTTTTCATGTTGATAAACCACTGGAGCGATAATTTGTTTTCAATAACAGCGCCGGTTCTTTCGCTGGTTCCTATTTGACTGCTGTAATCTTCTGTTTTTTGCAGTTGGCCAATGGCGTCAAGATCCAGCGCCATTTTTTTGCGCAGGTCAAAACGGTCCATTCCCACATAATTCAATACCTGCTGAGATGGAGCATCGTCCCGGAGTTCTTCAACGGTAAATTTGCCGCTTAAATCTAAGGTGTCAATTGACTTTAGGTGGTGTTTGCCGCCGATCAGGTTATCGTTTTTATCGTGGGCAGGTGTTATTTTTAAAGCGCCGGTTCCAAAATCAGCGGTTACATATTCGTCGGCAATGATGGGTATTTTACGGTTGATGATGGGTACCAGCACTTCTTTTCCAATAAAGGATTGGTAACGTTCATCCGATGGGTTTACGCAAATAGCCACATCGCCTAAAATCGTTTCGGGCCGGGTGGTAGCAACGGTGATGCTTCCATCGCCTTCGGCAAATTTATAGGTTACATAATAGAGCCTGGATTGGGTTTCTTTGAAAATCACTTCTTCGTCGCTTAAGGCGGTTAAGCTTACGGGATCCCAGTTCACCATTCTTTTTCCACGGTAAATAAGGCCTTTATGGTATAAGTCAATAAAAACTTTTATTACTGCTTTGTAATAGGCTTCATCCATGGTAAAGCTGGTACGGTTCCAATCAAAGCTGCAACCCAGTTTTTTGAGTTGTTGTAAAATAATGCCACCGTATTTATCTTTCCACTCCCAGGCATATTGTAAAAATTCTTCCCGTGTTAAGGAAGCTTTGGTAATTTTTCTTTCTCTAAGCATGGCCACCACTTTTGCTTCGGTGGCAATACTGGCATGATCGGTGCCGGGCACCCAGCAGGCATTTTTTCCGTTCATCCGTGCATAGCGAATGAGGATATCCTGGATGGTATTATTTAAGCAATGCCCCATGTGCAACACTCCGGTTACATTGGGTGGAGGAATTACAATGGTATAAGGTTCCCTGCCATCCGGCGTACTGTTGAAATACTGTTTATCCAACCAATGCTGGTACCACTTTTGTTCTAAACTATTGGGTTCAAAATTTTTTGAAAGTTCCATTCTTACGATCCGCTTTTTTGGAGGGCAAAAGTACAAAAAGCAGGGCGAAATTTGGGCATCAGGCTTTGCCGGTAATTTTGTAAACCATAAGGCCTACAACTTCTTTGAGCAATAAATCCCACCCGGTAAATGCCCCGGCCGATGGCATCAGTACGGAGGCAACTGTTGGCGGATTGTCTATTGCCATAAAATGGGCAGGATAGGCAACGCATTTTATGCCGGCATGAGTAAAAACCTGTAATGAACGCTTCATGTGTAAGGCCGAAGTGATGAGCAAATAGGGTTGGGGAAGTTGCAGGGAGTCCAGGATTTTTTTAGTGTTTACGGCATTTTCAAAAGTGTTTTTGCTTTGGTTTTCGGCAATAATATCCTGTGGCGGTATGCCAAATTCCAGGAGCTGTTCTTTTACAAAATCGGCTTCTTTGTATTGTTGGTTCCAAAGACTGCCACTGCCGCCGGTGATGAGTATTTTTTTAATATGGCCCAGTTTGTATAACCGTAAAGCCTGTATAAAACGGTCGGAAGCCTGGCCGTAATAGCCTTGTTTTTCTTTGTAATTAAAGCTGATAAAGCCGGCCAGTACGATACCGGTTGAATACGATTCGTTTTGAGCCAACAGTTTTTTAGGCTGCTGCCAGCCCAACGTAAGTTGATGAATGATAAATGGATTGGTAAAAAACACAAACCAGCAAATGCTGATGATGGCAAATCTTTTTTTTCGTTTAGCATTTTTAGACAATAATGAAATGACTACAAAAATGATCAACCAGTTAAAGGGAGAAATTAAAAAATTGAGTAGTTTGGAAAGGATGAAGAACATCCTGCAATTTAATTGATTTTATTACTTATGAAGATGGTTAACTTTAACAAACTTAATAAGGGTTTATGAAACGTATTTTTTTCTTTTTGATGCTGTTATTCCCATTTTTAGGTAAAACACAGGAGCAGCAATATTTTCCGGACAGCACCGCAGGCATTGCCCAAAGGCTGGAAGACTGGCAAGACCTTAAATTTGGACTACTCATGCATTGGGGCGCCTACAGCCAGTGGGGTATTGTGGAAAGCTGGAGTATATGCCCCGAAGATTTGAGCTGGGCAACAGGTGGCCGAAAATCCGGAGTGGCCAATGATTATTTTTCTTATGTAAGAGCCTATGAAGGGCTAAAAACTACCTTTAAACCGGTAAGATTTAATCCACAACTTTGGGCCGAAGCGGCAAAATATGCCGGTATGAAATATATGGTATTCACCACCAAGCACCATGATGGATTTTGCATGTTTGATACCAAAGAAACTAATTATAAAGTAACCGATGCTGAATGTGCGTTTTCAAAAAATCCAAAAAGCAATATAACCAAAGAAATTTTTGATGCTTTTCGTAAAGAAAATTTTTGGATAGGCGCTTACTTTTCTAAACCCGACTGGCACTCGGACTATTACTGGTGGAAAAAATTTCCCCCGGCAGACCGGAATGCGAATTATTCTATTGCCAAATACCCGGAGCAATGGAAAAAATTTGTGGATTACACTCATCGCCAGGTGAATGAGCTGATGACTGATTATGGTAAGATAGATATTCTTTGGCTGGATGGCGGATGGGTGCGAAAAACAACTGATGAAGAAGTTAAGAAATACCTTGCGGATATTTCCGAAGGCAGCCGCTGGGCACGTAATCCTCAAAGCCAGGATGTAGATATACCGGGCCTGGCCGCCGAAGCAAGAAAGAAACAACCCGGGCTTATTGTGGTGGATAGGGCTGTGCCGGGTATGTATCAAAACTATCTTACGCCGGAGCAACACATACCGGAAAATGGCCTTTCCTATCCCTGGGAAACCTGCATGACCATGGCCAATAGTTGGAGCTATGTGCCCAATGATGTGTACAAACCAACCGATGAGCTCATTGAAAAATTAGTGGATGTAGTAAGCAAAGGCGGAAATTTTTTATTAAACATCGGCCCATCTCCGCAAGGTACTTTTGATGATAGCGCCTATAACCGCTTAAAAGGCATTGGCGACTGGATGAAAATTAACAGCGAAGCAATTTACAACAGCCGGAAATATACCAGCTTCAGCGATGGGGATACGATACGGTACACCCAAAGCAAAGATGGAAAAACCCTGTATGTGTTTTTATTTAACAAACCGGGCAGTAGGGTTGATTTAACAAAAACCGGTTATCAAAAAAACATGAAGGCCACTTTATTGGGGAGTAAAACCAGGCTGAAACTGGAAAAGAATACACAAGGACTTAGTATTACTATCCCCGGGAACGGTACGGATCAATTAAAAAATGTTTGGGTGATAAAATTATCCAGGGAATAAAACGGTGCTCTTATAAATTCCGGTTTTAATAAGTTTAATTTTCCTAAACCCTGCAACTAAATATATTGGTAATTTAGCTTTTTAAATTTTTAAAACATTTCTGCTTGGTATTGCTTTTGTATGTACGCCATTGTTGACATAGAAACCACCGGTGGCCATGCTTCGGGAAATGGTATTACTGAAATAGCCATTTATGTACACGATGGCCAAAAAGCGGTGCATCATTTTCACAGCCTCATTAACCCGCATCAAAAAATTCCGGTTTACATTACGGCGCTTACGGGTATAAGCGATGCTATGGTAGCCCAGGCGCCGGGCTTTGAAGAAGTGGCCGAAGAAGTATATGCCCTATTGCACGATAAAATTTTTGTAGCCCACAATGTAAATTTTGATTATTCATTTCTTAAACAGCAGTTGAAGAGCTGCGGTTATGAACTCAATGTAAAAAAATTGTGTACGGTAAGGATGGGAAGAAAAATCTTTCCGGGCCTGCCTTCTTACAGCCTGGGCAATTTTTGCCGCAGTATGAATATTGCCATGCATAACCGGCACCGGGCCGATGCAGATGCAAAAGCTACCACCGAACTTTTTTGTAAAATGCTTGCACAAAACGGCGCAATGGAGCAGGTGGATGCCATGCTCAAAAGATCTTCGGCAGAGCAATGGCTGCCCACATACCTGGATAAAAAAACGATTGATCAATTACCTTCAAAACCCGGTGTATATTATTTCCACGATAAAAAGAAAAAAGTTCTTTATGTGGGTAAGGCGGTAAATATTAAAAAGAGGGTAACCGGCCACTTTACCCATAACGATACGGAAAAAAGACGGCAGCATTTTCTCCGGTTTGTGGCATCGGTTACGTATAAAGAATGCGCCAGCGAATTGCATGCGCTGGTTTTGGAAAGCGCCGAAATTAAACGGCTTTGGCCAAAGTATAATTACAGTCAAAAACGACCTGCACAACAGTTTGGTTTATATAGCTACGAAGATGCCAAAGGGTATATACGGCTGGCCATTGACCGGAAAAAGAAAAACCTAAAAGCACATTACCTGTTTAATTTACTTACAGAAGGGATCACTCTTTTACGAAAGATGGCCGATGAATTTGAGTTAAACTATAAATTGTGCCATATTGATAAAATCCCGATGAACGTTAAGGATTGGGCTTATTTGGAAGCTCCCAAAAAATATAATAATAAAGTACAACAGGCCCTTGCAGAGCTCAGCCTGCAATTACCCACATTTGCCCTGTTGGATGACGGAATAAAGCAGGAAGAACAATTGTGTTTGCTGGTGGAAAAAGGTGTTTTTTGGGGCATGGGGTTTATTGGCAAAGAACAAAATCCAAGAGATATTGAAACCCTTAAAGAGCAATTAATTCCTTATGCAGACAGTGATTATATCCGTAATTCTATATTTTCATTTGTAGCAACCTATCCTCATAAAAAGATCGATTTGTTAGCGGCCGAAGCCCTGTAAAACAGGCTGTTTTTTAGATACCGTTAACCCTTTCCTAAATAACAGGTTGATGATGTATGATTAAGGCTTTGTGCTTATCTTGCCGCCTTAAAAACCAATTTTGAATGAAGCAAGTTTCCCTGATTTTAAATATTGTACTCCTGCTCGCCCTGGGCTTTTTGTATTATAAAGTGTATAGCAACGAAAAGCCAGCCGCCAAACCCGGCACGCTGCATTCGGTTCAATCCTCTGCAGGTACCAGTAATAATGAACCGGTAAAGGCTTTAATTGCATATGTGGAACTGGATTCTTTGAACGACCAAATCAGCTACATAAAAAGCCGCCGAACCCAGTTGGAAGCAGAGCAAAAAGCTATTGAAAATGAGTGGCAGAGCGGCTATAAAGGGCTTGAAGCCAAAAAGGACAATTTTATAAAAGTGAAGGGCCAAACGATGACGCAGGAAGAAGCCGAAAAATTTCAGATTGAATTAATGCAGCAACAACAAGCCATAGACAGCCGTAAACAAACCCAACTGCAAAACCTCAGTGAAAAAAGTTATAAGTTTATGGAAGACATTCAAAAAAAACTGAAAGAGTTTTTAGCCGATTACAATAAGGATAAAAACTTTCAATACATCCTCACTACCGGCACCGGGCTCGATTACCTCATTTTTAAAGATTCAACACTCAATATTACTGCTGATGTGGTAACCGGGATGAACAAAGTGTTTTCTAAAAATTAAAAAACCCATAGTTTTAGTACAATCCCGGTATAGAGGTATCGGGATTTTTTGTTACTTTACCAACTAAACCATTTTTTAATGACTGAAACTGTACACGCTTACAAGCCTTCGCTCAAGCTGATTGATGCTACTATGATTGTTGCCGGCTCCATGATTGGTTCCGGTATTTTTATTGTAAGCGCTGACATTACCCGGAATGTGGGCAGCGCCGGATGGCTTATTGCCGTATGGCTACTCACCGGTTTTATGACGCTTGTGGCTGCAATGAGTTATGGAGAATTAAGCGCTATGTATCCTAAAGCCGGGGGCCAGTATGTTTATTTAAAAGAAGCCTATAACCCGCTGGCCGGTTTTTTATATGGTTGGAGTTCCTTCATGGTGATACAAACGGCTACCATAGCAGCTGTAGGCGTAGCCTTCTCAAAGTTTTTGGGAACCTTTGTGCCTGCGCTGGATATTAATGACCAAAACCTTATTACTCAAATTGGTATTTTTAAAATTTACCCGGCCCAGTTTGTTTCAATTGCAGTAATTGTATTACTTACATTTATCAATACCAAGGGGGTTAAAGAAGGTAAATGGATCCAAACCAGTTTAACTACGGTAAAATTATTGTCTCTATTCGGGTTAATATTACTCGGCCTTTTTATTGCTGCAAAATCAGAAGTATGGAATGCCAATTGGGCTGATGCATGGAACATGACAAGCCGCAATAATACCGGCGAAATTACAGGTAAGGTGATGGGTAGCGCCATTCTTGGAGCCATAGCCGCAGCAATGGTGGGCTCTATTTTCAGCAGCGATGCCTGGAATAATGTAACCTTTATAGCCGGTGAAGTGCATAACCCCAGGCGTAATGTAGGGCTTAGTCTTTTATTGGGTACGCTCACGGTAACGCTTATTTATGTGGCAGTAAACCTCATGTATGTTAGTGTAATGCCTTTGCAGGATATTGCTGCTGCCCCGCAGGATCGTGTGGCCGTAGCCGCCAGTAAAGTGATATGGGGCGATGCCGGCGCCGCCATTATTGCAGTAATGATTATGATCTCCACTTTTGGATGTAATAACGGATTAATTCTTTCCGGAGCCAGGGTTTATAACACCATGGCCAACGATGGCCTGTTTTTTAAAGCCGCTGCAAAACTCAATAAAAACGATGTGCCCGAAGTAGCCTTATGGCTGCAATGCCTGGTAGCTTCTGTACTTTGCCTCAGCGGGCAATACGGCAACCTACTGGATATGATTTCTTTTGTAGTGGTGATCTTTTATGCCATAACCATTGCCGGTATTTTCATTCTTCGTAGAAAAAGACCCCATGCCGAAAGGCCGTACAAAGCTTTTGGATACCCGGTTTTACCGGCTATTTACATCATTATGGCGCTGGCATTTTGTATCTTGCTTATAATTTATAAACCGGCATTCACCTGGCCGGGATTAATCATTGTTTTGCTGGGCATACCCGTTTATTATATTGCTGTAGCTAAAAAAAATAAATAGCAAATGAACGTTGATGAATTATTTGATTCATTTAAAAAGATTAAAGTAGGTGTTTTGGGCGATGTGATGCTCGACACCTATTGGTGGGGAAAAACGGAACGTATTTCACCAGAAGCCCCGGTTCCCATTGTATCGGTATCTAAAAACGAATACCGCATTGGGGGAGCAGGCAATGTAGCGTTAAACCTGGCTTCCTTAAGTGTCAATAAAGTAAGCCTCATCAGTGTTTATGGCATGGATCAGGAAGCAGGGCATTTGCAAAACCTGCTGGAAGAAAAGGGTATTGATACCAGCTATTGCATCCGCAGCGCCGAAAGGGTTACCACAAATAAAATTCGAATTATTAGCCGCAACCAGCAAATGATGCGGCTCGATGCCGAGATGACCACCCCCTTACTCCAAAAAGATGAAGAGGCATTGCTTAAAAACCTGGAAGAATTTTTGGTTTCAGAAAAACCATCCATCATTATTTTGGAAGATTATAATAAAGGGGTACTCACGGAAAAAGTAATTACGGAATCCATTGCATTATGTAAAAAACACCGGGTATTAACTGCCGTTGACCCTAAACGGTTGAACTTTTTTGCGTTTAAAGAAGTGGATATTTTTAAACCCAATCTCAAAGAGGCCTTAGAAGCCTTGAATATTGTTGGAAAAAGTCTTTCCGAAAGTTTGCTGCATGAAATACATGCGGCATTAAAGAATAAACTGCAGCATAGGGCCTCATTTATTACCCTATCCGAAAACGGTGTTTTTTTTGAAAATGAAAAAGAAAGCGGTTGGATACCTACCCATGTACGCAGCATTGCCGATGTAAGTGGCGCCGGCGATACGGTAATTTCAGTTGCTTCCCTGGTATTTGCAGCAACCGGAAATTATAAGCTCATGGCTGAAATAGCCAATATTGCCGGTGGCCTGGTATGCGAAGAAGTAGGTACAGTTGCTATTAATAAGGAACGATTGCGGGCAGAGTGTAAACTGCTTTTGAAAACGAACTGATTTACAAAATTATAAGCCTGTATATTTTAATGAACACATTTTCTATTGCAATACATGGTGGCGCCGGTACCATTTTAAAATCGGAAATAACCCTTGAGTTAGAAAAGGCATATCATGCCGGGCTAAAAGACGCTTTAATGGC
>JAFDZZ010000088.1:8740-15724 GCA_018266715.1 Bacteroidota bacterium
AAACTTGAAGATAACGCCTTGTTTAATGCCGGTAAAGGATCGGTGTTTACAAAAACGGGTACACACGAAATGGATGCATCCCTTATGGATGGCAAAACAAAGGATGCCGGCGCTGTAGCATCGGTAAAAAATATCCGGAACCCGGTGTTACTGGCCGATGCGGTGATGCAGTTCAGTAACCATGTATTACTCAGCGGTGAAGGGGCCATGGATTTTGCAAGAGAACAAAAAATTCCTACTGAGCCGGATGACTATTTCTTTACCGACTTTAGGTACAAACAATGGCAGCAATTACAAAGTAGCGATAAAGTGGCATTGGATCATAGCACAGCATCTCAACTTTCCGGGCCCGGGAAAATGGGAACGGTAGGAGCGGTGGCCTGTGATAAATTTGGAAATGTTGCTGCGGCAACCAGCACCGGCGGTATGACTAACAAAAATTACGGCCGTATTGGCGATACCGCAATAATTGGCGCAGGTACTTATGCCGATAATGCTACCGCCGCCATAAGCTGCACCGGGCATGGCGAGCCCTTTATTAAAGCAGTGGCTGCTTTTTCTGTAATCAGTTTAATGGAACATAAAAAGGATACTTTGCAAAATGCCATGAAAGAAATTGTACATCAAAAACTGCTTCAGTTTGATGGGGAAGGCGGAATGATTGGGGTTGATGCACAAGGCAATGTATCTATGCAGTTTAATAGCGAAGGCATGTACCGGGCTATGAAAAGCAGCGATGGTAAAGAAGAAGTGATGATCTATAAAGACTAAATATCTTTCAATGAAAAAGTATGCGATAATTGTTGCCGGGGGAAAAGGAAGCAGGATGAACAGCGCTTTGCCTAAACAGTTTATGCATATTAATAATAAGCCGGTATTGTATTACAGCATCAATAGTTTTTACCGGGCTTTTGAAGATATGCAAATTATCCTTGTGCTTCCGGAAGATTATATTGCCAGCGGCCAGGAAGTGATTGATGCATGGTTTGATTATGACCGCATAAAAATTTGTGTTGGGGGTGATACAAGATTTCAATCGGTTAAAAATGGCCTTCAATTTGTGGAAGAAGAGGGGATTGTTTTTGTGCATGATGCGGTGCGGTGCCTGGTTTCAGAAAACCTGATACAGAAATGCTATGAAACAGCCCTGGAGCAGGGTTCGGCAATACCCGTTATTCCCTGTAAAGACAGCCTGCGTTTAATAAAGGAAGACCATAGCAATGAGGCATTGGACCGGGGCAGTATACGAATTGTTCAAACCCCGCAGGCATTTCACAGTAAAATTTTATTACCGGCATTTACCATAGATTTTAAAGAAAAATTTACGGATGAAGCTTCAGTGGTGGAGTCTTATGGAATGAAACTTTTTCTTGTGGAAGGTGAAGAAAATAATATAAAAATTACCCACCCTGTTGATCTTGCTTTGGCAAGGCAATTACTGGAAAGTTAAATCTTACCTCATTTTTTAAAGAGTTTTACAATAGCCGGCAGGGTATTCCATTTTACAAAGGGGTAGGCCTGGTTTACCGTACCGAATTTTTTATAAAACCGGGCAACACCCTCTATATCCGAGCCCTCAAAATCCAGTACCAGGCCCGATCCGGAAAACTCATTAATAATATTATCATAAATAAAATAATTTGCCTGCATACCTTTCCCCAAAGCCGTGGTGCAGGAAATAACGTTGTACAGCCTGTTTTTATCTTTGAGCATAAGCACTAAGGCTGCAAGTTGGTTGTTACTGCTGGTTGCTGTTCTAAGTACAAGATTATTTTGCTGATACAGGTGGGTACAGATTTTTTTAAAATTCGTATAATCATCCGGGCTTACTTTTGGCAGCTTTTTGCCATAAAGGGATTGAAATAAATCAATGGCTTCAATATAACCGCTATCCTTTGAATAGTGTAATTCAAACTTTTGCAACCATTTTAAATTAGATTTTAAAGAGCTGCTGTAATGCTCCCTGCTGTTTTCATAGGATGAAGAAAGGTCTAAAATAAAATTATTACAGCTTTTGGTTACGTTTCCCGGGTTGTTTAAATAATTTAAAGCAATCTCTGCAAAAGAAAATTTTTGTGAAACATAATCAATAACTGCATCCGTACCTGCATTTCCTACTATGCCAAGTTGTTGGGTGAACGCAGGCTGGAATAAATAATTCATTTTCCATTTTGTTCTGTTGGGCAACGGCATAATTGCTTCATAATCCCCCACAATTAAGGCATCCCATTTACACATGGCATCCAGGTAAAAACTTTGGGAATATATTAAACTGCCGGGATGGTTGGCAAGGCATTCATCCCATTTTGAGCGGTCAATCTCTTCATTTTTGATAATGCGAAAGTTCATCATTAAAGCGGTATTTGCGGATGAATCATTCTTGGAGTCAGGTTTTTAAAACTGATGGAAAATGTGATTTTCTTGAAAAATTTATTTTCTTCGGGATCTGTTTTGAGTGTATTCCTGAATTCTTTACTCAGCAATAGAGGTGCGGAGATGGTTAAAAGGTCTTTAAACAAACTTACCTGCAATCCGGCAGTATATAAAAATCTCCCGGTACTGTGGTCTTTATTCCATGCTTCAGCATAGGTTCCAATATCGAGAAATACATATAAGGGCAATTTTATGGGAAAGAGTTTTGAAGGCAGGCTGCTTCTTAAGTTTACGGCGGCTACCCAGTCATCTGACTGACCTTGTAAAAATGGATATTTATCCATTCTTAATTTTAACCCTCCGGTATTATCCACCATTATTTGTCTTGCCCCTAATCCTTTATTCGCCACGGGAAAATCAGCATTGGCGCTCGATGCGCTTCTCCCAATAAAATAATGGGCATAGGTATAATCATCATACCCGGTGCCTCCTAATAATTTAGGCTGATAGATATAGGTATAGTAATTTTTTTGGCCCAGGTAGCCAAATTTTGCTGCAAAAAACCTTGCCTGTAAACCACCACCCTTTGCATAATTAAAGAAATAATCAGCCGTGGCATTAAATCGGTAAAACCCTTTACCCTGCTGAATTTGCAGTTGATAACGGTAGGGGTATAATTTTCTGAAATTTTGTTTGGAGAAGGTAATTTGGTTGATATAACGGTCATCTGAAGTGTGGCCGGCAGGATAGGTATATAAACTGTCGCTCCCGGTTATAAAATAGTAAGCTGAAAAATTATTTTCCCGTATGAGGTAGGTTTTTAACTCAAGCCAGGTACTGGAACTGCTTTGGGCTTTTTCTGAAAAATAGAAACGAACCGCCGGCGCAATTTTTGAAAAGCGTTCAAAGGTTTTTTTAAGCAATGTATCTTTGGATTGTTGCGATGAAAAACTTTCCCAATTGACGCTTAGTACTACTTTGTCAAACAATTGGTTGGGATATATGGAGTATCCAACCCGGCCTATACTGTTTAGTTTACTGCTGCCCATGCCATATAAAGCCGTTCCTATAAATTGTAATTTTTGAGGCGGTAAAGAATAATTGTGCAGTATTAAACCGGCCATAAGTTTATCGTATTGGTTAAAACCTATTGCCGGCATTAAGGAAATGTAATGGTACTTATCGGTTTCTTTAAGATTGAAAAATGAAGTGAGTTTTAATTTTTTGGGTTTGGTAGTGTCAAGGCTCCCTTTTTTATGCAGTAAACCAAAAAGGGCGTCCAGGTTTTTACCACTTGTTTGTTCCATGGATTGCTTAAAATCTTCAGGCTGGGGATGTTTAAATTTCCATTGGTTATAATAGTCCTGCATAGCCTTATCAAATAAAGCAGTGCCCAAATTTTCTTCCAGCATACTCATCCAGTGGCCGGCTTTTCCATAGGCAATAAGGCTGTAATTAACGGCAGAAAAATTGGCTGAATGGGTTTCAATGGGCTGGTCTTTTTTTATGGCAGCCAGGGTATTTATTCCAAGGGTGGAAAAATTTTCGGGTAACCTTTTTTGCAAAAATTTAGATGAGGTATTTACAAAGGGGATATTACCCTGGTAAAACGCCTTTATATAACGGTTGTCATAATAAGTATTCATGCCTTCATCCATCCAGGGGAAGGCCCGTTCGTTACTGCCTAATATTCCATAAAACCAATTGTGGCCCACTTCATGATTGATTAAAAAATCAAGCTTTTCTTCATTTTCGGGAGAAGAAATTATGGTGATGGTAGGGTATTCCATTCCACCGTCGTTGGTTCCTTTTTTATCTACAACAGACACCGTAGAGTAGGGATATTCTCCCAGCCAATTGGATTTGGTGCGTACGGCTCGTTTGATAAATGCTATACTGTTTTGCCAAAGTTTTTCATTCTTTTTATAGTAATAGGCAAATACGTTTATGGTTTTTGTGGCAAGTTTCAAAGTATCATGCTTTACCAAAAAATCACTTGCTGCAAACCAGGCAAAGTCATGTGTATTGTTTAATTGATAGGTGGAAACTTTTACATTATTGTTGATGGTTTCATTGGTTTTTTCTCCCGATGCAGCTATAATTAAATTTGAAGGGGTATAAATAGTAACAGTATAATTACCAAATTCACTGTAAAATTCACCTAACTCAAGGTACGGCATTTCGTGCCAGCCTTTTTTATCATATACGGCAGGCTTTGGGTACCATTGTGTAATTTGATAACTATTTAGCACCACTCCACTTCTTGAAAATTGACGGGGTAATTTTACATGAAATGGCGTTTCTATGGTTGTTTGAGTGCCCGGGAGTAAAGGCTTTGGCAAAATAAGTTTAACTATATCCTGGTGCAGGGGATGGTCTTCGGTTGCGGCAGCATGTTGATCAACCTTAAAATTAAGCCTGTTGATATAACCCCGGTCTTCTGTTTGTGAAAAATAAAAATTGGTTTTACCAATTTGGAGGTCTTGCTCCGAAAAAGCGGTGCGATCATTTTTGTATGCGTTGGGCCAAAGATGCATCCAAAGGAAATGCAAGGTATCAGGAGAATTGTTGGAGTAATCCATTTTTACCGTACCGTCAAGTGTATGAGCAGCAGTATCAAGCGTTACGGCAATGGAGTAATTCACCTTTTGTTGCCAATAGGCCTGCTGGCCATTGGAAGCATAATAGCAGGCCAGGAGGGCAATACAGAGCAGAACGTTTTTCAATACTGATTGTTTATTCAAAAATAGTAAATTAAACTTCTTGGAGATGATCCTGAATTATTTTCCTTTACCCGATACAATAATTTTAATACTGTGGAGTAGTATGGTAAAATCAAGCGATAGTGAAATGTTTTCTACATACAGTAAATCAAAGGGCATTCGCAAAATAATTTCATCAATGCTGGAGGCATAGCCAAATTTTACCATTCCCCAACTGGTAATTCCGGGCTTTACTTTAAAAAGGTATTTGTATTCGGGATGTGTCGCTACCACCTGGTCCACATAATATTTTCTTTCAGGCCTGGGGCCAACAAGGCTCATTTCACCTTTAATGATATTCCACAGTTGCGGTAGTTCGTCCAGCCGCCATTTCCGCATTATTTTTCCCCAAGCTGTTATTCGGGGATCATTTTCACTACTGAGCTGAGGTCCGTTTTCTTCTGCATTTAAATACATACTCCGAAGTTTGTACATGATGAAGGGCTTACCTTTAAAGCCCAGCCTTTCCTGTTTGTAGAAAATGGGCCCGGCAGAAGAAAATTTTGTACGTATCATGGCATAAAGGAGTACAGGCGATATAAGGATTAGCCCCAATGTGGCAATGGTAATATCGGCAAAGCGTTTAATGTTTTGTTGCCAACCAGGTAACTGCCCGCTATGAATATCAATAAGCGGTACACCTAACACGTTGGTGGTTTGAAGGGCACCGGTAAGAATATCAATCATGTCGGGTGATATTTTTACATTAACTTCCTTATCACTCAGTTGATTGAGAATTTGACCAATTAATAACCGTTCGTTTTTTTCCACGGCAATTACCACTTCTTCAATAGTATTTTTTTCAATGGCTTCATCCAGGTTTTCCAACCCAGTGTAGTGATGCAATTGGCTTAAGTCACCATCTGTACAAGGGCCGTTAACATTTAAAAAAGAAGTGACCACGTAACCGGAGTTGTCTTTAGCTCCTTTAAAAGACTCAAATAGCTGCTTTGTTTTATTTTCTGAGCCCACAAGGAGTACGTTAAAGAAAACCGATTTATTCCTGAGCTGTTTTTTGGCATAATTCAGCAAAAGGCTTTTTGATAATAAGGAGAGAAAAGTAAAGGGTAAAAGCAGGCTAAAAAATTCCACATAATAACGCATGTTATCTACCTGCGGATTTTTTAAAATAAAGAAAAATAACAGTACGGTGCATCCTATGATGCTGATAAAAACCGTTTTTACAGCTTCTCCAATTCTTGATTTATGATAAAGTGAACCATATGCACCGCTAAAAAAATGTAAGGTGATCCATCCGGCTGTATATAATAAAAGACCTAAGTAAAACCCCGGCGGAACCGAAAACTCATAATCATAAATGCGGGTTCGTAAGTAATAGAATAAAAGCCAGGTAATGGCACATACCAGCAGGTCTGCAAGAATATACCAACTGATATGTAAGCGTGGCTGTTTCAAAATGTTCATTATTGGGGTTGGGGCTCATCAGGGCTTTTCATGATTGATTTTTTCCAAAATCAGGTGAGCCACTTCCATTGCAGCAAACCCATCAAAGATTGTAACCGGCGTTTCCGTATTTTGGGTTATGGCATTTTTAAAGGCTTCTAATTCCATTTTAATGGCATTGCTGTCCTTTACCGGCGGATGTGCAATGGCAATGGTTTTCTTCCCGGCGCCGGTGTCTATATCAAAACTAAATACATGCTGCCCACCCTCGTCATCAAGTTTTATGACTTCGGTTTTCTTTTCCAAAAAATCTATGCCAATATATGCGTCTTTCTGGAACAAACGCATTTTTCTCATTTTTTTCATGGAAATACGGCTGCTGGTTAAATTGGCTACGCAACCGTTATTAAATTCAATACGAACGTTGGCAATATCCGGTGCATCG
>JAFDZZ010000089.1 GCA_018266715.1 Bacteroidota bacterium
AAAGCTGTAGGGGGAGGGTTCGAACCTCCACGAGGCAGTTAGCCTTTGAGCAAAAAAAGAAAAAGTCGCTAAACCTTTTCAAACTGGTGGTCGACCCCAGTCGTTGCATCTGCAGTTACAACGGCATTACTCAATGTTTATCCTGTTATCCTCACCCCCGAGACAAGGGGGCATGTCTGCCAAAAAATTTCATCACCCCACAATGTTAAAGAACGATCAATTACTTTGATAACACAAATGTAAAGAAATGAGCAATAACTTAAACATAATTTAAAATAAATTTTAAAAATATAGAGATTGTTTAAAAAACTAAGTATTTTTGATAAAATATTTAAAAATCAAATCATTATGGGCGCAAAATTAAATCTTGACAAATTAGACCTTCAGATTTTAGATGCAATGATGCAGGATGCCGAAATTTCTTATGCTGAATTAGGCAAAAAATTGTTTGTAAGCGGCGGAACCATTCATGTAAGGATAAAAAAACTGGAAGAGTTTAATATTGTAAAAGGCAAAAGGCTTAATGTAGATCTTCGTCAATTGGGGTATGATATCACCGCTTTTATCGGGGTATATCTTGAAAAAAGTTCTTTGTATGATAACGTGGCCGAAGAGCTTAAAAAAATTCCACAAATTGTGCGCCTCAATTATACAACCGGCAATTACAGTATGTTTATAGAAGTGGTGTGTAAGGATATTAACCAGTTAAGGTATGTACTGCACGATGAGTTGCAAAAAATAAAAGGGATTGAACGAACTGAAACCTTAATTTCATTGGAAGAAGGTTTTATACGCAATGTACCGGTTGCGCCCAGTGAATGAGCATAACCCTTATAACTGTTTTACATCCAGGGCATCCCTTAATGCATTGCCCAAAATATTAAACGCCAATACCAAAATCATAATGGCAATACCCGGCGCCAGTGCCAGCATGGGATTATGGGTTATTACAAAATTGTAATTTTCTTTTATCATCAATCCCCAACTGGGATGTGGGGGCTGAATGCCGATTCCCAAAAAACTTAACCCGGCTTCAATTACAATAGCCGATGCAAAGTTTGATGCCGCAATTACCATCAGGGGCCCCATAATATTGGGCAAAATATGCCGGGCAATAATCCTGCCGTTGGAAAACCCTAAAGCCTTAGCAGCCTGAATGTATTCCGTTTCTTTAACAGCCATTACCTGCCCACGCACCAGCCTGGCTACATTCACCCACATGGTTAATCCCACGGCCATAAAAATTTGCCAAAACCCTTTCCCCAGGGCAAGCGTAATAGCAAATACCAGTAATAAGGTAGGAATACTCCAGGTAACATTTACCAGCCACATCACCCCCTTATTTACCCAACCGCCAAAGTAGCCGGCTATAGCCCCTAAAAAAATACCCACACTTAAGGAAATAAGTACCGCTATTAATCCTACGGCAAGGCTTACCCTTGTGCCTAAAATAATACGGCTTAAAATATCCCGGCCAAACGTATCGGTACCTAACCAATATTTTTTTGTGATGATGTAATGTTGAATGTTTTTATTTTGATAAAGGATTTTTGGTATAAAATAGGATTGGGTTACAGCAGTATCTTCATCTACATATTTTTGAATAATAAGTGAATCGCCGGCAATTTGATAACCGGTTATGGGAATAAAATGATATTGACTTTTTTGACCAAAAAATAATGTACGAAAAGGATTATTTGAACTGCTGTTTTTTATAGGCAAGCGTAAAAACAACTGTCTATATCCCGGTTTTTTTGCCTGTATTTCTACGGTCTGTAAATCGGCATTAGTACTGCTGTCGGGAGAAATCCAGTAAGCAAAAATGGCACAAAATAAAGCAACGGTAATTAGGATTATTGATGCAAGAGCAAACTTGTTTTTCTTTAGCTGTTGCCAGCGTTGTTCTCCGCTATTGCCAACTTGTAAAAGCATAAATTCTAAATTAGTAATTATTATTTACTTTATTTTTGCAAACTCATCATTGGCTGAAAATTTAATTAAAATCTAAAAAGCTCCAATCATGTTTAAAAATGTACGTTTACCCTTTTCTATTGTAGTTATTACTTTATTACTGGCTTCTTGTATGAAAGATACCCCTAACCAAACATTTAATTGCTGGTACCTGGTAGATAGCGGTTATATTACCGGTAACCCCATTTGTAATAAAACCCGTGCTGAAATGTATGAAACTTACGGGGGACAATATTTTTTTGTGAATATAAATGAAGCCAGGTTTTGTTGGAAGTTGATAGATGGCCTGGATACCATTTACAGGAGAAATGTAACCCAGTCAATGGTCGATAGTTTGTTTACCCCTTTTGCCATACAAAGCGCACAAGTGCAGTGTAATAGTTTTTGTAAATGGAAGGTATTGTTCAGAAGTAAAAATAATGTTAACGGTGCTTATGGCCCGGATGTTACAAGGATTATAACGTTTACGGGTGCATCTGCCGATACCTGCTCTACTCTTACTCCCGGACGGGTGGTAACCATTCTAAGTACTTTAGATACATTATACACGGCCACTTATTTACAGGAAATGGATTAAAGAATATTTTTTATTTTACCGTTCTTCCTTTCCAGTTATAGCTACCAAATTTGCCCAGCCAGCCGGCAATTACGATATAGGCAATATGAAAAGGTTGTGCCAGAGGAAATAACCACAGCAATTTTTTTTGATTAAAAAAACCGGCCACAGGAAAAAGAAAAACGAATTCAACTCCTGTTTTTGCAACCAGTAAAGCAAGCCACGGTTTAACGTAAAGAATGTTGCCGGTACCAAATGCAACTACCGGAAAAGCCAGGAGCAAAACATTAACCAGGTAAACCAACAGCATGCTAAGCCATATCCCTTTTTCTTTGTATTGACCGGTTTTGCTGGCCCACCGGATGCGCTGCTGAAAAAATTCTTTTACATCTTTTACCGGGGCGGTTTGTACAATTACATTTGTTGATTTCAGGTATTGTATTTCACCCCGAAAAGACTTTGCTATTTTGTACATCAGCAGCATATCATCTCCGCTGGCAACTTCATCAATGCCATCAAAACCATTCACTGCATCAAATGCTTTTTTGGTATAAGCCAGGTTGGCGCCATTACACATGTGGTGTAGCATAGTGGCCGTAATGCCCTGCAATGTCATAAAATCCAGGGCCTGGAATATTTCAATAGGCCGGCTACTGCATTGGATGGCCACCGGCATAACAATCATTTGCGGTTTTTTTTCTTCAATAAACGCTGCAATAGTTTCCAGCCATTGCGGGGGAACCCTGCAATCAGCATCAGTACACACGATCCATTCTCCTTTTGCCTGTGCAATACCGGTTTCCAGGGCTTTCTTTTTATATGAATTAAGTTGTTGTGTGCCATCAATATCTTTAAGCTTTATAAGATTGGCAAATGCAAATTGCTGTACAATGGATGCCGTGCCATCTGTGGAGTAATCATCTACTACAATTACTTCAAAGTTGCCTGAAGCATAAGTTTGATTTTGAATAGCCTGTAAAAGGCACCCAATATGTTTTTCTTCGTTTCTGGCGGCTATGATGATGGAAAAATGGGTATTCGTTTTATCGGACCCGGTAAAACCAGCCCTGGGTATAAAACAATTCTTTGGCCAGCGGATACTGTAAAGTATAATAAGCGCAGTATAAACAAGCAGAAATAAAACACTGGTTATGAGTAAAATATTCATTTGCTAAAAGGCACACGTTAAGTTTTAGGCAATCTCCACACTTAAAGGATCATTTCCGAAGGCAAAATATAAATTAAGCAAAAATATATTTTACAAAATCAAAATTAATATTATCTTTACATGGTTGCATAAACAACTATATGCCAAACAACCAATTTAAGAAAGGGGAGCTTTATAGCTTTATTACCGGTAAAGCCAGTACCGCAATGAGCAGGAGGCTGCAAAAAAATTTTAAGCAGGCCGGTGTAGAGATTACCATTGAGCAGTGGAGCGTGCTTTATCATTTATGGAAGGCTGATGGCATGAGCCAGCAACAACTTTGCGATGCTACTTTTAAAGACAAACCCAGTATTACAAGGCTGGTGGATAACCTGGAGAAAATTAACCTGGTTAAAAGAGTGGCCAGTAAAGACGATAGGAGGATCAACCTTATTTTTCTAACACCCGAAGCGCAAACCCTCCAGGAGAAATCAATGGATCTTGCAAATCAAACCTTAAACGAGGCCCTGAAAGGGGTAACCAACGGACAAGTGGAAATTGCCAAAGAGGTATTGCAAATGGTGTATGAAAACCTGAAGTGATTGAATTAGAAAAAAACTACAGTAAAAAACCTAAATAATTAAAATTAAAAAAATGAGTACTCCAACTACAGCCACTTCAAACCTCAAGGGTGGTGAATGGCTAATTAAAGAAAGCATTGCTGCGGATACGTTTACGCCAGAAGACTTTAATGAAGAGCAACGGATGGTAAAAGAGATGTGCCTTCAGTTTCTGCAGGCCGAAGTGTTGCCGGCTATTGACAGGATTGATAAAATGGAAGAAGGCCTTATGCCCTCTTTAATGGACAAGGCCGGCGAGCAGGGCTTGCTTGGAGCCTCCATACCCGAAAACCTGGGAGGGCTGGGAAAAGATTTTATCACGTCCACCTTAGTGAATGAAGGATTGGGAGCAGGTTTTTCATTTAGCGTAGCCGTGGCGGCACATACCGGTATTGGCACATTACCCATTTTGTATTTTGGTACAGAAGATCAAAAGAAAAAATATATTCCCAAACTGGCCACCGGTGAATGGAAAGGCGCTTATGGTTTAACAGAACCTAACAGTGGCAGTGATGCGCTGGGCGCCAAAACCACAGCAAAGCTGAGTGCAGATGGCAAACATTATTTACTCAATGGCCAAAAATGCTGGATAACCAATGGGGGCTTTGCAGATATTTATACCGTTTTTGCAAAAGTAGATGGCGAAAAATTTACCGCCTTTATTGTGGAACGAAATTTTGAAGGCTTTACCCGGGGGCCCGAGGAACATAAAATGGGTATTAAAGGATCCTCTACGGTTCAATTGTATTTCCAGGATTGCAAAGTGCCGGTAGAAAATGTATTGGGCGAAATTGGCCGGGGCCATATCATTGCTTTTAATATTTTAAATATTGGCCGTTTAAAATTATGTGCCGCTGCTTTAGGCGGGGCAAAAACATCCCTTACCACTTCGGTGGAATATGCCAATACAAGGGAGCAGTTTAAAACAGCTATTGCCAATTTTGGTGCAATTAAATATAAACTGGCCCAAATGGCCATACGCATTTGGGTAAGTGAAAGCGCTTTATACCGAACCAGTAAATGGATTGATGAAAAAGAATCGTCATTATTGGAAAGCGGCAAGCCTTTTAATGAAGCCTTACTGGGCGCTGCAGAAGAATATGCCATTGAATGCGCCATGCTGAAGGTGGATGGCAGCGAAGCCCTTGATTATGTGGTGGATGAAGGCGTTCAAATTCATGGAGGAAATGGATTTAGCGACGAGTATTTAATTAGCCGGGCCTACCGGGATAGCCGCATCAACCGTATATATGAAGGCACCAATGAAATCAACCGCCTGCTTACCGTAGATATGATGTTAAAGAGAGCCATGAAGGGGCAACTGGATTTAATGGGTCCGGCAATGGCAGTGTCAAAAGAATTAATGAGCATTCCGGATTTTGGCGCAGAAGATGAGGGGCTCTTTGCCGAGGAGCGAAAGCAGATTGTGAATATGAAAAAAGCCATTCTCATGACAGCGGGCGCTGCCGTTCAAAAGCTGATGATGAACCTGCAAAACGAACAGGAAATATTAATGAATATTTCCGATATGGCCATTCAAACCTTTAATGCCGAAAGCGCCTTGCTTCGCTTAATGAAAATGACTGATAAAGATGAAGCCGCTGCAACATCGGTTTACAGCGATATGGTAAAATGCTATTTATATGATGCTTCCGATTGCATCAATAAATTTGGCAAAGACGCTATTAATGCATTTGCAGAAGGCGATGAGCAGCGGATGATGTTACTGGGTTTAAAACGCTTTACCAAAACGGCGCCTTATAACAGCAAAGCTGCCAGGAGGCGTATTGCAGACAAATTGATTGCGGAAAATAAATATGCCTTTTAGCCTTTTAAATCATTAACATGCAGGCTGCCTTAAGGCGGCCTTTTTTAATATATGGGAATGGGTTTTAGTTCCAGCTCACCCAACTTACCATTACGTTTAATCAGTACTTTTATTTTGGCACCTACATTTTGTAATGCCGTTTTATACGCCTGTAAATTACCCGAAAGGTTATTGCCCACTGCAATCACAATATCATCAACTTTAAAGCCGGCTTTATCTGCCGGGGACCCTTTTATAACATCCAGCACTACAATGTCGCCATTAATATAGTACATGCTCATGCCGGTGTAGGAATAATCAAAGGAATCATTAAAATGGCTATTGGGTATCAGGTGCACTTCCCTACGGCTATAATTAAAGATGAGGTTAAACCTTCGCAAAAGGTCGTTTCCAATAAGACCTCCGCAAAGCGGATAGCTGGTTACATTATAAATATCATCGTATAAATAAGTGGGTACCCTGTAAAAACGGTATGAGCCAAGTTTTACTTCCCGTACCACGGTAAGCCGCATTTGTAATTTTCCGGCAATACCTTCTGCCTGTGTAATCAACGGTTTTCTTTTTTTGCGTAAAATAAAACTGTCCCTGGCAAAACGTTCATTCAATAAAAAACTGAGACCGGCGCCGGTATCCAAATAAAAATAATGGTTGAGTTTACGGTTGTCTTTTACCATTGCCCGTTGTATGGGTAATGACGTAATAATGGGATGCAGGGTGGTGCCGCCATCAGGGTAATCCATCGTTCCCGGTGTAAACACTTCTATTTGCAGGCTATCAAAATTTATTTTAACGAGGTAACGGCTAAAAAAACTATAGCCCAAAATGCCATCAATTTTTTCACCATAGGTGCTGGTCAAAATTTCATAATCTACAACATGAAAATTTAGATTTTGGATTTTGATACCGGGGAAGGAGAGGCTTTGATTAAAAACATAATCCACTTTTTTTCTTCCGCCAATTCCGGTTACAATTGTATCGGTTTGCCGGGTAGCTATTCCAAATTCTTTGCAGGTGGTTGAATCCAAAGAAACACCACCGCCACCGGTGTCCACAATAAAATTGAGGCTGTCTGTTGCCAGCGGGAAATGCGCTTTTACCACAATTACGCCGCCGGTATAAAGCCGAAAGGGGAATTTGGTGATAAACCTTGCTTCAGGCACCGACACAATCTCCTGGCCATGCAATACCGCAGGCAAAATAATCAATAACGCATGTATAATTAACTTCATAAATTCTTCTAATAAAAATAACAAAGAATGCGCTTAATTTTGCTGTTAAAATGAGCAACGGTAAATTAATTTACCTGCATTAAATGCATAAAATGAAATTGACAGAACTCTATAAGAAAGCCCTTGATTTTGAATGGCTGACTATTGAAGAAGGGGTTTTTTTATTTAAAAACGCTGCTTTGGCCGATTTGATGTATGTGGCCGATGAGCTTAGGAAAATACAAGTACCTCATGGAAAAGTTACCTGGCAAATAGACCGTAATGTTAATACCACTAATGTATGCATAGCCAATTGTAAATTTTGTAATTTTTACCGCATACCCGGCCACAGCGAAGCCTATATTACCGATATGGCTACGTATAAAAGAAAAATTGAAGAAACCATAAAGTTTGGAGGCGATCAACTTTTATTACAGGGGGGCCATCATCCCAACCTGGGACTTAATTTTTACACCCAATTGTTTAAAGAGCTTAAGCAAAATTACCCCAACATAAAACTACATGCATTGGGCCCGCCGGAAGTTGCTCATATTACCAAATTGGAAAGAAGCCAGCCCGGGAAAAGCTCCACTTCACATAAAGAAATTTTAACGGCACTTAAAAATGCAGGCTTAGATTCGTTGCCCGGTGCAGGAGCAGAAATATTAAACGACCGTGTACGCCGGCTCATCAGTAAAGGAAAATGTGGCGCACAGGAATGGCTGGACATTATGCATGAAGCTCACCTGCTGCAGATCACCACCTCTGCTACTATGATGTTTGGGCATGTAGAAACTATTGAAGAACGCTTTGAGCACCTGGTGAAAATAAGGGAAGTGCAAAGCCGCAAGCCCAAAGATGCCAAAGGTTTTTTGGCTTTTATTCCCTGGACCTTTCAGGATGTAGATACACTCCTGGCCAAAATAAGGGGTGTTCATAATTTAACTACAACAGAGGAATATATTCGTATGCTGGCCTTAAGCCGTATGATGTTGCCCAATATTAAAAACATACAAGCCAGCTGGTTAACGGTAGGTAAACAGGTTGCTCAAATGTGTTTACAGGCCGGCGCTAATGATTTTGGAAGTATTATGATTGAAGAAAATGTAGTAAGCGCTGCAGGTGCACCACACCGGTTTACCAGTATTAGCATCCAGGATGCTATAAAGCAGGCGGGCTTTGAGCCACAGCTTCGAAACCAGCAGTATGAATGGCGGGATATGCCCGAAATGGAAGAACAGATTATCAAATATTAATCATTTGTAAAACGGCTTTCCTTCATTTTTTTACTCTTGCACAATAATTTGAATATAACTCCGTTATAGACATAAACCCTAATTTATGCGTAGCGGAACCAGCATAAAAACCATAAACCCTTTGGTTTTTATATTCAGGCATTTTATGGTAAAACTTCGACAACAGCCCGATGTTTATCCAATAAAGTATTACAAAAAGCAAAATCCGCATCGGAAAAACAAGCACCATTCAATGGTAAAATAACGTTGCATAAACGGTTTTTACTTTATCAAAAATTAAGCAATAACACAATTGACAAAGTTTTTACTAACCCATAATTTTGTTCTTATAAAATCCAGTATTATGAAAAAAAATAGACCCTCAATTTTTGCCCTGATTGCAAAATCCATTGCAGAATCCATCAATAGTTTATTTTTTAGCCACGACAGGGATTTCCAGCGGCTTAAAAATTTCATTGCATCCTGATTTTGCAAAAAGAAATTAAATACCCCGGTTAAAGCCGGGGTTTTTAATAGCTTTAGCTGAACAAATATTCCACATCTGCCTTGGTGAGGGCTTTTACAAAGGTTGAATCATCGGCAATTAACTCTTTTGCCAGTGTTCTTTTACGTTCCTGCAATTGCAGTATTTTATCTTCAATCGTGTCAATGCAAATCATGCGATAGGCAAAAATATTTTTGGTTTGGCCAATGCGGTGAGTGCGGTCAATAGCTTGCTGTTCTACGGCGGGGTTCCACCAGGGGTCCACAATATAAACATAATCGGCTGCAGTAAGATTTAAACCCACGCCCCCCGCTTTTAAGGAAATTAAAAATACACGGCATTCTTCACTGTCTTGAAAATTTTGAATAGCCCGCTCTCTTTCTGTGGGGCTGGTGCTGCCATCAAAGTATTCAAATTGTATATTTTGCTCTTTAAGTTTTTCTTTAATTAATCCCAGCATTCCTAAAAACTGGGAAAAGATCAGCGCCTTATGTTCGCCAATGTTCTCCGTTATTTCCCGGGTTAATTCATCCAGCTTAATGGAGTGGTTGGGGTATTTTTCGTCTTCATTTAAAATGGCCGGGCTATCACAAATTTGGCGGAGTTTCATCAAACCCTGCAAAATGGTTAATTGGGATTTGTCTATGCCAACATCACTTATGGAGCCTAAAATTTTATCCCGGTAACTATTACGGTAAGCATCATAAATTTGGCGCTGTTCTTTTTCCATTTCGCAAAACAAAATGGTTTCCGTTTTTTCGGGAAGGTCTTTGGCTACCTGCTCTTTGGTGCGGCGTAAAATAAACGGGTAGAGTAATTTACGCAGGTGGTCTTTTTGGTCAAGGTCGCCAAATTTATCAATGGGCGTAGCAAATTCATTGCGGAAAAATTCCATGCTGCCCAATAAGCCCGGGTTTAAAAAATTCATTTGGGCAAAAATGTCAAAAGTGTTGTTTTGTAAGGGCGTACCACTCATACAAAGCCGGTTTTTGGCCGTAAGCAGCGAAGCGGCCTTGGTAACTTTTGAAGAGGGGTTTTTTATGGCCTGGCTTTCATCCAGGATGATATAATCAAAAGGAATTTTAATGAGCATTTGAATATCGCTGCGTAAGGTTCCGTAAGTGGTAACCAAAATATTATGTTGCAGCAATTCCTCCGGCTTACGGGTACGCAGGTTACCGTGGTGAATGTGGCAACTGAGTGAAGGGGTAAATTTCAATACTTCTTTTTGCCAGTTATAAATTAAGGTGGTAGGGCAAATCACCAGGGCTTGCAGGTTCCCTGTGGTTTTTTTAAAGTGATCTATCATGCTGAGCGCCTGAACGGTTTTACCCAATCCCATATCATCGGCCAAAATGCCACCCCAGCCAACATCGTTTAAATAATTTAGCCATTGAAAACCGGCAACCTGGTAGGGCCTCAAAATACCCGCTACCTCCTGAGGTGGTTGGGTTTGGGGAATGTTTTTAAATTCCCTGAGCCGTTCATATTTGGCATCAAGTGCAAAGCTGATCTCTTCTTCGTTTCGGCTTTCATAAAGATCATCAATAACGCTGAGGTGATATTTGGATAAGCGCAGTTTGTCGTTTTTGCCTTCGCCGACTTTAAATAATAAGGCATATTTTTTTAACCACTCATCGGGTAAAATACCTAAGGTGCCATCATCCAGTTGTACAAAGGATTGCTTGCCGGCCAGCGCTTTTTTAATATCGGCAATGCCTACTTTTTGCTCGCCAAATTCTATTTCCACTTTGGCATCAAACCAATCCAGGCCGCTGCTTACATGAATATGGGTATTGGGGCGTGCAGTATTAAACCTAAAATTTTTAAGCGCATCAAACCCAAATACCGGCACTTTCATTTCCTTCATGGCATCAACAAAAAGAAAGAACCAGTTGTTGCGCAACACATCAGCGCCTTTTAAAACAAGGCCGCCGGAATCGTCATGAAAAATAAATTGCGAGTGCAGGTTTTGCAATTTTGCAATAAATTCCTTTTCGGCTTCTTCGTTTCTTTTTATCACCAGTATCTTATCGTTCTCGGGGAGTATAATGATGTGCTTATCCGTAGGCCTGGTATCATAGCCCTTGTAGCTGAAAACGGGTTGAAATACAAGGTGGTCGCCTCTTTCCTGTAAGATTAATTTTACCTCAGGGTTACCGCTTTTAACTTCCTTTATGAGTGATTTGTCAAACTCTACCTGGTATTCTTTGGTGAGGGGTAAAATATTTTTTTGCAACGCCTCGGCCCAGTTTTCTTTTTTTATTTTGAGGTATCCTTTTTCCAGGAAATTTTCTGCATGTAAGAGATCTTCAGGTTTGTTCCAAACATAAAGCACCCCGTTGTATAAAAATAAAAAAGGGTTACTGCATTCATTTTCTTCAAGGGAAACCAACTGGCCTTCCGGCTTTACCACACAATTCATTTCAAAATCATTATTTTTTGCCCCTATTTTAAATAGGGGGTTTAAAAATTGCCGGCTGAGTTCCAGCTCCTCCAACTGGGCGGTTTTAAACGGTTTGCCTTTAGGCAAAAAGTAAACAGGTGTAGTGCCGAGGTCGGTAAATTTTTTAATTTTGGGTAATAGATATTCTGCAATTAATACCCGGGTTTCTTCAGGAAGTTTATCGCCTTCGTTGTGAATAATATTTTCCCAAATTCCGCTAAACGGCGAATTTCGGTTGAGGTACTTATTAATTTCCGGTTGTTGCACTTTGCGAATTTGCTGCAACAGGTTTTTGTCTTCTTCGTTAAAATATTCTGTATTGATAAATTTTCCTAAATCCAGTTTTTCAATTTTATCAATAAATTTTTTGTTCGCTTCTGTGGGGTCTGCTTCGCCCTGGATGGCATCTATAGAAAAAAAGGGGTAAGCTTTTTCGTTAAAATTAAATACAATTCCCAACCGGGTATTTTTTTCTTCGGTTAATATATCCGGTATGGCGGGTGCCCCGGTTTCGGCTTCTGCCTGCATGGGTTGAAAGGCCGGTTTGGGCTGCGAGGGTATAAAAGAAGGTGCCGGTGAGGCATTGATGCGCTTAATGGAGGGATCAATTACTTTTAAAAAGGGCTTTCCTTCTTTATAGGTAAATTCAAATTTTCCATTTAGGTCATCAGATAAGCTGTAGCCATAGGAACGGAGCAATATATTTTTTTCTTTATCCCAATTGCGGATGCTGTCAAAATAATAGGGTCCGCCATTTTGGAGCAAGAGCAGGTACAACATTACTTTGTGATCACAAAGCGGGTGGTTGGTTTCTGCACAAGTGCAGGATGTGTCAAAGTTTTTTTCTTCATTTTTTTGGAGCACCACCGTAAAGGAATGGCCGTGGTACTGTATTTGGGCTTCCACTCTTTCGTCGGCAGCAAATTCAATATTGGCTTTACCATGTCTCAGCATCCTTTCGGCCTCCTGCATAATATGCGTGGAGGAAAGCATTTTTAACATTTTAAGGTCAATGAATTTCATTTTGGCAACCGAGTGTTGCTGGTTGTATTCAATAGCGCTGCTGCTCAGCAGGTTTTTGTCAATCATGTCCTGCATGCGAAATAAAGCGGCGGCTTCATGCCGGCAAATATCCCCAATATTATAGGGGCAGGAACAGCGAAGGTTCATGTGTTTAGGGTCGGCAAATTTTTGAATACTCACTTTGTAAAAAGTGGTGTAATTGTCGTCTTTAACCCGAAATACAATATTCCCGGTAAGTTCATCATGCTCTACCATTTCTACATAGCCAAGGGAATGGATTTTTTTTCCTCTCCGGATCACTTCATCCGACCCGTTGTTGTAAATATATTTTACAAGATGTGGTAATGCCAATACGATAATCTTTTAATTTACAAATGCTGTTTTCATTACATCACCCAATGGCGCAATGTTCCCAAAAGGGCAATTTGCAAAAGTAAAGGAAAATACCTGAGCTGGAAAAGCATTTACAGGCCTTTGTGAAAAAAATGCCGTTAAAAATTCCGGTTCGTTACGCCATAGAACCATTCAAGCCATACCACCCATAAAAAATAAAAGATACCGGTGTCATTTATTTTGGTTCTTGAAAATTTGTTGTACTTTTATGGGTTTTGCATTTTTGAAAAGTACCTCCATTAAGGGTTGAAATAATTTTTATTCCTTTACCAGTTTACCTTCTTTATAAACCGGTAATACATTGGCGACGTCTTCGGTAAGGCAATAGCGAATATCTTTTTCCAGTCCGAAATTGGTGAGGCGGTGGTAATGAGAAGCATTGTTTTTTTTCATAAAACCGTAAAGGTTCTTTTGGGCATTCACATACAGGTTATGTGCAATCTTCGAAGAGTCGCCCTCAGGGTCAAAGCTATTTTTCAGCCGGTTTAATACAGCGCCTGCAAATAAACTGTCTTCAATATTCACCCGGTCTTTCCAGCCGGCGCAGGCGAGAATAACGTTTTCGTTTTTTTGCTGCAGGTAATCACAAACGGCAGTTAAATTTGGGAAAGAGCCGGTTACAATATCTTTTGCACCTTTGTCCAGCGCCATATGAAGTAACTTTGTGCCGTTGGTTGTGGTTAAAACCAGTACTTTTTCATTAATAAACCCGGGGCTGTATTCAAATGGAGAATTACCGTGTTCCAGTCCTTCTGCAATTTTTCCATCTCTTTCCCCAGCCGTAATGCCGTCAATTTGTTTTCCAATCCTAATGCAATCGGCAACATTGTCAACGGGTATGATGGCTTTAGCGCCATTAAACAAAGCGGTGGCAATGGTAGATGTGGCTCTTAGCACATCAATAATAACCACGGTTCTTTTATTTACTTCTTCCAGGTGAAGTAAGGCCGGGGAAAAGCAGGTGATAATGCTGGGCATAATAACGTAGTGAAAGATTATTTTACAATCAGCTAAAAGGCATTTTAACCAGTTTGGCCTTAACCGGAGCGTTACGAATACTTATATGTATAATAGTTTCGGGTAAAGCAAATGGCGTTTTTATATAAGCCATTCCAATGGCTTTGCCAAGGCTGGGAGATTGTGTGCCGGATGTTACATTTCCAATAAGTTCCCCATCGGCTGTTTTTATTTCATAGCCATGCCGGGCAATTCCTTTATCTATCATTTCAAAACCAACCAGTTTTTTAGTTACGCCCCGGGCCTTTTGTTGTTCTAAAATTGCCCGGCTGTTAAAATCCTTTGTGAACTTGGTAATCCAGCCCAGGCCGGCCTCCAAAGGAGAAGTGGTATCATCAATATCATTACCATATAAACAAAAGCCCATTTCTAATCTTAGCGTATCTCTTGCACCAAGGCCAATGGGTTTAATACCGGCAGTTTTTCCCGCTTCAAAAATAGCGTTCCATATTTTTTCAGGCGCCCCGTCTTTATCTTCAAAATATATTTCCACTCCTCCTGCGCCGGTATAGCCGGTAGCG
>JAFDZZ010000008.1:0-6744 GCA_018266715.1 Bacteroidota bacterium
AAGTATCAACAAAAAAGCAATACCCATTTTGGATCTGTCCGTCATCATAAAATTTCATTTCACATCACTAATACCGGCTCATGAATCACTATAGAATTACACAGCCCATTGCTCCTGTTAAAGGAGTAGGATATCGTCTTCCTTTTCTCCCGGGCTGCAAATATAGATAATTTTGTCTTTTATTATTTTCCCTGTTGAATTGATGGGTTAATTTCTTTCGGTAATCTCCGCTTTAAATTGACCGTTCCAATCCCGGCTTATCCCTCACCGGAATTATTGTTCTTATTCTTTTTCAATAAAGCATAAGACAGCAAGGCAAACACAAGAGTTGCTGCTGTTCTAAAACTCATGGCATATATTGTTTTAGCTTCGTACAAACCCCCTCGTTGTATATGAAAAATGAGTTCCACAAAAACCAGCAGCAGTAGCGCAAAAGCTAAAAAAAGCAGGTAGGCCGCCCACCGTTGTTTCCGTTGAATACCGTATGCTGCAACCAGGTAAATAAACCCGCAGGCAAAATTTGTCCACACTACAAAGGGAACATAATTGCCCTCTCTTTTTCGCATATCAAACAAATCAAGCAATACAGAACCCCCGGCAAAAATTGTTATGACTCCCAGCAAAACGAGGCAAATAACAATGGCTTTGATTTGATTATTTTTCATATAAAAAATTTAACTACCCTGTTGAGGCTTTTTTTAAACTACAAAAAAGTACGGGTGCGGAATTAAAAATTTATTTCCGAGGGTTGTCAATTGCAGAATGCAGGAAAGAAGTTATTAACGAAAGGCAAATACTAAACAGCAGCGCCCACCAAAATCCATCTACATGAAAGCCGGAAATAAACTTAGCCGACAGCATGACCATGGCCGCATTTATAACCAATAAAAACAAACCGAGAGTAACAATAGTTACCGGCAATGTGAGGATTATTAAAAGGGGTTTAATCAATACATTTAAAATACCTAATAGCAAAGCAAAAAGTATGGCTGCTTTAAAACTGCTTACCTGTATTCCGGAAAGTAAATGAGGCAACAGGTAAGAAACACCTGCGGTAATCAGTAGCTTTATTAAAAAGTTCATTGGTTTACTTGCTGGTTCCCTAAAGGTACGGTACTTAATATACAATTAGTTCATAAAATTCTTCCGGCCTTAAATATTTTTGGGCCAGTTCCATAAGTTCTTCTGCCTGGGTTTCTTTAATGGCTTTTACGGAGTCATAAAAATAGCGTTCATCCAGGCGATTTAGAATAATGTTTTTCCAGCGACTCATAATTTGAAAAGGCCCGTTAAGGTCGCCAAGAATCGTTCCCATCATATAATTCTTAACCAGCTGTAATTCGTCTTTTTTCACGGGTTTTTGAGTGAGTAACTGCATCTCTTTATACACTTCACGGATGGTAGCCTCACATACTTCTTTCCCGGCCTCAGTACTGATGAGCCATGCGCTTTGTTGCAAATGATTTTGGATGTAACTGTAAATACCGTAGGTATATCCTTTGTGTTCCCGGATATTTGCCATAAGCCTTGAGCCAAAAAAACCACCAAACAATCCATTCAGCAACATCACTTTTTTAAAGTCGGGGTGGTGCCGGCTCGGAAACGGCCTTGCCAGTCGTATAGCGCCCTGTACCGATGATGGATCATTTTCAATCCGGTATTTTTTCTCCTTTGCAGGATTTACTTCCCGGTGTGGATACTGGAATGTAGCCGGCCTTAGGCTCAGTGAACCAAAGTTGCGGTTCAATAGTTCAAAAATATTACCCGGCAATTTTCCCGAAACAAAAAGAACTGCTTCTCCATTAAGATAATGGTTCGTGTAAAACGCTTTGATTTCTTCTTCATTCAAATGTTCTAATGTTTCAGGCATCGTATATACACCGTAAGGATGTTTTTCTCCATATACATAGCCGTCAATCAGCCGTCCGGCAACAAACTCGGCATTCCGTAAGTTTACCTGTAGCTTTTGGATGGAGTTTTGTTTATACAACTCCAGCTCATGCGCCGGAAAAACCGAGTCACAAACGAGTTCCTGCATAACCGGCAACAGGCGATCGAGATATTTGGTAAGTGCATGAAGGCTCAATGTGGACGTTTCGTTATAACAATGCCTGCTGCAAAAAGCGCCATAATACTCAAAGGCTTCATTAATTTCAAAAGCCGTTTTATGGGTTGTACCGTTTTTGAGTAAAAAATTTGTAGCAGCAGCAATACCATTTGTAGCTTCCAGCCAATTGCCTGCTGAAAAAACGATCTCCACTTGTATAATATCCTGCGTACCCTCATTTACGGTATAAACTTTTAGGCCATTATCCAACGTAAGGGTTTCGTAAGGTTTTAAGTTTAAGGTAAAATTTACTGCTTCGGTAATCGGGGGCGCTTCTTTTCTGTTCATCAATATTTTTTAATCAGTTATTAGAGAGATAGTACAAGGTGCAGCAATTGTTTTTATTAAAAATTTCTTTGCTCACCCGGGCAATAGCATCGGGGGTTACCGCTTTATATTTTTCCAATTCGGTATTAATCAGCGAGGCATCACCCAGCAACTCATAAATAGCCATGCTGGACGCTTTGCTGGTGAGGCTCATGTCTTCAAATACCATTGCACTTTCCGTTTTGTTTTTAACTTTTTCCAATTCTTTCATCTCTACACCCTGTTTCATAAATTTTTGAATCTCTTCCTCTACCGCTTCTTCAGCCAATTTCATACTTACCCCCTTTACCAGTTTACCGTCTATTACCAATATTCCGGCATCGGTACTGCCCAGGTGGTAACATTCAATATTGCTGAACAGTTTTTTTTCTTTTACCAGCACATTAAAAAACCTGGATGAAGCCCCACTACCCAACACATCAGTTATCAGGTCGGCTACATAGTACCGGTCATCAAGCCTGGGATAAATATGCCAGCATTTATACAGTGCATCCAGTGGCACATCGGCTTTTACTTCCAGGGTTCTCGGCGCCAGTTGTGGCGGTTCTTCCGGGAGCTGGCGCATATATTTTTCCCCGGAAGGAATGGGGCCAAACCATTTTTCGGCAAGTAATTTCACCTGCCCGGCTTCTACATTACCCGCCACCACCAAAATGGCATTTAAAGGGTTGTAAAATTTATGAAAAAAAATTTTTACGTCTTCCAGCGTTGCTTCTTCTACATGCTTTAACTCTTTACCAATCGTCATCCAGCGGTAAGGATGGGTGCTGTAAGCCAATTCCCTAAGCTTATGCCAAACATCGCCATACGGCTTATTAATATAGTTTTCTTTAAACTCTTCGCACACCACTTTTCTTTGAACATCCAGGCGTTTTTTGCTAAAAGCAAGGCTAAGCATACGGTCGCTTTCCAGCCAAAACGCCGTTTCTAAATTTTCGGCCGGTAATTGGCAGTAATAATTTGTAAAATCATTGGTGGTAAAAGCATTATTTTCTCCACCGGCAAGTTGTAAGGGCTCATCATATACCGGAATATTTTTACTCCCGCCAAACATCAGGTGCTCAAATAAATGTGCAAACCCGGTTTTATCGGGATTTTCATCTTTGGCACCCACATCATAAAGCACATTTACAACGGCCATAGGCGTACTTTTATCGGTATGCACCAATAGCCGCAATCCGTTACTCAATACAAATCGTTCAAAATTTATCATTGCAATTGCTGTTTAATCTTAAGGATACGTTATAAAAAATTATTAATTAAAAATATTTTACCAAAGGCGCAAAATTAATTAAGCTTTTACTATAAATTTTCATTTTGAGCCATTACATTTGTTAGAGAAATAAACGGATTACCATCTGCCCCTGGAAAATTCACCCGGATTTAATACTTTTGTTAATCCCGGGATTAATGATGCTGAAATCGTCCATTTTTTCTATGCAAAACCGCAGTATTGATCCAAACAATATTGCTCCTCCATAACCACTCCCAATAAAGCCCGCTTTGGCGGTAAGCCGTTCATCATGGCGTTAAAAGCCAACTGTTGAATACGCTTAACATATTACAAAATTGAATAAAAACATTTGAATGTACAGCCTGGGTATTTCAACAAATAGAGGAACCATAAATGCATCTGCATATCATGTAATACACACTCGTAAGCTTATTTTTAACGTACGTTTTAAAAATGGGTATGAAAATATTTTTTACGCCGATGTTGAAAATGGCCAATGGATTGAAGAAGACTTAGGCTATACCCTGCTTGCCGCAAAAGTTGGAGAACAAATTATTCAACGGCTGAACTACCCTGTTCATGTTCCAAAAATTTTAACCTGGCAGCAAATAGAACCGGGTATTTCCGACAAGAAGTTTGGGTATTACCAATTTAGGCAGGGCCGGGACACGCTATTAGAAATTTACGACCAAAATAAAAAATACCTGTACACCCTTGCAGAGGCAGATGCCGATGAATGGCAAATTTTATTGGGCAACTTTAATGCCCTGCAAACTGTAAACCTTGAGTTTTTGGGGCGCATCACTGCTTCGCTTAGCCTTAATGATTTTTAGTTTGAATCCTGTTCCGGTATAAGCATTGTTTTTTTATAGGCTTTATGTATTTGAAAACATCTTTATAAAAACCTATGGGTTTGAGAAACGATGAAACAAAAGATAAAAAAAGCCTAAAAAACATTACTAAACCTGCAAAATTGTCTATTTATTTCCCATTTAGTGTTTTTGGCAGCATTTTAGCTGCAATTTATTAAAACAAACAAACATGAAAACAAACAAACTATTAGCCGGAATTTTACTCGGCGCAGCCGCAGGCGCCGTACTGGGTATATTATTTGCTCCTGATAAAGGAAAAGAAACCCGCAAAAAATTAAAAAACAAAGGCCAGGAACTGGGCGATAAACTAAAGCACCGCTTTGAAGATTTAGGCAACAAGGTACAGGATAAATACCAGGATATTCGTAAAGACGCCAATGACCTTCTGAGCAAAGCAAAAGAAAAAAGCACTCTTTAATATTTGTTGATTAAAAGGACTGGTTCTTTTCATTTTATTCAATAACCCTTGATCTTTTTTTCATGAGCAATGAAAATTCGGCAAATAACGATCCGTTGCACAACCTGGATGAGCTGCTGGAAAAAGCAGAGGACTATACAGAGGAAAAAATAAACCTCCTTAAACTTAAAGCAGCCCGGCATACCGCCAATATGGCTTCGGGCATTGCCTTTAGCCTGCTTTTTTACAGCATTTTGGTTATGGCCATTATCCTTTTAAATATCGGCCTGGCCTTATGGGTGGGCCAATGGCTCAATAACAGTGTTTACGGGTTTTTTATTTTAGCGGCGGTATATCTGCTGCTGGCTTTTATACTTAAGGCATTTAGAAAACCGCAAATAGAAAATGGGATAAAAAATAATATTATTCAAAAAATATTTTCAGGTAATGGCACGCAGGATAATTAATACGATTGATGAACTGGAAAAAGCCATTGCCGAATCGGAAAATTTGGTTCAGCAAAAACATGCTGAACTGAAAGAACAGTTTCATATCACAAAAGCCAGCTTAAATCCGGCAACTATTGCCAAAAACAGTTTTGGAAATATCCTTGGTCAATTTACCGGCAATGGCAATATAGGGAGCCTTCTTGTAAAGGCTATTGGCGGCATAACCGCAGGTGTGGTTGCCAATAAAGTGGCTTCACCTAAAAACAATGGGTTATCGTTTTCAACTTTTATTCGCAATAGCGCAAAAGCCTGGGGTATTGCAATGCTTGCCAATAATGCCGATAAATTAATCGCTTACGGAACCGCTATTTTCCATAACCTCTTTTCTGCCAGCAAGAAAAACGAAGAACTTGTAAACGAGAATACAACGCAAAAAGAAGAAGCGTATCACAACAATTAGGTTTCTTGTGTTCCGGTTTTTTTTCAATCTAAATTTATCGCCGGATTTATAGGTTTTTATATCGCCATTTCCATAAACTTATTCTTATTACCCTTTATTATTATTTGCATTTCAGCTATTTATAAATAGCCGTTAATAAGTTTTAAAAACCTGCCGGCTAATTATGAATTTCCAAAAACCTTTATTAGATTTACATTCATAATCCCGCTTATCCTCCCAAAAGCCCCTCACAATCTTAATAACATCCGGCTTACCGGCTCCTAAAAAGCAGTATCCTTCACAGTAGGGGAAATATTTATCTACTCACCAAAAACCATTGTACTGATATCCTTGCAATACACATACCCGTGTATGAAAAGCTATAAAAATGCTTAACTATAAAACAAGAATATCATGCAATACCTCGACTCAAACCTTGAATTTTTAAAAGAAAGGATTAAGGATATTAAAATTGCCTTATTCCGTTCTGAATGTTATTCGGAATTACAATTACCGAATAATATCATCAGCACCCTGCAAATGGATGATGAGGGTAATATTTGGTTTTTCACCTCCTGTGCCGGTGATTATGCCAACCATGTAGATAAATCGTTTTTTGCCAGCCTGGATTATTATAGAAAAGGCACCGACTGCCGTATAAGAGTGAGTGGCCGTGCCGTATTGGTAGATGACGATGACGAAAGCTTTTTAACCATAAGCAATTACAGCAAAGGCACAAAGGGAAGGCTGGTATTGGTTAAAATGAAAATTGCCCAGGCCGAGTATTTTGAAAACAAACAAGCGGCAAATTTGAACTGGAAAGAAAAGATTAAAGAGGCATTTAATCATTTCTTTTTTGCCGAATCTTACCGCATTTACGATTTTAACTAAAAAGCATAATGCCTACGTTGGGTCCTGC
>JAFDZZ010000008.1:6815-7066 GCA_018266715.1 Bacteroidota bacterium
TAATCACTCAATACCAGGGTTCCGCTAATGGCCGCTCTTTCTAATAACAAGTTGTCCCAGTTTTCGGCATCTTGCCAATAGATTTTTTTAAGTGCTGCCATTGCCTGTGTGCTGCTTTTAGCCAATGTGCCGGCTAATGTATTTACAGCCGTATCCAAATTTTCCACGGTTTCATGCTGTTCTGCAAAAAGGCCTTGCTGCACTGCCCAATTGCTGCTGCGCCAGTTTGCAGCATCTATGGAAAGTGCCAT
>JAFDZZ010000090.1 GCA_018266715.1 Bacteroidota bacterium
CAAAGTGATTTAAACTCCGATGAGCCACGGCTTTTTGCACTGGCATCGGAGAAATACCAGCCGGCGCCATCTTTGGAGTTTTTGTTTTTGGAATCCTTCTCAAACATATCGCCCTTTTTATCCTTATCGTTTTTAAACTCAATAGGCGAATAGGCAGTGTTTTCTTCTGTATCTTTTTTTCCAAGGAGTTTTTTATGTTTTTTTTCAAGGGCTCTTACAAAGTCTTCCCGTTCTTTTTCGGGCATTGCAGCAATCATCAGCAGGCTGTCTTCCCGTTCCATGGTTTCATAATGCAGTACCAGTTTATGCAACACTTTTCTTTTGGATTCTATATCTGCTGCCACATCGGCCATTTCGGGGTCATTGAGTTGAAGGCTGTCATAATAGGCCGATGCATTACGGTATCGTTTTTGGTTATAAGCAATATCACCCAATGCAAGAAAGGATTTATTTTTATAGGAGATCCGTTCTTCGGGTGAAAACCGGGTTCCTTTATCGTATAAGGCAATGGCTTTAATGGTATCGGGTAATTGCATAGTGAGAACGGCTGCAGAGTAGAAAAGAATATCCCTGTAATTTTCATACTTATCTTTCTTAGCCATTCGAACTAAATTGCTGATCACATTATTCAGTTCTTTAAAATCGCCTTTTTTCTCCAGCATTTTAGCACTGTTCAACTGGCCGTAAATATCCATTTCGGGAACTGTAGTGTGGCGTGATGCCTTGCTGTAATAATCTTTTGCAAGGTCAAAGCGGCCTTTCATTTCATAAAGTTGGGCCAGCAAATATTCCCAGCGGCTTTGGTCTTGACGGGTATCGGCATTGGATAAAGCTAAAGAAAGGTGATTGGCTGCACTGTCAAAGTTCTCCTGTGCAAAAAACCAATATGCGGTAACTTCTTCCAGGTTATTTTTCAGCCGGTTCGGTAGGTTTTTATCGTTTTGTAAAATATTGATCAACCCTGCTGCATCGCCGTATTCACCCGCTTCGGTGTAGGTGCGTACCAGCCAAATCAAAGCATCATTTCGGCTTGGCGGCAAGGTAAATGCCCGCTGGATGAAGTTGCGTTTTTCTTTATCGGCAATAGTCAGCCCCATACCCGGGGAAGAATTAGTACCAATCACTTTGCTCTCATCATCATTTTTTCGTTTACGAGGAAAAAGGTTGTAATTGATAAACTGGAAAACCATGGTTGCAGAGTCAAAGTCTTTACGCAGGAAGTATGATTTACCGATGAGAAAATAAAAATTATCCACCCAATCGGTTCGTAAATCATGTAATAAAATACCTGCCGTACATTTATAAATTACGGAATCCAGTTCGGTTTTTTGCTGGGCAGTAACGTCAAGGCTGTAAGGGTAAAAAGAAAGCAGTTTGCTATAATCGTCTTTATGGCCGTATTTTGCCTGGTCAATTACGGCGTTTAATTTATTATTGGCATTAAAATAATAATTATAATGTGATACGGTATTTTGAATCACACGCCGGGTTACCGTAAACTTTTTATCGGCTGTTTTTTCTGAGCCTAATTTTTTATTTTCATATTCTTCAGGCTTTTTTTCTTTTCCAAATGGGTCAATGGTCCAACCGGGTTGCGCTATGGAATGATGCCCTGAGAAAACAATAAAAAGGAGGCAAAAAATACGGCTCAATGGTTTCAACATGTTTAAATGCGGTTAGATATAACCTTAAATATCGGCTTTAAAATATGAATAGCCAAAATTAAGCTCTAAGGTATGAAAATCATAAATTTAGATAGCTAAATTATGTTAAAAACCCTACCCCTATGCGTTTAAAAATGTGGGTTTACGATGGCAAATGACTAATTTTAAGCTGATTTACAAAACTATGGATACCAATACCACCTTAAAAAGACTGAGAAATAAGTACCGCCTCATCATTATGAACGAAGATACTTATGAGGAGGTTGTAAAGTTTAAGTTAACCCGTTGGAGTGTTTATACTGCCCTGAGTGTAATATTTGTGCTTTTGGTAGCTTTAACAACTGCGCTTATTATTTTTACGCCGTTAAAATACTATTTACCCGGCGTAGGTTTGGGAAGCGCCAGGCAAATAAAAGAGTACAGGGAATTAAAAATGCGAACCGACTCCATGGAACATGCCTTAAAATTGCAACACCAGTATTTGGATGACCTTCAAAAAGTATTAAGTGGAAAAGTTATTAAACTGGATACCAATAAATTAGCATTGCCAAAGGTGGAAAATTCGGATGATTAAGAATAATTTGGGGAAGCTGGCGTTAACATTTTATTCGATCACTTTAAAACCACCAATATTTACTATGTTTACTTCAAAATCAAAAACTTCGCAGGAAGAATATGCAGCTTGCAGCATTATTGCACAGGGCACCGTAATTACCGGAGATATTGAAAGCAATGGGGATATAAGGATTGATGGAAGTATTAAAGGCAATATTCGCAGTAAGGCAAGAATCATTATTGGCGCAAATGCTTTAGTGGAAGGAAATGTACAGAGCAAAGATGCCGACATCTTTGGCCACGTTAAAGGCCATTTAAATATTACTGAATTGCTACAATTAAAAAATCTTGCCGTTATTGATGGTGATATTAATACCGGGAAATTACAAATGGAACATACGGTAAGTTTCAATGGACAGTGTAAGATGGGCGCCAATGTGGTAGAACTAAATTCTTCAACAGGGTTGCCTGTTGCCGTTAATGAATAAAAAAAACAACAACACGTTATTGTGGAAATATTTAAGCCTGAGTACACAAATTATTGTGGCCTTGGGCTTTGCTCTTTTTATAGGAATAAAAATTGACCACTGGCTGAAATTTACTATGCCATTAGCCGTTTGGGTGCTACCTTTGCTTTGTATTCTTGTTGTTATTATAAAAGTAATAAAGGATACCACACCCAAAAAATGATTGAATGGATTTAAACAAACAATTGTATTTGCCCTTCCTGGTGGTTTTTGCATTCTTTACCCTGCTCATCCTTATTCTTTGGGATTCCATTGAAAAATGGGGGTTGCAGCGGCATATTTTAATGCTCGCCAATATTTTTTTCCTGCTTTTATCCCTGCTGGTTTTTTTTATTCAAAGAAAAAGCCTGCATGCGGCAAATCCGCACCAATTTATACGAAGTATAATGACCGGTATGATGCTCAAAATGTTTTTAACGGTTGCAGCTATTCTTATTTATTATTTTTCAGCACGTCATTTCAGCAGGTTATCCGTTGTAGCCGCAATGCTGATGTATCTTTTTTACCTTTCGGCAGAAATAAAATCATTATTGAAATTGAACCGCAAACCCAATGCCTAAAGAAGAGCATCCGTTTTCTGCATTGGTTGCGTATTTGCCACAGGGCAGCTTTGATGCCGTTATGCATTATATTACCCAATATAAAGTACAGCTTACCGTTACCCAAAACCGCAAAACCCTTCTTGGAGACTACCGCCATGCAACCGCCCATAAAGGCCACCGTATAAGTGTAAACGGCAATCTCAATTGCTATTCTTTCCTCATTACGTTATTGCATGAGCTGGCACATCTTTTTACTTTTGAACGATATGCCAATACCGTATTGGCCCACGGTAAAGAATGGAAATATGAATTCGGGAATATACTTTCCGAATTTATCCAGTTAAAAATATTTCCGGATGAAATTGAAAAAACACTTTTAAGCACCTTACAAAACCCCGCCGCAAGCAGTTGCGCCGATACCCGTTTGATGCGTGTTTTAAGCAAATACGATATTAAAAAAGTGAACCATTTTTTGGTGGAACAATTACCCGATAATGCTTTATTTGCCACCGGCGACAGGCGTATTTTTAAAAAAGGACCCAGGATACGTACCCGGTATAAGTGCTATGAACCTGCCAGCAAAAAATATTATTTATTTAGCGCAGTATATGAGGTAAAACTGGTAGAAGATTAAAATTTGTTTGTACAAAAAAATAAGCAAACCGGCATTGTAGCTCAAAGAAAATTAATCCGTTGCATTTTTCTTCAATATTAAACGGAGTATTAAATATCCGAATACCCCGGCAATAAAAGAACTAACTAATATGGCCAGCTTTGCATTATTGATGACTTCACTTTCATTAAACGCAAGCAGGCAGATAAATATGGACATGGTAAAACCAATTCCGCCTAAAAGGCCGGCGCCTAAGATATGCTTCCAATTTAAGTAATCGGGCAACTGGCTTGCGCCCAATTTTACCGCAAGAAAACTAAATAATAAAATACCCATAGGTTTCCCCAGTACCAGCCCCATTGCAATACCCACGCTATAGTTAAAGCTAAACAGGTGCGAAAAACTTCCATTTATAACAATTGCAGTATTGGCCAACACAAAAACGGGAATGATAAAAAATGCCACCGGTTTGTGTAAGAAATGTTGTAACCGGTAGGAAGCAGATTGAGGCTTTCCACCCCCAAAAGGAATAGCAAAGGCCAGTAAAATACCGGATATTGTAGCATGTACACCGGAGTGAAGCATAAAATACCACATGGCAACAGCACCCAGTAAATAGGGAACCAGGTTATGTATCCGCAAACGATTTAAACCCAGGAGCAAAACAAAAATACCTAATGCCATAAATAGATGAAAAGCAGAAATAGATTGGGTATAGAAAAAAGCAATCACCAAAATGGCGCCAAGATCATCCATTACAGCCAGTGCGGTTAAAAATATTTTTAAGGAGGCGGGCACTCTTTTTCCTAATAAAGAAAGAACCCCAAGGGCAAAGGCAATGTCGGTAGCCATGGGAATTCCGGCTCCCGACTGCATGGCTGTGCCATAGTTAAAGAACAGGTAAAGCGCTGCAGGGATCAGCATACCGCCTATTGCAGCAAAAATGGGCAAAGAAGCGCTTTTATAGTTTGATAATTCACCATCATACACTTCTCTTTCCAACTCAAGGCCTATCAGCAAAAAGAAAACAGCCATTAAACCGTCGTTGATCCAGTACTCCAGGCTTTTGCCGGCAAATGGAGTGAGCCAAAAATGATGATAAGCGCTGCCAAAGCTACTATTGGCCAAAAACAGCGAGCTTATCGTACATAAAATAATAATTACCCCTCCGGATTTCTCACTATTAAAAAACTCTTTATATAAAAATGAAAGTTTTGCCAATGATCTGGTTTGCGGTTTCCAAAAATTTTAAAAATTTACGAAAAATAAATTAAAATGTTTCGTTTTGTTATTTCGGCATAATATCTGCTTTAAAAATAAAAATATTTTTTTAAACCTTAAAAAATTTTGATTATGGCAATTGTAAAAGTTGTTGAAGTTATTTCTTCGTCCAGCAAAGGTGTAGATGATGCAATTCAAAATGCAGTAAAAGAAGCGTCAAAAACCATTAGAAACATAGACTCTGTTTATGTAAAAGACATAAAAGCCCACGTTAAAGACGGGAAGGTTACCACGTTTGGCGTGGTATGTAAAATTTCTTTTAGAGTGGATGAATAAACGAAAACCTCAAAGAAAATCCCCGGGAATTTTAGGGGATTTTTTTTATTTCAGGTTATGATAAACTTTCTGTACATCTTCGTCCTGCTCTAACTTATCTACCAACTTTAGCACTTCATTAGATTCTTCTTCGCCAAGTTCTACGGTATTCACCGGTATCCGGGTAAGCTCAGCCGTAATCACTTCAATATTTTTTTCTTCCAGCGCTTTGCTCATGTGGCCAAATTCGTTAAATGCCGTACGAATAATAATATTTCCTTCACTGTTTTCTCCAATTTCTTCAAGGCCAAAATCAATTAAATCCAGTTCCAACTCTTCAATATTTTGGCCGGAGTTTTTAATTTTAAATTCGCCCATGCGATTAAAGGTAAATGCAACGCTTCCGCTAGTGCCTAATGCCCCATTGCCTTTAGTGAAATGCATACGCACATTGGCTACGGTTCTGGTAGGGTTATCTGTGGCGGTTTCCACCATTAACGCCACTCCATGAGGAGCATATCCTTCATAAGTGATTTCTTCATAATTGCTGGTGTCTTTACCCATGGCCCTTTTAATGGCTGCTTCTACCCTGTCTTTTGGCATATTGCAGGCTTTAGCATTGAGGTAACACCTTCTTAAAGCAGGATTGTTGTCGGGATCGGGGCCACCGGCTTTTACGGCAATGGCAATTTCTTTACCAATACGGGTAAAATCTTTGGCCATTTTATCCCATCGGGCAAACATGGCTCCTTTTCTTACTTCAAATATCCTTCCCATAGTACTTTTTGATTGATGTGAGGGCGGCAAATTTACAATAAAAGCCCAAATGAAACAAAGGGATCCCCGCTAAAATGCGTAGTTGATTCCAATTGAAAAATTAAAATTTTCATAGCGCCATTGCCGGTATTTGCCCGAAAAAATTTTGGGAATAAAATCATCAAATCCTATTGAGGGCAGTTTCCAGCCGTTATGGATATAACTGGTTTCCGGCCGTTTAATTCTAAACCCAAAATCGAGGCGCAGCACCACATAATTAAAATCGAGGCGCAAACCCGTACCTGCCGATAACCCTATTTCCCTGTAGAGGTTTTTGAGTTTAAACTGCCCGGTATCTGATTCTATTCCGTTGTTTACCGAAGGTTTCCAGTTCCAGATATTACCGGCATCGGCAAATACTGCGCCACGCAAGGTGAGGGTATTGGGTATAATACGGGCAATATCATACCGGTACTCCACATTAGCTTCCAGCTTTATATCACCGGTACGCTCGTTGAAAATATTTTTTTGAAACGGCTTTAAAGGCTGTGAACCAAGGCCAATACCCCTTACCGGCCATCCTCTTAAACTTATACTGCCCCCGCCAAAATATTGTTTAAAGAAAGGAAGCGTGGTGTCTTTATTTGATAACGGTATCCCCACACCGCCAAATAAGCGAAAAGCCAATACCGTTTTTTTGTAGCTTACGGTATAACGATACTCCAGGTCGGCTTTAATATATTTTTTCTTATACTTGTTTAAAAAGGGCAGTAATCCCCAGGTAAGGCCCGACTCTTCGATATTCCATTTAATGGTTCGTTCTTTACCGGTGCTACGCAAATGCTTGGGGTTAAAATAAGATTTAGACCAACCCAAACCAATTCCACCTACAAATGCCGTATTATAGGAATAGCGTAAAAAAGGGTTGTCCTTTAAAATATTTCTAAAGCTATCACTTTCATTAAAAAGATAATTAAACTCTGCAATCACCGGCCTAAACACCCACTTTGCACCTTTTTTATTAATCCGGCTGGTGCCAATATTTAAATCCACCGATTGCAGGTTGAACAAGGATAAGCGATTTGCATAGGCAACTGAGGTATTGAAAAACGTTTCTCCGGCTTTGTATCGTCCTCTTCTACCGGTAATATTGGTGTTTTTTGAGGGAAACAAATTTATAATCCGGGGAATGATGATGCTGTTGCTGTAACGAAATTCGTTTGAGTTAATTAAATTGGTGGTATTGCTCCTGGCATTGTTATTAAATTCTACACCGGCATGCAGGCTATGCGTCATGTGAATGGCTTCCCGGGCAATATTCCGGTTCACCAGTGATAAATTTCCCGACAAGCCAAACTGGCTGCCACCAATTGCATTGGATTGGTTGGTAACGGCAGAATAACTGGTTTCCAGGGTGGCTTCAAACCCAAACTTTTTAATGGGTATTAGTTCTACAATTAAATCCAGTTTATCGGTATTGGGATGTTCCAAAATTTGAATATTTACACTTTGCCACATACCGGCTTTGGCAAGGTTGGTAAGGGTTTGGAAATAGTCGTTTTGACGAAACACTTCACCCCTCTTTACTTTAATGTTGCGCACAATAAACCCCGTTTTAAAAATGGGTTGATGGTATCGTAAAATATAATTTCCCAATGCGGTGGTGCGCTGGGTAATGGTTATCGTATCGTTTAAATTATCGCCGGGTATATAATCTAATAAGATATAAATTTTATCTACAACATACTTCTTAAGCTTACTGCTGTCTTCCGGCATGTTTAGTACAACCGCCAGTTTAATTTTTGGTGAATCTTTCAACGCCTGGGCATGGGCCAGTAATTCCAGTTGTTCAAATGGGTCATCGCTTACCGTAGTTAAAGCCGCTATAGTGGTATCTCCTCTTACTTTTAATTCCGCTGCAGTAAATTTATAATATCCATTGTTCCTAAACGTATCTACCAGCCTGTTGATTTCGCCCAATACGGCAGATTTAGTAATAGGCAATCCTTTATTCAATAAACTAAGGGATTTAGATTCCAGGGCCAGCTGTTGTAAATCCTTTGCCTGAAGCCGATAGCCGAGTGTATCAATAATGGTTCTTTTACCGGGTTTTACGGTGTATTTTACTTTTACTTTACGGCCCGATGTATCTGCCTTAAAAACGGCGCTGGCATTATAAAAGCCCAAATGAAAAAGTGAGGCTTCCATGTTTTTGGCAGACAGTGCAGCATACCCGGTGTCATAAGCCGGTGGGCCGGAGATAATATCAAGAAAAAAAATGGGCGATTTCACTTTCACCTGCGCACTGTCATCTAATTGGGTATATAACCGCTCTTCAATAAGCTCCTTTTCTCCCTTTTTTAAATTCTCGTCCGAAACTTTAATGGTATTTTTGACGATAAAGGGTTTATTTAACGGTAAACGTTTGTATTGGGTGATGGTACAGGAGGATAACAGTACAACGGCAACCAAAAAAACATTAAGCCTTTTGCAGTTAAGAAAATGACAGCACTTTAAATTCATACAATTATTACAAATGTTAAGCAAAAGCACTGCCAAATATATTCAAAGTTTACAGCACAAAAAATTCAGAGATGAAACCGGCTGTTTTGTTGCCGAAGGCCCAAAGCTGGTAAGCGAATTATTAAATGAAAAAATTTTTCCATGCGCTTCGGTTTTTGCTACAAAAAAATGGGTAACGGAAAATCCAGGCCTTTCGGGCAGTTACAGCGTTGAAGTTATTGAAGCCTTTGAACTGGAAAAAATATCAGCCTTGACTACGCCCAACCAGGTAGTCGCCATTTTTAAAAAGAGCATCCTTAATGAACATCCGGATTTAACCAATAAAATCACTTTGGTTTTAGATGATATCCAGGATCCCGGAAACCTGGGAACGATGATTCGAATAGCAGATTGGTTTGGCATTAAAAATATATATTGTTCCCCACATACGGCAGATCAGTATAACCCTAAAGTGGTGCAAAGCACTATGGCCAGCCTGGGAAGGGTAAATATCCTTTATACAGCTCTCCCGGCTTTTTTGCAAAAGACCACAATAAAAAAATATGCTACAACACTCCATGGTGAACCCTTGCAAAAAACAAGCGCCCTTAAGGAAGGCCTTATTGTTATCGGCAACGAATCCCAGGGCATCAGTAATGAAGTGGTTCAATTATGTGATGCGCAACTCTCCATTGAACGAATTGGAAATGCTGAATCCTTGAATGCAGCGGTGGCCACAGGCATTATTTTATATCAGCTCCTTCATGCTTAAAAAAAACTCCTGAAAAATTCAGGAGTTTTTATGAATCGTTAGTACTCGTAACTTTAATTGGCCACTAAACGGTTAATCGGGCAACCCGTAATGGTGCTTCCTGTAACCGATACCGGTTTGCCTAATGAAACCTCAGACAATGCTTCCTGGAGGTGTTTATGAGAAACGCTTTCGGACTCATTCAAATTATCATCCATTGCACCATGATAAACCAGGTTCATATTTTTATCGAAAAGGAAAAACTCAGGAGTAACATTTGCCCCAAAAGCATTTGCCAAAGCATTTTTGGCATCTACCACATAGCTCCAGTCAAATTTATTTGCATTGAAATAATCTTTCATGGCTTCATAACTTTCGGAACCATTACGCTGTGCTTCATTACTGTTTACGAAAATTACACCAATTTTATTTTTTTGGGCAAAATCTGCAGCTTCCAGTGTGCGGCTTAAAATCTTTTGAACTGATAGGCAGTTGTTGCTGCTAAACATAACCAAAACGCCATTCTCACGGGCTTCTTGTTTTACTGAAGTGAAATAGCCGGTTTTTACATTGGCCATTTGATAATCTGCCAGGGGAAGCCGGGCGCCAATAGGCAATGTTTCGCTGGTAGTAAATGCAATTGAACCTATCAAAGCCAACGGCGCCAGCACAAAAAATATTTTTTTCATCATATACAGTTTATTAGTAAAAGAGGGATAAAGTTAATAAAAATTAGATTACCGGAGAATTTATTGAAAAAGTGCTGTAAATCAGGCGCTTATTTCTCGTTTTGCCGATATTTCTTTTAGGGAATTAATACTCACATTAAGCTCAAAACCGAGCAGCAAAGCAAGGGAATTTATAAATATAAGCGCCATCACCATCATTATGGTTCCAATTGAACCATATAAGGCATTATAGGCTGCAAAATGCGATACAAAATAGGAGAAGCCCAGGGTGGCCAATAAACACAGGCTGGTAGAAAATAAAACGCCGGGTGAAATAAATTTCCATCTCTTTTTTATTGCCGGGGCATATCGAAAAATAAAACCAATGGCTAAAAATAACAAAATGATGATAAAAGTCCATCGGCTGTAAATGATCACATTTTTTATATGATCATTTTTAACCAAAAGGTTGAGTAATTGGCCCTGCAGGATGAGCAAAATAAAATAAGCCAATAATAATCCAAATAATACAATGGTAAGCCTTATGGCAATAATCCTGTTATGCAATCCCTTTCGTTTACTAAATCCTACATAGGTATTCTTATTAAACGACCGCAATACACCCATCATACCGTTTGAAGCAAAAAAAAGCGACAACAGTAACCCGAAAGAAATAAGACCAAATTTATTGGCCGCTAAAAAACTATCTACAAATTCTATTACGCCTTTATTGTAGGTATAAGAAGGAATAATATCCCTAATGAGCCGGTGCAACTGAATTTTAATAACCCGCTTTGATATAAAGGGCAAATTGGGTAGCAGCGTTAATAAAAAAAGAAGGGATGGCGGTAAAGACATTACAAAATTAAACGAAACGGCAGATGCCCTTTCCATAATATTATATTGGGTAAGCTGTTTCCGGAAAAAATTAAGCACATCATACAATGCCACACCTTCAAAGCCCGGCGGATGCCAGCTTTTACTTTTCTCCAGCAGCCAGGGTATGGGCGTTAAATTAAGCAATATGCGTTGTATGCGAAGCAAGGTTAATTGGCCGTATTATTTTGTTTGCTCAAAATTAAACTATCCAATGCTTTTTGATACGCCTTTGCAAAGATTAAATGTTGCTGATAGGTTTCTGCAAAATTACTGTAGCCACTAAAATCCGGCTTAGCTACAAAAAAAATATAATTAGTTTCGGGAGCATTGAGTACGGCATCAATTGTAGAAGCAGAGGCCGTGCAAATTGGCCCCGGGGGAAAACCGTTATAGCGGTACGTATTATAAGGAGAGGGATAGTCCAGGTGCTTATGCATTACCCTTTTTAACCCAAAATTTCGCATGGCATATTTTACGGTGGGGTCTGCTTCGAGCCGCATATTTTTGGCTACCCGGTTAACATAAACACTTGCAATAAGGCCTTTGTCATCCTGTTTATTGGTTTCCTCTTCTACAATGCTGGCAATGGTATAAACCTGTTGGGGGCTTAGGTTTTTATTTTGTGCTTTTTGCCGGCGTTCAACCGTCCAGAATTTATCCTCTTCTGATTTAAGGCGTTGAAAAATTTTATGGAAAGGCGTATTCCATTTTATGCTGTAGGTGTTGGGAATAACAGCCGTCATCACCGTATTGGTATCTAATTGATACCGGGCCAGGGAATCATTGCTCAGTAAAAATTTTATAGCCGTTGCCGAATCGGTTTCAAAATAGCGTGCTACCCTTGCGGCAAGGTCTTCTTTGGTACGCAATTTTGTAATAACAAAATTTACCGGAGCCTGCCAGCCTCTTTTGAGCATTTTTACCAGGTTAATGATGCTGCATCCATCTTTAATTTCGTACCTGCCGGGTTTAATGCTTTGCGGATAGTTTACCCTTTCGGCAACTTTATTAAACCAAAAATTGCTTTTAATAATTTTTTCATTGAGCAAAGCCTGCTGTACCTCGTTGAAAGTAGAGCCGGTTTTAATATAAAAATATTTTCCTTCCGGAGCAGAAACGGCAGGCCCATACAAGCTCCAGCCCACAAAAGCGGCTATGGCCAAAAGTGCTACAAATAAGAGTATTAAAATTTTTTTCATCATTACGGCGGTTTTTCATACAGGGATTATAACCCATAAGCAGGTATGCAAATAAACAAAATAAAATAACCCGGTAATGAGCCGGGTATATTTTATAGAATAATTAATTTTTTCATTTTTTGGGCGAATCTGCTGGGCCGGGTGCAATGGGCTGTGTATTCACCGGCGCAGTTATTTCGGCGGGTGTTTTAGCCGGTGTTGCAAATTGTTGTTTTAGGCTATGCAAAGCATTGAGCAAGCCAATATTTCTTTCCTCCTCAAAAGAAAGGGCATCTCTTTTATTCACCGGTAAAGATTCGTAATAGTTCTGTTGCTGCTCCATATCTTTTTGCAGGGCATTGGTGATTTTTGTTGCCAGCACGGTATCTTCTGCTATATAGGCCGCCAGCGCCATTTGCAATGCAATTTGGTTATGTTGCTGGCCACGGCTTACCATGCCATAGGGCATATTGGACTGCAGCATGCCCTGGTCGCATTTGTTGAGTAATTTACGGGCATCTTCTTTGCGGCCGTTTTCTGCCAGGTTTCTTGCAGCCGATGCATAGGCCAGACGAATGGTATTGAGGTGCCTCCTGTTTTCTTCATCAAAATAAACGCCTTGTACATTGGCATTTCCAAACTTAAACTTATTACCCATTTTATCCACTACCCAATCCCTGTTCACTTCTTTATTATTGGCAACCGGTACCAGGCGGTAAGTAAGCCCATCCTGCCTTAAGAAATTAGCAAAGCCCAAATCGCCGTAAGGCGAAGTGAAATAAATAGGCCGCTTCCATTTATTGGCGGCAATAATATTTAAAATGGCTGCATCATTCTTATATAAGATAGATTTTGGTATCTCAAATTGTATGCTGCTTAATACAGAGTCGTTGGCATTTACGGTTTTATTTTGCCGAACCAGGTTTACATCTACCGGTATGCTTACCTTACGGGTAGGGAAAATATTAATGATCGAACCATCCTGTGAGGCTTGTGTTTTGTTGGGATTATCGCTACCAGCAAAATCTTTCATCATGGTATAAAGGTCCATGGGTTGAGAAGGATCGGTAATACCTGCCTGTTGTAAAAACTGGTTGGCCATACCGGCATTTCCGCCAAACACCCTCGATGCTTCATAGATCACATCACGGCTTGACCCTTGTATTTGCTCTTTAGTCCAGATGGGATCAATAGGATCGCTTTCGTTTACTTTATACCGTAATTGGTTGATGTACCAATCGGTTCCCAACAAGCTGCTATTGATCACCCTCACATCTTTTCTTATTCCCAATACTTCCTGGGCAAACCAAAGCGGATAGGTATCATTATCCCCAAATGAAATTAAAATAGCATTGGGTGCACAACTTTCAAGATAATCGGTGGCGAGGTCGGGCGCCAAAAGTTTTTTGCTTCTATCATGATCATTCCACTCCTGCGAAGCCATTAAAACCGGTACCGCAAGCAGGCATAAAAGACCTGCAATGAAATTACTCAGCTTTATATTTTTTAAATAGGGTAAAATAAGGTCCCTTACATAAAAAACACCCAGGCCTATCCAAATGGCAAAAGCATAAAACGACCCCACAAATGCATAATCCCTTTCACGGGGTTGGTTACCGGCCTGGTTAAGGTAAATTACAATGGCAAAACCGGTAAAGAAAAACAGCAACCCGGTTATAAAAGCATCCCTTTTATCTTTTTTAATTTGATAAAGCAGGCCCAGGATACCTAAAATAAAAGGCAAAGCAAATAATTTATTATTGGCTTTATTATGCTTTAAGGTATCGGGTAATTTGCTTTGATCGCCCAGCCTTATTTTATCAAAAAAGCCAATTCCGGTTTTCCAGTTCCCATCTCTTACATTACCCATATTTACCCCTTGTACATCATTTTGCTTACCGGCAAAATTCCACAGAAAGTAACGCCAGTACATCCAGTTTACCTGGTAGCTCATAAAGAAGCCGATATTTTCAGCCATGGTAGGCGCACGGTCCCATCTTCCCTGGTCGTCCTTACTAATTCCGGCCCATGCGGCATAATAATCGGCATGTTGCTGATCGTTGCTCATATCCCACATGCGTGGAAATATGTGTTTATCCTGTGGCGCAAAAACATATTCCACCTTACGGCCGTTTTTTTCATAGCCGTTATCCGTTTTAATATAGGTATCGGTTACTTTGGTATCCTGAATTTCTGCGGTAAAATCCTGGCCATATAAGATGGGCCAATCGCCATACTGCTCACGGCTTACATAACCTACAAGGTTTACCGGGTTATCTACATTAAACATATCTACCGAAGGATTGGCGCTGCTGCGTACCAGGGTGGTAAAGTAAGTGGAATAACCCAGCAACATAAACAAGAAACTCCAAAGGCCGAGTTTTAAAAAGTTCCAGCCGTTTTTATTGGCCATTTTAAAACCAAAGTAAGCCAGCACGGCCATCAATACAAAGAAGAAGGCAAAGCCGCTAAAAAAAGGAAGTTTAAAACTATTTACAAATAAAATATCCAGGTTGCCGGCGCCTTTGATGCTCCATTGAATAACGGCTTTTTGTACCAGGCCGGTAATACCACAACCAATCACAAAAGCCCAAAAAGTACCCCACTTTGTAACGGTATATCTTTTATAATAATAAATAAGTACCAGGGCGGGGATGGCCAGTAAGTTCAGCAAGTGAACGCCAATGGAAAGGCCCATCAGGTAAAATATGAGTATGATCCACCTGTCGGCTTTTGTAAAATGGCCTTTAATACCATTCTTTTGCTCTTCGGTAACATTATGCTCCCATTTAAGCATGGCCCAAAAAACAATGGCGGTAAAGAAAGAGCTCAATGCATACACTTCGCCTTCTACTGCGCTAAACCAAAAAGAATCGGAAAAAGTATAAGCCAAAGCGCCCACTACACCGGCTGCCATGATGCTAAAAATATGATCCCTTGTTAATTCATTATCTTCTGCAGATACAATTTTTCGGGCAAAGTGGGTGATGCTCCAAAATAGAAACAAAATGGTAAAGCCACTGGCCATGGCACTCATGAGGTTAATACCGGTAGCGGCATGTGCCGGCCCAAATGGAGCCATAAACAGCCGGCCAATGAGTACAAAAAGCGGGGCGCCGGGCGGATGGGGTATTTGCAATTTGTAAGCGCTGGAGGCAAATTCACCACAGTCCCAAAGACTGCCATTGGCTTCCATGGTCATGATATATACCGCACAGGCAATAAAACATACCACCCAACCGGTAATATTGTTGATCTTTTTAAAACTCATTGGTAATAGTATTATAAGTGGGCAAATATAGTCATGTTTGGCTTTTTGTACTATGGGTTTATTCGATTTATGAATATTTTGAATTTCAATGAACAGAAGGCTCCATTATCTTTGGTGTTTCGATTTATGAAAAAAGTATTTATACAATTACATTTAGCGGTTTTATTAGCGGGGTTTACGGCAATTTTAGGGAGGCTGATTACACTTAATGAAGGATTACTGGTATGGTGGAGGCTGCTTATTGCCCTTTTGGTATTAGCGGTTTTGATGATTTTTAAAAAAGAATTAAAGAGCATTTCCCGTAAAGATTTTCTTAAAATATCCGGGGTTGGCGCTATTGTGGTTTTTCACTGGGTGGCTTTTTATGGCAGTATTAAATATGCTAATGTTTCGGTTGCGTTGGTTTGCTTTTCGGCAACCGGTTTTTTTACGGCTTTGCTTGAACCTTTACTACTTCGTAAAAAAATAGATTTTACGGAAGTGTTTTTGGGATTGCTGGTTATTGCGGGCATTTATATCATTTTTGATTTTTACCCGGAGTTTAAAAAAGGGATTTTATTTGGTATCGTAGCGGCAGTTGGCAGCGCCATTTTTCCCATCTTTAATAAAGAGCTCTTAAAACAATTTGAACCCAGGGTACTTACTTTTTATGAGTTTTTAGGCGGACTTATTATGCTGAGTATCCTTTTACCGGTTTACACATCCGTAACGAAGCCCGAATATTATATTCCCACAAATATGGATTTTATTTGGCTGGTGATATTAAGTGTATTGTGTACCGTTGTAATGTATCATTTACAATTACTGGCTTTAAAGAAAATTTCGGCCTTTACCGTTAACCTCACTTATAATTTAGAGCCGGTTTATGGGTTGCTGATGGCTTTTGTGTTTTTTAATGAAAATAAACTTTTCCATTCCCGGTTTTACATTGGATTGTCCTTAATTATTTTATCAATATTATTACACAGCTTGTTCCTCTTCAAAGAAAGAAAGAAGGCTTCATCGTAATAATAACTTTAATGCATGGCTTCACCTAAATCCGGAAGTGGTGTTTTATCTTTTTTTTGACGAACGAGTAAAATAAAGGGTATGCAAACTAAAAAAGCAAATCCCAGGTATAAAAATACATCCATGTAAGCCATTATAGCCGATTGTTTGGTAACCATTCCATCCATTACTTTGTAAGCGGATTGTTGCGCTACATCTACCGGCAATCCTTTGCTTAAAAAACCATTTTTTAACAAAGCCAGCCTTTGCTGCACATCGGTATCGTTTACATTGAGCAATGAAACCATATCGCTACGGTACATCATGCTTCGGTTAGCAATAAATGTAGTTATACAGGCTACGCCAAAGGAGCCACCCAATTGCCGCATCATACCGGTAAATGCAGCGCCCTGGCCTATTTGCTGGCCTTTTAAGGTACTTAACGCCAGGGTAGTGATGGGTATAAAAAGTAATCCCAGCCCTGCACCCCTTGCAATGAGCATCCAAAAGAAATTATCGGCGCTGGTTTGTGGCGTAAGAATTTTGTAACCCCAAAAACTGTAAATAAAAAAGATAAATAACCCAATGGCCACTAAAAGCTGGTGCCTTACTCCTTTACTCAATAGTTTACCGATAATGGGCATCATAAATGCCGTAGTAAGCGCTGCAGGGATCATCAACATGCCGGATTGCATGGCCGTCCACCCTAAAATACTTTGGGTATAAAGCGGTATGATAAATGTAGAGCCGTATAAGCCAAACCCTAAAATAAAAGACATGAACGTACCAATGCGCAAATTGCCATTTTTAAGCACCCTGAGTTCAACGATGGGGTAAGCGTAAGTAAACTGACGCCAGATAAAAAAGAATAATCCAAAAATGGCCATAATGGTAAGAAAAATTATTACGCTGCTTTCAAACCAATCGTCTTCATGCCCTTTTTCCAAAATATATTGAAGTGAGCCTACGGTAATACTCAGTAAAAAAATGCCCAGCCAATCTACCTGGTTAATGGATTTTTTTTCACTGTACTTTGGGCTGCGCACAAATTGTAAAGTGAGTAAGGTTGCGGCTATACCAATTGGAATATTGATGAAGAATATATTGGGCCAGGTGTAATTATCCACAATATAACCGCCAAGCGGTGGGCCAAGCGTGGGGCCAATAATAACCCCAAGGCCATAAATGGCTTGTGCCATTGCTCTTTTTTTTGCCGGGTAGCTTTCGGTAATTATGGTTTGTGAAGTTACCAGTAAAGCGCCGCCCCCAATACCCTGTAAAAACCGAAATGCCACTAACTCCCAAATGCTTGTGGAATTACCACATAAAAATGAAAAAACGGTGAATATAATTATGGAAGCTGCAAAATAATTCCTGCGTCCAAATTGCTGGGATAGCCAGCTCGTCATTGGCACAATAATTACATTGCCAATGGCATAAGCTGTAATAACCCAACCTACTTCAGAAAGTGTAGCGCCCAGGTTTCCCCTCATATCGTTTAAAGCCACATTTACAATTGTAGTATCTACAATTTCCAGCAATGCACATAAAATGGCGGTAAGCGTAATGATGGTTCGCCGGGCCCCATACTCCACTAATGAATCTTCCTGCATGGGTTTAATTTAAAAGAACTTCCACTTTTACATTCATGCCGGTTCGTATTTTACCAATGAGGCTGTCTGCCGTATTGGAGAAATCAATTTTAACCGGCAGCCGTTGCACCACTTTTACAAAATTGCCACTGGCATTATCGGGGGGAAGCAGGGCAAACGTAGCGCCTGTTGCCGGCGAAAATGAACTAATCACGCCTTCAAAACGGTGCCGTGGAAATGCATCAATTTCAATTTTTACTTTTTGTCCTTCGGCCATTCGTTCTACCTGTGTTTCTTTAAAATTGGCTACAATCCATTTGCTGTTATCCATTACAATACTAAATAATTGCGCCCCGGCCTGTACAAACTGGCCCGGCTGTACCGGCACTTTTGAAACAAAACCACTCCCTTTTGCCGTGATGATTGTATAAGATAAGTTCAGTTGGGCCTGGTCAACATCTGCCTGCCGTTGTTGTACCACTGCATTGGCCACTCCAATATTTTGAGAAGTGGCAACGGATTGTGAAGCTACGGCACCGGTTTGCTGAATGGCCTGCTTTTGTTGTTCAATCAGCACTTGCAATTGTTTGTCGGCCGATTGTTTTGCCGCCAATACCAACTCGTATTGTTGCTGCGTAATGGAATGATCCTTTATGAGGTTTTCATACCTTTTTAAATCTTCCCCGGTACGCCATACATTTACTTTTGCTACGGCTATTTGCGCTTCAATTGTTGCAATACCGGCTTTTGATGTTGACACCGATTTAATTGAGGCATCAGTTCCCGCCACGGCAGACGCTACATTGGTTTTTGCCGTTTGTAGTGCGGCAAGGGCTTGCTGTAAATGCATCAATTGATCCCTGTTATCCAAAATGATTAAGGTATCTCCTTTATGAACAA
>JAFDZZ010000091.1 GCA_018266715.1 Bacteroidota bacterium
GGCAACGCCGTTTCGGTACCATTGGCAATAAGTATTGGCAGGGAAATTTGTGGCGGTTAATGTTCTGCCAAAAGCTACAATAACCGGAGCTATTGTTGGAACAGTTCCGCCGTTAATAACATTAACCGTTTTTTGTTTTTCGGGTGTTGATCCGGCGGCATTGGATAGGTATAATGCCACACTACGGGTTCCTGTTGTTGTCCAGGTAACTGTTGCAATGCTGTCTGTTGCATTCAATGTACCACCTCCATCCGGAAGGCTCCAGTGGTAGCTAATATTATTTCCTACAACATTCATTGCCGTATAGGTTTCCGTATTACCTACACATACTGTTGTATCACCGGATATTGAAAAAGAGAAGGAGGGTACCTCTAAGGCAACAGCCTTCCAGAGCTCCCGGTTTTTGATGGGGTCTGTGGCTGCAAACAAGAGCATATTATTTAGCGCTGTAAGGTTTTGAGGATCCGAAGTTGTACTGCCCGGGTATAAATCATACCCAGTGGTTCCGGCTTCTGTACCGTCGCTTTGAAACAATTCGATACCGCCACCAGGCATGGTTGCCCGAAAAAACAGGGTATTATTTACAACTGTTAGAAGTTCTGGGTTAGCATCCCCGGTTCCGGTTTGAATATCCTTTACCAAAGTAGTACCCAAAGCTGTACCGTCTGTACGCCAAAGCTCACGACCTGTTCCTGTTGCATCGGCGCTAAAATATACATACCCATTCATACCCGTAAACCCAAAGGGTACTGAGCCTGAACCACCAGGTACAACTTCAGTTATCATAAATGTACCTGCCGCTGTACCATCACTTATCCAGGGCTCATATTGAGTACTATTAGTATAAGCAGAAAAATATATTTTTCCTTCTGCAACAGCAAGGTTACTGGGAGTAGAACCTCCTGATCCCGGGCTGATATCAGAGAGAAGAATTGTACCTGCCTCTGTACCATCACTTATCCAGAGTTCAGTTCCATTTACGCCATCATTGGCGTTAAAATAAAGCATACCGTTATAAGCGGTAAGATAATCAGGGCCGGAACCGGTTGTACCTGGCCTTATATCTTTAACTAATATGGTACCGGCCCCTGTACCATCACTTTTCCAAAGCTCTAAATCAGAACCTGAATTAGCAGCTCTAAAAAATAATGTGCCGTTCACATTGGTAAGTTGTTGAATACCGGGTGAGCCACTTCCTGCAACTATATCGGCTACCATTACCGTTCCGGCTTCTGTGCCATCAGTTTTCCATAATTCAGCGCCGTTTACGCCATCATTAGCCACAAAATATACCCAATTGCCTACCACAGTTAAATACGTAGGAGCAGAGTTGGAAGTACCCGGCCGGATATCTTTAATTAATACTGTACCCGTTTCAGTTCCGTCAGTTTTCCATAATTCCCAACCATTTGTACTGTTAATAGCTGTAAAGAACACGATATTGTTTGCAAAAGCAAAACGCTGTGGATTGGAACCGGATGTTCCGGGATAAATATCTTTAACTAACACCGTTCCGGCTTCAGTACCATCTGTTTTCCATAATTCAGCGCCATTAGTAGCATCTGTTCCATTAAAAAAAACGGTATTTCCTGCTTTGATTAAATTGCTGGGATTACCTGCATTAGTTGTAATGTTAATGTCTTTTATAAGAGTGGTACCTGCATCGGTACCATCCGAAACCCAGGGTTCATTACCGGTTGCTGTAATGGGAACACCCGGCAAATAGCCATTGTACATGAAGAATAACTTGTTCTGATAACCGTAAAAAGATTTGTAAGTGCCATTGTTTACAACGGTTGAATTTAAAGCAACCGTACCGGCAGCCGTTCCATCGCTTTTCATTAATGACCATTGTGTTCCGTTATATGCCAGGAGATATAAGGTGCCGGTTACGTCCCATAAAGCTGTTGGCGTTGAATTATTTGCCCCGGGATTAATATCTTTTACCAGCATTGTACCTAATTCTGTGCCATCAGTTTTCCAGAGTTCTTGTCCAATGCCGGCTGATGTAGCAGCGAAATATAAGGTTCCGTTTATGTTAATCAATTGACCAGGGTTTGACCCTGATGTGCCGGTATTAATATCTTTCACCATTACCGTACCTGCTACTGTTCCGTCTGTTTTCCAAAGTTCTGATCCATTTACACCGTCGTTAGCTGAGAAATAAACCATATTCCCCATAGCAACCAGCAAACTTGGGGAACTGCTTCCGGTGCCGGCATTTATATCTGCTAATAGCGTTCCGGCATCGGTTCCATCAGATATCCATAACTCAGTACCTGTAGTTCCATCCCAGGCAGTAAACACGAGTTTATTATTTAAGGCAATAAGATTTGCCATGGAAGACCCCGTTGACCCTGGCCTTATATCTTTAACCAGCACTGTGCCGGCTTCTGTGCCATCTGTTTTCCATAATTCTGTTCCATTCATTGCATCTGTTGCGGTAAAAAAAATGTTACTGCTTACTGCAGTAATATTCCCCGGGTTAGAGTTTGAGGCTCCGGTATAAATGTCTTTGAGCAAAATTGTACCGGCTTCAGTACCATCTGTTTTCCAAAATTCCCTGCCTTCGGTAGATGTTACGGCTGTAAAGTATAAGACTCCACCAATATCTTTCATATTTAAAGGCGCACCGTTTCCACTGCCGGTAGCAATGTCTTTCACCAATACAGTACCGGCTTCTGTACCATCACTTTTCCAAAGCTCCTGTCCACTGGTTGGGTTATTGGCCGAAAAATAAATAGCATTACCCATTTTTACTAAGTTCACAGGGTTGCTGCTTGAATTACCCGGATAGATATCCTTAACCATTATCGTTCCGGCTTCGGTGCCATCCGTTCTCCAAAGCTCCCGGTTAGTAATATTGCCGGCACTATAAGCAGTAAAAAATAAATAGCCGCCCATCTCAATAAAAAATTGCGGCGTGGATGCCGGCAAACCGGGGTTAATATCTTTTACCATTACGGTACCAGCTTCGGTTCCATCAGTTTTCCAAAGCTCATACCCATTAATGCCATCATCGGCAGAAAAATAAACAAAGCCGTTATAACCCTGGTAAACATAACCGGTATTCACCTGCGAGTTGTTTGTCATTAACCCATTAATGTCTTTCAAAATTTGGGGCGCCTGGGCTTGAAGCGCTCCTTCATAAAAGAATAATACAAACTGTAATAAAATGCTAAGCCTTAAAATGGGTGCTTTACATGCAGAAATTGCATGAATGAAATCTTTCATAATAATAATTTCGTTCTTCTAAAAAAAACAAATAAAGTTTGCCTTAATTTTATTGAACTCGTTCTTGGGGTCTTTAACTACAGAGAGGGACTGCTTTTTAAAAAAGACAGCTGGTTTTTGCAGAAGAAAATGGCGGGATACCTGTTGTAAAAGAAATAAGGATTTTCGAACACGACAATAATCCTTTTGGATTATAAGATTTTTAAGAACCAATTTTACCGTTGAATGTTGAAAACAACCAAATTTGTTGAAATTATTTTATGAAAATTGAAGCCGATAAATGGAGGCATTTTTATGCTGGTGTCGCTATGGCTATTATATTGTGCAGCGCCGGTGCTTTAATGAATATAGAACTTAAGCTGGTTTTTATTTTTTCGTTTATTATTGTGGTAAGCATAAGTTTTGGGTTTGAAATATTTTCTTTAATAAGTGGTTTGGGCAGGTACGATATTTGGGATGCTGTTGCTACCATTATTGGCGCTATATTTGGTATGGGAATTTGTGTTTCTTTCTTTTAATTGCCCGGTAGGTTTAAAAAAATAAAATATTTCTTGTAAGCATGAAGCCTTTTATCATTTTTTTTATCTGTTTGATTTTCTCATCCTGTAAAGAGAAACCCGGCCCTTATATGGGAGATACTAAGGTTTTTGCAAAAGGTGCAGATGTTAGCTGGCTCACTGAAATGGAGGCAAGCGGAAAAAAATTTTATAATACTTCCGGTGTGCAAACTGAATGCTTGGCCTTACTCCAATCATTGGGCGAAAATTCCATTCGGCTTAGAGTTTGGGTAAACCCGGCTAATTTGTGGAACAGTAAGCAGGATGTTTTGGCCAAAGCAATCCGTGCCAAAAATTTAGGCATGCTGTTAATGATAGATTTTCATTACAGCGATACCTGGGCAGATCCCGGCCATCAAACCAAGCCGGCAGCATGGGCAACCCAGGGTATTGATGAGTTAAAATCTTCGCTTGCATTTCATACAACCGATGTTTTAAATATGCTAAAAGCAAACGGTATTACACCGTATTGGGTGCAGGTGGGCAATGAAACCAATGATGGTTTATTATGGCCCGAGGGTAAGGCTTCCGTAAATATGGCCAACTATGCAGCTTTGATTAATTCAGGTTACGATGCGGTAAAATCTGTTTTTCCCAATACAAAAGTTATTGTTCATCTTTCCAATGGCTGGGATAATGGGTTGTTTCGCTGGAATTTTGACGGGTTACAAAGCTACCATGCAAAGTATGATGTTATTGGCCTGTCGCTTTATCCTTCTGCCGGCAATTGGCAACAACTCAATTACCAGTGCCTTGCCAATATGAATGATATGGTGAGCCGTTTTAATAAAGAAGTAATGATAGTGGAAGCAGGCATGCCCTGGGACGATGCTCAATCTTGTAAATCTTTTTTAGAAGATATCATTGCTAAAACAAAATCGGTTAACCAATCTAAAGGGTTGGGTGTGTTGTACTGGGAGCCGGAAGCATATGGCCAATGGCAGGGCTATACCTTAGGCGCCTTTGACAATAGTGGTAAGCCCACGTCAGCTTTAGAGGCCTTTCAGTAAACAAAATATTTTTATAAAAGGCGTATGCCTTTTTCTTCCAGGTGAATTTTTTTCTGTTTGTATAAATTGCCAATGGTCATTTTAAACGTTTTTTTACTCATGCCAAAAAATGTATAAATATCCTCCGGCGATGATTTGTCGTGGTAGGGGAGAAACCCTTTGTTTTCATTCAGCAAGCGTACTATTTTTCCCGTTTCATCTTCCACTCTTTGGTAGCCCGGTTTTCCGGCGGCCACGTCAATATTATTATTTTCGGGGTTTATGTTTTTAATAAAGCCCTTAAATTTATCGCCTACCGAAATGCTGCGGTAAATTTCATTATGATGCAATACGCCGGTATGTTTGTTGTTAATGATAACCACATAGCCAATATCCGTACGGCGATATACGATTAAATTCACTTCATCTAAAACCGATACGGTTAAATTATCATTACTCAAATCGCTGGCAAATTTTTCGGTTGCAGCAACCCTCCCGGTTTTATCATCCCGGTAAATTTTAACGAGGTACTCTCCATTTACACGCATTCCGGTAATTTGCTGGCTTTTGGCCACAAATAAATCTTTCATTAAACCCCAGTCTAAAAAGGCGCCCTGTGCCGTGGCGCTAACCACTTTTAATTTTACAATATCGCCTACAATACCCAGTGGCTTTTGTGTAGTGGCAATTAAACGGTCTTCACTGTCGTGGTATATAAATACCTGTAGTTTATCGCCCATTTGAATATTGAGCGGCACAAACCGGTTGGGGAGCAAAATGCCCTCTGCTCCATCATCAAAGAAAACCCCAAAATCTGTTTTTCGAATAACGCTTAACGTTATATATTCCCCTGCATTAACCATGGTATAAAGATACTGAATGCAGGCAACGGTAACCGGTATTAATTCTGCTGCAATTGTTATCTTTGTATATAAAATTGAAAACCACCTCCAGTGAATTTTACCGAATTTGGCTTTGATGAGCGATTGATGGACGGAATTGAATCCTCAAATTACCAGCAGGCCACTCCCATTCAGGAAAAAGTAATCCCCCATATTTTGGCGGGGAAAGATGTATTGGCATTTGCACAAACCGGCACCGGTAAAACGGCTGCTTTTCTTTTGCCCATCATTAATCAACTGCTGGTAAAAGATTCCCATGCCGGCAGTATTAATGCCATGGTTATTGTACCCACCCGGGAATTGGCCATTCAAATTTCACAACATCTTGAAGGCCTATCGTACTTCACAAACGTAAGTTCCATTGCCGTATATGGCGGTGGAGATGGTAATAATTTTGTGCAGGAAAAAAAAGCGGTGAGCAGCGGCGCCGATATTGTGGTGTGCACACCGGGAAAAATGATGGCTCATATTAAAATGGGCTATGTAAAACTGCAACACTTGCAATACCTGGTTTTAGATGAGGCCGACCGAATGCTGGATATGGGTTTTTATGACGACATTATGTTTATCATAAAGCACCTTCCTCAAAAAAGACAAAACCTGTTGTTTAGCGCTACCATGCCATTTAATATTAAGAAGTTGGCGCAAACCATTTTACATCAGCCCGAAGAGGTAAGTATTTCTATCAGTAAACCACCGGATAAAATAGTGCAAAAGGCATTTATGGTTTATGATGCTCAAAAAATTGCCGCCGTATTGCATATCATCAGGGAGGCAAACTATAAATATGTACTTATATTTTGCAGCAGTAAATTAAGTGTGAAGCAGCTTACCCGGGAATTAAAACGTAATAAAATTGTTGCCGGCGAAATACATAGTGATTTAGAGCAGCAGCAACGGGAAGAAGTGCTGGGAAGTTTCAGAAGCGGGCGCCTGCCCGTATTAGTGGCAACCGATATTTTAAGCCGTGGCATAGATATTGATTCCATTGAACTGGTGATAAATTTTGATGTGCCACACGATGGGGAAGATTATGTGCATCGTGTTGGGCGTACGGCAAGGGCCGAGTCCGATGGTACTGCCATTACTTTAATCAACCCAAAAGAACAAAGAAAATTTGCCGCCATTGAAAAATTATTGGGTAAAAGCATTGATAAATTAGCCTTGCCCGAAGCATTGGGCGAACAACCAGAATATAACCCTGTTTTAAAGCCAAAACCCGGCCCCAAAAAAAGGTTTAATAAGGGGAGACGACAGGTTTAATCTTTTACCATAAAGCCTATAGCGCTTTTGGCAATCTATAATTTTAAAATGGGTTAAGGCTTACATACAATTATCTTGTATTCGCATAAATCCCAATTTGCTGAACCTGTAAATTTGTACAAATATTTATCATCAGCCAGGTTTCCAACATATTAAATACGCCCATTGAATACCTAACGGGCATTTCTGTTCAGCGTGGCGAATTGTTGCGTAAAGAGTTAAACATTTTCAGCTTTAACGATTTGCTGAACCACTTTCCATACCGGCATGTAGATAAAACCCGGGTGGATGCCATTGCATCTATAAAACCCTCGCTGGATTATGCCTATGTGGCGGGTACACTTGTTTCTCTTGAATTAATTACCAGCGGCAAAGCCCGCCGCCTGGTGGGTATGCTTAAAGATGATACGGGTATAGTAGAACTGGTATGGTTCCAGGGCATTGCCTGGATGCAAAAAATTTTACACACAGGGCATAAGTATTTTGTGTTTGGTAAACCGGGCTTTTTTATGGGTAAACCCCAAATGGCCCACCCCGATATTGAAAATTTCAGTATGGAACAGTCTGGCGGTAAAGCCTGGCTGGAACCCGTTTATCCAAGTACCGAAAAACTAAAGGCAAAATTTTTAAGTGGCCAGGTATTGGCAAAATTTACCAAAGAGCTGCTTACTAAATTATCGCAAAAAGACCTGTCCGAAAATTTGCCCGAAACCTTATTGAAAACCTATAAACTGGTATCCCGTTATTCGGCTTACCGGCAAATACATTTCCCTGCCAACGAAGAAGAATACCGCCAGGCCTTGCGAAGATTGAAATTTGAAGAATTATTTTTTGCCCAGTTAAGACTGGGGCAAATTCGACTGCAAAGGCTGCGGTTTAGCCGTGGGCAGGTTTTTGATAAAGTAGGCAATTTATTTCATGAGTTTTACAGCCATCACCTGCCTTTTGAATTAACCAATGCTCAAAAAAAAGTTTTAAAAGAAATTCGTAAAGATACCGCCGGTGGAAAACAAATGAACCGGCTTTTACAGGGCGATGTCGGAAGCGGTAAAACCATGATTGCACTCCTCAGTATGCTTTTGGCAGCCGATAATCATTTTCAAAGTGTATTAATGGCTCCTACGGAAATACTGGCCCAGCAACATTTTGAAAGTATAAAATCCTATTTGGGCCCACTGCCGGTACAGCTTGAACTGCTTACCGGCTCCACCTCTGCGGCAAACAGAAAAAAAATTGTAAAAGCTTGTGAGAGCGGCCAGGTGCAAATGCTTATTGGTACCCATGCCGTAATTGAAACAAAAGTGAAGTTTCAAAATTTGGGATTGGCCATTGTGGATGAGCAGCATAAATTTGGCGTGGAGCAACGGGCAAAACTTTGGGAAAAAAGTACTGTACCTCCGCATATCCTGGTGATGACGGCAACACCCATTCCCCGAACCCTGGCCCTAACGGCTTATGGAGATTTGGATTATAGCATTTTGGACGAATTACCTCCGGGCCGAATGCCCATAACCACCTATCATCGAAATGAAAGGGCAAGGCCACAGGTAATGGATTTTATCCGTAAAGAAATTGCAAAGGGCAGGCAGGTGTATGTTATTTACCCGTTAATTGAAGAAAGCAGTAAACTGGATTATGAAAACCTGATGAAGGGCTTTGAAGAAGTGAAAGCTTTTTTCCCGGAGCCCAAATATTGGATCAGCATGCTGCATGGCAAACAACCACCCGTTCAAAAAGAAACCAATATGCAGCGTTTCGTTATGGGCGAAACTCAAATTATGGTAGCCACCACCGTTGTTGAAGTTGGCGTAAACGTTCCCAATGCTACGGTTATGATTATTGAAAGCGCCGAAAGATTTGGCCTTTCACAATTGCATCAACTCAGGGGCAGGGTAGGCCGGGGCGCCGAAAAAAGTTATTGTATTTTACTTACGGGCCAAAAACTGGGGAACGATGCCCGGGAAAGGATGCAAATAATGGAAGCTACCCGGGATGGTTTTCTCATTGCCGAAAAAGACCTTGAGTTAAGAGGACCGGGCCAAATTGATGGCACAAGGCAAAGCGGGGCGCTCGATTTTAAATTGGCCAGTATCGTTAACGATAAAGAAATGCTGGAAGTAGCCCGTAATGCCGTTGAAGCAATTTTAGAAACCGACCCCGATTTAACCAAATCTGAACATGAAAGATTGAAAAATTTTTTACAGCAGCAAAAATCTAAAACCCGTTGGAGTAAGGTAGGGTAGCGGTATTAAAATATTCGTTAAAGTGATTTTAAATGTGCAAAAGGGTTAAACTATTGGCTGGTTTTTTACGTTAATTAGCTGTAATTTTAAAGAAAAAGAATTGCTTCGTTTTAATCATAAGATCCAAATTTTTTTAGCGGTACTATTTACCGTTTGTTTCCAAAAATCATTTGGTCAAATTGAGTTTGTTGAAAACAAAGGACAGTGGCACAGTAACGTACAATTTAAGGGCGATGCAGGCGGCGGCACACTCTTCCTGGAAAAAAGCGGCTTTACCGTTTTATTACAAAATGCCGAAGATGCAAAACGGTTTACAGAACTGGTGCATGGCACCGAAGGTTCTGCAAACCCTTTTCCTGATCAATTTACCTTACATGCTTTTGCCTATAAAGTAAAATTTTTAAATGCATCGGCATCGCCAATTTTACAACCCGATAAACCCTTTGAGTTTGTAAATAATTATTTTATAGGCAACAACCCGGCTTCCTGGGCAAGCAATTGTAACGTGTACCAGGCCATTACCTATAAAAATGTATATCCCAATATTGATGTACGGTATTACAGCAGCTCCGGTAACCTTAAATACGATTTTATTGTAAGGCCCGGTGGTAACCCCAAATCCATTGCCTTGCAGTATGACGGGCCCAAATTATCCATAAAAGATAATAACCTGATTATTTCAACCCCTGTGGGTGAAGTAAAAGAACTTTACCCTTATTCCTATCAGTCATTTGAAGGAAAGCCAACGGAAGTTCAAAGCCGGTTTGTTTTAAAAGGAAATACCGTAAGTATATCGGTAAACGATTACAATCCTTTAGAAACCTTAATTATAGACCCTTCCATAATTTTTTCAACGTTCAGCGGAAGTACGGCACAAAACTGGGGCTATACGGCCACTCCCGGCCCCGATGGGAGCTTGTATGGCGGCGGAATTGTTTTTGGCAGCGGTTACCCGGTAAGTGCTGGTGCTTATGATCAAACGTATAATGGCGGCATAGATGAAGGCAGTTTTGAAGGTTATGATATTGGGATATCTAAATTTGGCGCCACCAACGGCCTAAAATTATATTCAACTTATATTGGCGGCAGTGGTAATGAACAACCGCATAGCTTAATTGCAGATGCTGCAGGAAATTTATACATTGCCGGGCGGTCAAACTCGGTAAACTTTCCCCTGGCAGGTGGTGGAGCTTTGCAAGGGCCCGGGGGAAAGTATGATATTATAGTGGCCAAGCTTAATGCCACCGGGACGGTATTGTTGGGTTCTACAAAAATTGGCGGGACAGGTGATGATGGAGTGAATATACGCCCCAAATATGTTGGCCCAAATAATGCCGAAAGCCTGCGAAGAAACTATGGCGATGATGCCCGTAGTGAAATCATCCTGGATGGCGCCGGTAATGCCTTCCTGGCATCCTGTACGCAATCAACGAATTTCCCGGTAAGCAATTCTTCTATTCAAACGGTTTTTGGCGGGGGGGTACAGGATGGTGTTATTTTAAAATTCAACGCATCATTAACTAATGTAATTTTCTCTACTTTTTTTGGCGGAAATTCTAATGATGCCTGTTTTGTATGCAACCTTAACCCATTTAGCGGAAATCTGTATGTAGGAGGGGCAACAGCAAGCAGTGATTTGCTCGGTAATAAAAGCGGCGTTTTACAACCCGTTTTCCAGGGTGGTCTGGCCGATGGTTTTGTAACCGAAATAAAAAGTGATGGTAGCGCAATCATTAAAACCTGTTATTTTGGTACCCCGGCTATTGATCTTATTTATGGTTTAAAATTCGATAAAAAAGGGTTCCCTTATATCATGGGTACCACTACAGGCTCCTGGCCCGTAGTGAATGCAGCATATTCCAATCCCGGGTCAAAACAATTTATTGCCAAATTACAACCCGATTTGTCGGCTTACGTTTATTCTACCATTTTTGGTACGGCAATAGCACAACCTAATATTTCACCCATTGCCTTTTTAGTGGACCGTTGTGAAAATGTGTATGTATCCGGCTGGGGCGGTGGTATTAATGGAAGCTATAATGCCGGTACTACCCAGGGGCTTCCCGAAACCAACCCCTTAAACGGAATCCCCATTCCCGATGGCAAAGATTTTTATTTTTTCGTGTTGGAAAAAAATGCACAAAGCAGGCTGTTTGCCAGTCATTTTGGACGTAACGGAGGGCTGGGAGAGCATGTAGATGGGGGCACCAGCCGTTTTGATGCCAATGGAGTTATCTACCAGGCCATTTGCGGAGAATGTGATGGCAGCGCAGGATTTCCCATCACTGCCGGCGCCAGTTCCTGCAGGGATGATGGCGGGTATAACCTGGCCGTAATAAAAATTGAAATGAATTTCTCCGGTGTGGGCAGTAAAGTGGAGGCTTCTGTTGACGGAGTGGTGAACGACACCGTCATTTGTGTGGGCGGAAGAGTGGATTTTAAAGATTTGGTTTTGAAAGGCAAAAAATATTATTGGGATTTTGCAGATAATCCCAACCGCTTTGATACCACTACTTCGGCAACAAATTTTCATATTTTTTCCACAGCTGGCAATCATAGGGTAATGTTAATAGCCGAAGACAGCAGCACCTGTAATGTAAGAGATACCTCTTATGTTACCATTAAAGTAGGTACCAATGCTGCACAGGCTGCATTTAGCTGGACAAAATTACCGCCCTGTCAAAACTTAACGTTTCAATTTTCAAACCTTTCCACTTCGGTTGGTAATACGTTTAGCCCGCAAACCTTCTACTGGGATTTTGGTGATGGCTCGCCTGTAGTGGTTACCGATTTTGCAACCCCTCCGCAGCATACTTACGCCAGCACCGGCGATTATACGGTAATTCTTACCATTAAAGACACCCTGTTTTGTAACTCACCGGTAGCAGATACCCAACGGATCAGCGTTAGTGATTTGGTGGTAGCCGATTTTTCGGTTCCCGATGTAGGCTGTGCGCCTTTTACGGCAAGCTTTATCAACCTTTCTCATGGAGGGTTTACATATATCTGGCAATATGGCGATGGGCAAACCTCAACCAATGCAGATGCGGTTCATACACATATTTATTCCACTCCGGGAGTTTACCGGGTGCGTTTAATAGCTTTTAATCCCAATACCTGCAATAAAGTGGATACCTCCCAATTTTTCACCATTACGGTTTTAAATGGTCCTGTGGCAAATGCTTCCTGGAACCCCAATCCGCCGGTAACTAATATGCCTACTAATTTTACTAACCTGTCAGTTGGCGCTATACACTTTTTATGGCATTTTGGTGACGGAGATAGTTCCACTGCCATTCATCCCAGCCATCAGTATAATGCTACTCAAACCTATTCGGCTCAGCTTATAGCTTATAATAATATTGGTTGCACCGATACGTTTAATCTGTTTCCAAGGGCGCTTATAGCGCCGGCAATGGATGTACCCAATGCTTTTACCCCGGGAAAATTTGGGATCAACAGTACCATTAATGTAGTGGGTTTTGGCATCGGAAAAATGGATTGGAAAATTTATAACCGCTGGGGGCAACTGGTTTACCAATCGGCCGGTAACAAATTAAAAGGATGGGATGGAACCTATAAAGGCAAACCACAGCCCATGGACGTGTACACTTATACTTTAGAGGTAATTTTTACCGATGGCAAAACGTTAAGGAAAACAGGAGATATCACGTTAATCCGGTAAAAGAAAAAGGGATGGATTAATAATGAAGGAATAAAATGCTGAAGAAAAAAATCATATTATTTTTTATATTTTGTATCCTGCTTATACCGGGATATAGCCAGGATTTGCATTTTTCCCAATTTTTTAATGCACCCTTAAGTACCAATCCGGCAAATACCGGTTTTATTCCCGATGCGGATTACAGGCTGGGCCTTCAATACCGCAATCAATGGAGCAGCATTATGGCCATGCCCTACAAAACCATGAGCGCTTTTGCAGATGCGCAATTCATGAGAGATAAATTTGAAAATGGCTGGCTGGGCCTTGGCGCTTTTGTGCAAAGTGATGTGGTGGGCAGCGGAAGTTTACGTTCTACAAAAGTGTATGGCTCATTGGCCTATCATCAAATGCTGGGTTTAAGCAGTTTGTTAAGCGCCGGGTTTAATTTGGGCTGGGCCAATAAACGCATCAACCCGGCCGAGCTTAAATTTCCCGATCAATGGGATGGCACTTTTTTTGATGGCCACCTGCCTACTTCGGTAGTATTGCAAACCAATAGTGTGAGCTACTTTGATATGCAGGCGGGCCTCAATTATGCTTATTTTCCTACAGAAGATGTTTATATTAATGCCGGTTATTCCATCCATCATGTAAATAAACCCAAAGAAACTTTTTTTGACGATGGCACGGCATCGGCTACCATTCCCATGCGGCAAATTGCATTTATTAATGCCATTGTAAAAGCCGGCCCTTCACTCATTTTAAAACCTAATATTTATTTTACCACGCAGGCAAAAGCATCGGAACTCATTGGTGGCTTTACTGGTAATTATAACCTCTCCGAAGCCGGGGAAACACAATTGATTGCCGGTGTTTATTACCGGCATAAAGATGCCATTATACCGGTTGCCGGTTTTGAACTCAATAACCTGCAGTTTACGTTTAGTTATGATATCACCATGTCTTCATTAAAAACCTTCAATAATGGAAGGGGCGCTTTGGAGTTTAGTCTTGTAAAAAAAGGGTTTTATCCCTCAAACACCCTTCGGCAGGCGCTATGTCCCAAATTCTGATTAATGATGTTTTTTTACGAATTTTGCCTAAATGAAACTCATGCCCGCTACTTCTGATAAGGATTTTCAAATTCCTGTTGGTGCTTTTCAATCCATTGTGGGAGCGGAATTTGTATTTAACGATACGGAAACAATTTCAGCGTTTGCAAAAGACGAAACCGAAGATTTATTTTTTGCCCCCGATTTAGTGATAAAACCCAAAACTACCGCTGAAATTGCGGCTATCATGAAGGTTTGCAATAGCCACAAAATACCGGTTACACCCCGTGGGGCCGGCACAGGATTAAGTGGTGGCGCCTTACCCAGGTTTGGTGGTATTGTACTCTCTACCGAAAGGCTTAATAGCATCATTGAAATTGATGCGCAAAACCTTCAGGTAACCACAGAGCCGGGTGTTATTACCGAAGTTTTACAAAATGCAGTAAAAGAAAAAGGATTGTTTTATCCGCCAGATCCCAGTAGCCGTGGAAGTTGTTTTATTGGCGGAAATATTGCCGAAAACAGCGGCGGTCCCAAAGCCGTAAAATATGGTGTGGTAAAAGATTATGTGTTAAACCTGGAGTTGGTATTGCCAACGGGTGAAGTTATTTGGACAGGCGCCAATGTGTTAAAAAATTCCACCGGGTATAATTTAACACAACTCATAGTAGGCAGCGAAGGAACTTTGGGCATTGTTACAAAAATTGTTTTAAAATTATTGCCCTATCCCAAACATGAGTTATTAATGCTGGCACCTTTTAAAGACCTGGAAAAAGCCGGCGCTGCGGTGAGTGAAATTTTTAGGGCGGGCATAACGCCCAGTGCAATGGAACTTGTGGAAATAGATGCCTTAAAGATCGTAAGCCGTTATGTAGATAGCGCCGCCGTAAAAATAGAAGATGATGTAGCTGCGCATTTAATTATTGAAGTGGATGGAAACCATGAAGAGACCTTAATGCAGGAAATGGAGAAAATTACCCGGGTGCTTGAAGCGTTTGATTGCGGTGAGGTGTTATTTGCCGATGATGAACGGCAAAAAGCCGAATTATGGAAACTGAGGAGACGGGTTGCGGAAGCGGTGAAGGCAGATGGATATACCATTGAAGAAGATACCGTTGTACCCAGGGCAAAACTTCCGGCATTAATTAAAGCGGTAAAAGACCTTGGTAAGCAGTATAATTTTCATGCCGTATGTTACGGCCATGCCGGTGATGGAAACCTGCACATTCGCATTAAAAAACCCGGTTGCATTTATAGCCTGAACAACCCCGAAGTTGTGCCGGCATTAAGGGCTTTATTTGAAACGGTCAAGAACCTCGGCGGTACAATAAGTGGTGAGCATGGCATAGGATTGGTGCAAAAAGAATATATGGATATTGTTTTTGACCCTGCAGCCATCCAACTGATGAAAGGAATTAAACAGGTTTTTGATCCCAATAATATTTTAAACCCCGGAAAAATTTTCTAAAATGAATCAAATGATAAAAAAAACCATTTTCTCACTGGCAATGACGCTCCTGTTCGTTTCTGCCGGTTTTGCCCAATCCGATAAAGATGGAGATGATGATAACCGTGGGTTTAGAAAGGATAAACTTTTTACCGGTGGTAACCTTACGCTGCAATTTGGCAACCAGGTAACCACACTCGGCATTAGCCCTTATTTTGGTTACAGTATCACCAATTGGCTGGATGCTGCGGCATCACTCAATTTTAATTACACTTCGCAACGGGATAATGTAGTGTTTGATGATAAAGTGCGCCAAACAGTTTATGGCCCCGGCGCTTTTGTACGCATTTTTCCCCTGCGGTTTTTATTTGCCCAGGCGCACTATGAATTTAATTTTTTAAAAGTAAAGTATATTCCTGCACCCAATAGCGGCTACCAAAAAGAATCGTATTCATTAGATGCGCATAGCTTGCTGGTGGGCGGCGGTTACGCCGGTGGAAGAGAACAGGGCAACTCCTTTTATTACTTATGTGTGTTGTGGGATGTGGGCAAAAGCAAAAATTCACCGTATAAAGACGGCTATGGCCGAACCGTACCCATCATTCGTGCAGGGTACAATATTGGCTTGTTCCAGGGCAGAAGAAGATTTTAAATTTTTTATTATGACAAATCAAATTATAAACACAGCAAAAGCGCCGGCGCCCATTGGGCCTTATAGCCAGGCGGTACAATCCGGTAATATTTTATTTATTTCGGGCCAGGTGGCCATTGATCCCTCCAGCGGAGAAATGAAAAATGCAACCTTGCAGGATGAGGCAACCCAGGTAATGAAAAACCTTTCGGCTATTTTATCAGAAGCCGGGTATGCTTTTTCGGATGTAGTGAAAACCACCATTTTTTTAAGCGATATGAGTTTGTTTGCAGAAGTAAATGAAATTTACAGCAAATCATTTGGTGCTGCATCGGTTTACCCCGCAAGGGAAACCGTTGCCGTAAAAGGGTTGCCTAAAAATGCAAATGTGGAAATAAGCATGATAGCCTGTAAATGAAAAAACTAATCATTACGGCCCCGGCTCATGAAAATTTGCAAAAAACCTTTATCCAAAAGGGTTGGGAAGTAAACTATGCGCAGGATATTAGTTATGATGAATTAATGCAAAAAATTCCATGGGCAAACGGATTAATTGTAACTACAAGGATTAAAGTGGATCAACCGCTTTTATCAAATGCAACACACCTGCAATGGATTGGCAGGTTGGGCAGCGGGCTTGAGTTGATAGACCTTGAATATTGCGCATCCAAAAACATTCAATGTTTTAGCAGCCCCGAAGGTAATTGTACGGCTGTAGCCGAACATGCATTGGGCATGCTTTTAAACCTGATGAACCATATCGGAAAAAGCAACGATGAAGTAAAGCAGGGAAAATGGCTGAGAAATGAAAATCGGGGCACGGAACTTACCGGTAAAACCGTAGGAATTATCGGCTATGGAAATACCGGGGCGGCATTTGCAAAATTGCTTTCTTCTTTTGATGTTACAGTGCTGGCTTACGATAAATACAAAGCTGGCTTTGCTACGCAGCAGGTAAGAGAAGCCAATATGGAACAATTGGCCAAATATGCCGATGTTATAAGTTTACATGTACCCCTTACCGCCGAAACAAAATTTATGGCCAATGATGATTTTTTTACACAACTCCAGCGGCAGCCGTACTTCATTAATACCAGCAGGGGAGAAATCACCGATACCGGGGCTTTGCTCCGGGCACTGGATAATA
>JAFDZZ010000092.1 GCA_018266715.1 Bacteroidota bacterium
TCCTAAAAAAATAAAATCATTATCACTATATACATATTTGCTCCAGGGCCCCAAAGGACTTTTGAGTATGCGACTATACATGGTATCGGACCAATCTCTGCGCAGGTAAAGGTTTTCGGCTACCTTAAGGGGAAAGGTATCTCTCCAGGAGGAAAAGTATAAAGAAGGATTGGGATTTCCATTTATATCCAGGGTTTCTTTGTAAAAAGGAATGTAAGCTACCAACCCGGCCTGGTGCAATAACAAATCCTCAATTTTTAAAAACGCCTTATCACTGCCCTTAACCCATGAAAGGTAGGAGCTTAAGTTTTTTTTTAAATCAATTCTTCCTTCTTCATAAAGCTTCATCACGGCAAGCGTGGTTGCCGCAATTTTAGTTACTGAAGCCAGGTCATAAACGGTTTCCGGGCTTACCGGCTGGGTTTGGGAGTAATCGTAAAATCCAAAGGATTTGCAATAAGCAATTTTTCCATCTTTAACCACCATTACCATGCAGCCCGGTGTGGCTTTTCGGGCTATGGCATCTTTGGCAATTGAATCAATTGCAGTCATTTTTTCCGTATTAAAGCCGGGTGTGGGGTTGAGGGGGTCTGGGGAATATTTAAGGGAACTATGTGTGGTTTCGCCAAAACCATAATGAAAATTATCGCATACGGTAACCGGTAAAACGCCTTTGTATTCCAAATTGCCTTTTAAAAACTCCACGGCCGTATTTTGTACTATGGCATCATCTTCATAACAAATAACCATATTTTTTGCATTGCAGAAATTTTTAGCGGCATAAGCATTGCCAAATAAAAATAAAATGCTTTGGGTTTCATTTTGTAAGCGATTTACAAATTGTATAGCGGCTTTGCTAAGCCCAAAATTTGAACCCGGGTAGCGGGAAACATTGTGAATGCCTACAATAATTTTTTTGTATTTGCTGCTGAGGGTTTGAAACAATTTTTCGGCATCATCTGCTGTTTTTTGATAATCAAAATAATAGACAGCTGCATTGTAATCATTCATCAGGCGATTACAAAATTCATTTGACCTGCCGGTGCCAACGGCCACTATGGCAACATCTCCGGCCTTGTTGTTAGTAGAAACCGAAAGCGGAAAAAACGCTTGCGTTTGCTTTGCCAGGAGGGTAATGGCATTTTCGGCAACGGTTTTCCTCATGTCAGCAATTTTGCTGTTTAAATCTTCCGTAAGGTTTTGAGTGTTTATTACCGGGCTGTTGGTTAAACCCAGCCGGTACTTGGCCAGCAATACTTTTTTGCAATGTTTTTCAATTGTTTCCCAACTTATTTTTTTTTGCTTAATGGCTGTTTTTATTTTTTGGATGCTTAGGGGTATATCACCGGGCAGGCACAGCATATCGTTACCGGCAATGATCGATTGCACAGAGGCCTCCTCATTGGGAAAGAATTTTTTTACCCCTTGCATTTCCAGTGCATCGGTAAACGTAAGGCCATGGTAGTTTAATTGATTGCGTAAAAGATCTTGTATATTATTTTTAGAAAGAGAGGTGGCCCGGTTAGAGGCCGTATCAATGGATGGAATATATAAATGGGCAATCATTACACTGCCTACGCCGGCTTCAAAAATTTTTCTAAAAGGGTAAAGTTCCAATGAATCCAGTTGGGCCATCGTTTTTTGGATAACCGGGAGATCGTAATGTGAATCCACATTCACATCGCCATGACCGGGAAAATGTTTGGCGCAGGCCAGTATGCCATTATCCTGCATCCCTTTCATGTAGGCAATTCCAAAATCTGCCACTTTGTATTTGTCTTCTCCAAAACTTCGGTCGTTAATTACCGGGTTTAAGGGATTGTTATTAATGTCAATTACCGGGGCATAGTTTACCTGGATGCCCATTCGTTTACATTGTTCGGCCACAATGGCGCCGTATTGGTACACAATACCGGCATCCTTCATGGCGCCCAGCATCATTTGCCGGGGTAAGGGTAAAACACTGTCGGTCATCCTCATGCCAAGTCCCCATTCTGCATCTATACACATTAATATCGGGGTTTTGGCCATTACCTGCAATGCATTCATAATAGTCGCCTGTTTTTCCGGGCTGCCCTGGAAAAGACAAATTCCGCCAATGTTGTATTTAGCAACGAGGTCGGCTACCTTTTTATCATAAAAAATTACTTTTTTAGTTTTAGCGTCAATACTACTTAACCGTACCACCATTAATTGGGCAATACGTTCCTCTTTACTGAGGCTGTTATAAACACTATCCACCCAGGCTTTTGAATCCATCTGTGCAAAAAGGGTTGAAGAAGAAAGCAGGATACAGGAAACAAAGGAAAGTATTTTTTTCAAAGGGTGAAAAAGGCGGGATACCCTGCTAATGGTTTGTTTCATAATTAAAATTCCTAATGGGCTAGTTGCGTTAAAGGTCGGAAATTAAGACCTTATTTGCGTTAAAAAAGATAAAAAGTCAATATTAGTTTTTCATATTACATATATCTTGCTTTAAAGACAAAAATGGAAAATAATTTTAAGAGAGAACCCGTTTTTGTTCTATAAAAATTAGCCCTTATCCTGCATGAATGAGCAGCCAGTATGTTAAATTTGCAGATTAAATTTTTGACCATTGCCGGATATCATTCAGTTACTGCCCGATAATATTGCCAACCAAATAGCAGCCGGTGAAGTTATTCAGCGGCCGGCAAGTGCGGTAAAAGAATTATTGGAAAATGCCGTTGATGCCGGCGCCACAGAAATTAAACTCATTGTAAACGATGCCGGAAAATCGCTGATACAGGTTATTGATAATGGAAAAGGCATGAGTGAAACCGATGCAAGAATGGCATTTGAGCGCCATGCCACTTCTAAAATTAAAAGTATTGACGACCTGTTTTGCATTAAAACGATGGGTTTTAGAGGTGAAGCGCTGGCCAGTATTGCAGCGGTTGCCCAGGTAGAACTTAAAACCAAAAGGGCCGAAGATGAAGCCGGAATTTACCTGGAGGTTGAAAACAGCATCGTTAAAAAACAAGAGCCCGTGGCCATGCAAACCGGCTCTTCAATTGCCATGAAAAATTTGTTTTTTAATGTGCCGGCAAGAAGGAATTTTTTAAAAAGCAATGCTGCCGAACTTCGGCATATTATTGAAGAGTTTACCCGGGTAGCCATGAGTTTTCCGGAAATATTTTTTTCGCTTTCCTCAAACGGGCAAGAGGTATTTCATTTAGACAAGGGTTCTTTAAAGCAGCGGGTGGTACAGCTTTTGGGCAACTCCTATAATGCCCGGCTGGTAACGGTAGGAGAAAAAACAGATTATTTAAATATTCATGGTTTTGTTGGTAAGCCCGATACCGCTAAAAAAACCCGGGGCGACCAGTATTTTTTTGTGAACAACCGGTTTATCAAAAGCGCCTACCTGAATCATGCGGTTATGAATGCTTTTGACGCTCTTATTGCAAAAGATAATTTTCCTCTTTACGTTTTATTTATTGAGTTGGATCCCGCCCAGGTGGACATCAACGTACATCCTACAAAACAGGAAATAAAATTTGAAGACGAAAAAATTGTATATGCTTTTGTACAAAGCGCCATTAAGCACGCCCTGGCCCAATTTAGCATTTCTCCTACCCTGGATTTTGAATTAGATGCTCATATCCAAAGCCTTGATGCCGTAAACCAACCGTTTACCGAAGAGAAAAAAGCTACGGCTTCTGCCTCATCTTTGTATAAAACTTTTACGGAGAAAAACCAGGCTCATTTTATTGAGAACAGCAGTGATCTTAAATCCTGGAAAGATTTTTTTGAACCCTCGCCGTCAACCAAAGCCATGCCTTCGGCAAAGTTGCATGCGGTTGACGAGGAATGTACCGCTCACTATTACGAAAATGCCGTACAACTGCATCATAGTTTTATTGTAGTGCAAAACAACGAAGGTTATTTATTGGTACATCAGCAAAATGCCCACGAAAGGATTTTGTATGAAAAATATGCTAATGCCACAACGGGTAAAGCAATACCAACGCAACAAAGCCTTTTTCCTGCCACGGTTCAATTGGCGGCTGCGGATGCCGTATTGATCACAGAATTGCTCCCGGACTTGCAATTGCTGGGCTACCGGCTCGAACCTTTTGGCCCTAATACTTTTATTATTCAAGGGGTGCCGGCTGATGTGATATCGGGAAACGAAGCCTTGGCCATTGAAAAAATCCTGGAGCAATTTAAACATTTCAGTAATGAACTGAAATTTAGTAAAAGAGAAAAATTGCTCCGCTCACTTTCCATTCAACATGCCATTAAAGCGGGTGTTTCATTAACTTCTAAAGAAATCGCTTCATTGCTTTCCGATTTGTTTGCCTGCAATACACCCGGCACAACTGCCAGCGGCAGGCCTACATTTTTGAGTTTTAAAAAAGAGGAACTCACTAAAATTTTTGGGCGCTAATAACGCATCCTTATTTGATGTAAAAACAGTTCTACAGCCCTTTTCACAGGTGTGGCCTTGCCCATATAGTTATTGTTGAGGATGGAAAAAATAAGCAATTTGTTTTTTCGGGTAATCAAATAACCGCTTAAGGAGCTGATATTGCTCAATGTGCCTGTTTTTGCAAAAAGGTACCCGGCGTCCTCGGTAAAATAGTTTTTTAAAGTACCCTGGCCACCGGTAGGTAAAAGTTTTTTCATTCGCTCCAACCCAAATTCGTTCATCATTTTATTTAACAGGTACACAAATGATTGTGGGGTAAACAGGTTGTAACGGCTCAGCCCGCTGCCATCAACCCACTGTGGTTTTTGAGGGATGTCTTTAAAGTCGGTTTGCAATAAACTGTCAATGATTTGTGCTTCATTAAAAGAGTTCCAACGTTTATGGTTGACCATTAATAAGGTTTGCTCAGCAAAAAAATTATCACTGTCGTACATCATGGGAATAAACAAAGAATCAACCGGCCTGGAATATATCGTATAAACTTTTGAGGAATCATATTGCAGGGGTTCGGGCCAATTGTAATAAATTTTTTTTCCCAAGCTGTCCTCAATAAATAAATAGGCCAGGCTGTCGGATGTAATAAAAGGCACAATAATCTTGCTATTTTTTGAATCGTTAAAATAACAGGTATAGCGGTTGCTATAGAAATCTCTTTTCACCTCTTTCAAAAAAGCGCCTTTAGCCAGAGTTTCAAAAAAAGAATAATGAAATAATTTTTCTGCAGCTTTTGGATAAAACTCCATATGATTTTTTATGCCGCTTAGTATGATGTTGTTGCCATATACCGGCAGCGCCGACCTTTCGTTCATAAAGCTTTCATTATAATCATCCCAGCTCCACCCTTTGCCATAGGCTGTAGTAGAAAACACTTGTTTTGGTGCTATTATTTTTTTGGAAGTTGTTGATAAAAAGTCAAAAACGGGCTGGCTGTTAAAATAGGGATGTAAAAGAGTAGGGTCGCCGGTGGGAAATAGTACTATGCTATCAACTGCTTCAACAATATTCAAGCCGGGTAAACTGTCGCCCAGGTATTTGAGCCCGGCATAAAGCGTAAATAATTTTACATTACTTGCCGGTGTAAAGTACTTATCAGCTTGGTATTGGTATAAATATTTTTTAGTGGAAGGGTCGTAAATGCAAATGCCTGTTTCGCCGGTTGCAATAGCGCTTTGCTGTAGGAGCTGTTTTACCTGTTGACCATTGATATTTTTATGAATCGTGCATGAACAAATACTTAATAAGAATAAGGAAGATATAATTTTCATTCTTTATGGTTGAAAAAACGGTACTACCTGCCTGCATGCCTATGCGTTAATTTCGTTCCTGCACCCTCAGCCATCGTTCCGGAATTTGGTTTTGACTGGCTTTTTTATAATCGGAATAGCTGCAGGCAATGAGTTTGTTATTGGGCATTTGCATCCACCAGCGCCCGGTTTTTTTACTTTGTAAAAACAGGGTATCTACTTCGGCAAATGCCGTATGAAATTCTATAAAATTATGCTTGTCTTCGTGGTTTGCTTCATGCAGGCTTTTGTGTTTACCATCAATAAAATACCAAAGGATTTGGGCCGCCTGTTTTGCCGTTAATGCATTGCGGTCAAGCTCGGGCCGGTAACCGTATAAACCAAAGCTGCTTAACCTATCACTCATACCGGCATAACGGGCCAGGGTACAGGCTTCAATGCCGGTAAACCCATTCGGCAAATCGGTATTGGCAGGGGCATCGGCATTTTTAATAGCACAAATGTCAAAACTTATTAAATGTGAGTTGCGTAAAACAGGTTCCATTTCTTCCATTAATTCTAAAACGGTTCCCAGCCGGTAGCAATCAAAACGCAGCTTATCCATTGTTTCTAAAAGCTTGGGGTGTACCAGGTAGCATTGGAAACCCAGGTGATTGTAATGCTTAACCAGGTTGGGGTCCCCGGTTAACATTTCCATGAGAAAGTTATCGCTCCGTATGGGTGTTTCACTTTGTAAATCTATTTTAGCATCAATGCAGGTCGCTTCAATTTGCAGGTTGAGATGGCGGTAGGCATTGTATTGGCCAAGGGTTACATCATGGCTTCCCCCGATGATTATAACGGTTTTTTGTTGTTCAATAAGCGCCGCCACAACGGTTTTTAAAGCCGCATAACTATCGGCTACGGTTTCTCCGGTTTTTACATTGCCCAGGTCGCAAATTTTAATATCGGTATGCCAGTAATGCAACTTGTAGAACTCTTTTCTTATTTCATTTGCAGCATTTTCGGCGCCACCGAGGATGCTTTCGCCACGGGTTTCTTTAGCGCCTATAATTACGATTGATGCAGGGGAAATATCAGGCATGGCTTCCTGGTAAAGGTCTATATGGCGTGCCAGTTGGCCTTCATAATAGCCTTCATCAGCATTGATGGTATGAACCGAAACGGGCTCTAAAAAATCCTGTAAATCCTGCATAGGTAGTTTTTGCAAAACTAAGCAAAGAGAATTATTTCTTTAAAGCCATTTTATATAATACAAATCCCATAAAAGCAAAAAAGGCAACACCAAGAAAATAATAACCGGTTTCACCACCCAGCATTTGGGTTAAGCCATGTTCGGCGCTCCAGGATTTGAGCGTGTTGGCAATGCCTTCATTTACGGAAAGTATGGCAACAATTACGCCGGCAACTGCGCCACCGGCAACTAATCCCGTTGCAAATAAATTTCCTTTACCCAGGTCTTCATCTTCTTCGCTTTTGGCTTCTTGTTTTTTAGATTTTCTCCAATTGGCCAACCCTCTTATTGCACCGCCTATAAAAATGGGAAGCGTAGTGCTTAAGGGTAAATAAATACCAATGGCAAAACTCAGGGCCTTAATACCGCATAATTCTACTACAATGGCAATAGCTGCACCTACCAGCACAAATTGCCAATCCAGGTTAAAGGATAAAATACCTTTAATTAATGTGGCCATTAAAGTACCCTGTGGTGCAGGATAGGTATCGGTTCCAATGGCATGATGGATATTTTGCGCCAGCATTTCCTGGGTAGGGGTATCTAATATTTTTACGGTAAAGCCAATAGCAACCGACGAAACGATTGCGCCTACAAACAAAGCAATTTGCTGGTATTTTGGCGTGGCGCCAACAATGTAGCCGGTTTTTAAATCTTGTGAAGTTGCGCCGGCATTGGCAGCTGCAATACAAATCATACCACCCACAACTAAAGCCATGGGTTCGTAGAGGCTTCCCGTCCAGCCAACGGCAATAAACACAAGGCAGGTGCCCATTAAAGTAGCAATGGTCATTCCGCTAATAGGGTTATTGGAAGAGCCTATTAAACCTACAATACGGGAAGACACTGTTACAAAAAATGCACCGAAAATAATTACCAAAATACCCAGCAATAATTTACTTCCGATATTATCTCCGGGAACCTGTGGCAAAACCGTCATAAGTAAAATCAAGGCCAGGCTGCCGATTCCTACAATTTTCATCGAAAGGTCTCGTTCGGTTCGGGGAATGTCAACTTTTTCACCGGCCTCGCCTTTTTTTAATGAACCCAGGCTTCCTTTAAATGAGGAGATAATGGTAGGTAAGGTTTTAATAAGAGTTATAAAGCCACCGGCAGCAACAGCGCCTGCACCAATTACCCTAATGTACGCCCGGTAAATTGCGGTGGAATAATCGGCAAAAGATTGTGTAACCGGATCCCATCCGCCGGGGCCACCTGCTTTTGAAATATCGGCCAGGTAACCCAGTTTTACCAGTTGTGCGGCAATTATATCTCCCGGAACCAGGGAAGCAAGTAAAGGAATAAATACAAACCAGCTTAGCACGCCACCGGCTACTAAAACACCGGCAATTTTGGGCCCAATAATATAGCCCACGCCCAGGTATTCCGGCGTAATTTCTGAGCTTAATTTTGCTGATGGAAAAAACTTTTGCGATTGCCGGGTCATGAAGGAAGGGGTTTCGGCAATTACATGAAAAATCTTTTGCAGCATGGCATAAATAAAAGCAAACCCAACACCATAAAGTGCGGTTTTTGCCAGGTCGCCGCCTTTTTCCCCCGCTTTGAGTACACTGGCACAAGCCGTGCCTTCAGGATAGGGCAAGGTTTCATGTTCGTTTACAATTAAGGAGCGCCGCAGCGGTATCATCATTAATGTACCCAGTATTCCACCAAATATAGATAGCGTAAGAATAGTGATATAATTGAAAAAATCTGCACTGGCGGGGTTGCTTAAAAACAAAAAACCCGGGAGGGTAAACACCACACCTGCCGCAATACTTTCACCGGCCGATCCTGTGGTTTGAATAATATTATTTTCCAGGATAGTGGTTTTTAAAAATAATTTACCCAGCAATATGGAAATAACGGCAATGGGTATGGAAGCCGATACAGTGAGCCCGGCTTTTAAGGCCAGGTAAACCGTTGAGGCACCAAAAATAATTCCAAAAATCCCACCCATAAGAATAGATTTAAGGGTGAGTTCTTTCATATTGGTTTGAGGAGATACGTACGGATGAAAGTTATTTGGGCTGGCCATAAGCAATGGTTTAAGTTTAGCTGGAAAGATAAATAAAAAAGGTGGTTATATAAACCACCTTTTTTTAAAAATTAAGCGCAAAAAATCAAATGCTGCCGGTTTTATCTTTCACTATTTTATCTAATTCTTTTACTTTGGCAAAAATTAATAATCCACCCAGTATTGCTGCAACAGCTATAATGCCAAAGAAAATCCTTTTGTCGGGCATCTTATCCCAAAAGCTGGCCATAACACCTGCTACTTTTCCACCTATAGAAGTAGAAAGGAACCACCCACCCATCATTAAAGCCGTTAACCTTTGTGGAGCAAGTTTTGATACAAAAGATAACCCAATGGGGCTTAAACAAATTTCGCTCACTGTAAAAATGCCATAGGTTAAAAATAGCCATACAGGGCTGGTTTTATATTGGTAAATGCTGGGTACAGACATAACGGCAAATACCATTACCAGGGCGCTAAGCCCGGATATAATAAGGGCCCATGCAAATTTGCTAGCCGTACTCACCGGTTTCCCTTTTCGGGTTCGCCAGGCAAAAAAAGCAATAAGCAAAGGGGTAAGCGCTACAATAAAAAACGGGTTGATGGATTGAAATAATTCTGTATTTCCAACCTTGGCAACGCCGTCTGCCGGCCATTTATCTTTTGGCATATTGGCAAAATAGGGGTCAGCGCCTGCTATTTTAATAGAATTGCCCGTGTTATCAGTTACTACTCTCATATAACTATCCAGGCTATCTACCTCGTGTGGTTTTGTTTCAAGGTTTTGCAGGGCGTAAACCGCATCGGCAGGTTTTTCCATAAATTGGGGTATGGAACGGTCCGTATGCGACTCTGCCCAAATGGTGAGGCCGGTTGAATTTTGATTATAAATTGTCCAAAAGATAATAGATACAGCAAATACAAACAACAAAGCACCAATTCCTTTTTTATCATCACCTTTTTCTTTTCGCCAGAGGTTTACATAAAAAAAGATTACCGGGATGCAGGCAAAAATAAACGCATCTGCCGAGTCGCTCCCAAATACATTACCCGGTATAATCCATCCCAAAGCTGCAAAAATCAACATAGGAATGAACACAGTGCCCAGGATTTTAGAGGTTGGCATATCGCCGGGTTGCATAGGCTTTCTTACATCAAATTCTTTTACATGTTTAAGGTTAAAAAAGAGGACGATTAAACCAATGATTAACCCAATGCCTGCGGCAGAAAAAGCAGCCTGCCAGCTAATCCTGTTGCGAAGGATGGCCGCAACAAAATTGCAAAAGAAAGCGCCGATATTAATGCCCATATAAAAAATATTATAGGCATTGTCTTTTAAAGGCCGAAGATCTTCCCGGTTGTACATATTGCCCAGTAAAGTGGAGATATTGGGCTTAAAAAAACCATTACCAATAATGATAAGTGCCATGGCAATATATGCGGTGTACTCACCTGGCAGGGCAATAGTAAGGTAGCCTGCAGCCATCAATGTGCCGCCAATAAAAATAGATTTTATATAACCCAGGTAACGATCGGCTATTAACCCACCTATAAATGGCGTTAAGTAAACAAGGGCAATAAAAGTACCCACAACATCGGCGCCCATGGCTTTGGGCAGCCCTTTTCCGGTACTGTTTGTTAAAAATAATAATAGTATCCCTACCATGAGGTAATAACCAAATCTTTCCCACATTTCTGTTAAAAACAAAACATATAGCCCTTTAGGGTGTTTGCCGGTTTTTACTTGATCTGCCATAAATAAAATTTTAGATACAATAAAGTTTATTAAGTAAGATGATTTATCTGCTCAAAGTAATGAATTTTATGGTTATGGCATGAAATGTTCATATAATTTATCACATAAGCTTATGCCACTCATCCATTTAAATTAAAATACTGTATAAAAAATAGGGCACTAAAGATGATTGCTAAGTAAATTGCAAGCCTGTTAAATTCCCAAAACATCCTAAATGAATATCCTGATTATTGGCGCCGGTGGACGAGAGCATACTTTGGCCTGGAAAATTGCCCAAAGCCCTTTGTGTACTTCTTTATTTATTGCCCCCGGAAATGCCGGCTCGGCGCAATGCGGTACCAACCTTCCTATTGCAGTTACCGATTTTGAAAAGATAACACAGGCCTGCCTGCAGCATAAAATTGATTTGGTAGTGGTGGGTCCGGAAGACCCCCTGGTAAAAGGTATTGTAGATTACCTCAAGGCTCAAAAAACCTTTGAAAAAATGCTCATTATCGGTCCTTCACAAACTGCAGCTCAGTTAGAAGGCAGCAAGGCCTTTGCAAAGCGTTTTATGATGGATTATAACATCCCCACTGCAGCTTTTAGGAAATTTTCTATTGAAACGTATGATGATGGGGTTGAATACATCAAACAACATAGCCTGCCCATTGTATTAAAAGCCGATGGCCTTGCTGCAGGTAAGGGTGTGGTCATTTGCCAGAGCCAGGTAGAAGCCCTGGCCGAATTTGACCTGATGCTGCACCGTAGTAAATTTGGTGATGCCGGAAAAACGGTGGTGATTGAAGAATTTTTGGAAGGCCTGGAAATGAGTGTGTTCTTTTTAACCGATGGAAAAAATTATGTATTACTTCCCGAAGCAAAAGATTATAAAAGAATTGGACAAAAAGATACCGGCTTAAATACCGGTGGAATGGGCGCTGTAAGCCCGGTTCCGGGTTTTGATGCCGCATTAAAAGAAAAAGTAATTAAGCAAATAATAGAGCCAACACTAAAAGGCCTCCAAAATGAAAAACTGGAATATAAAGGCTTTGTATTTCTTGGCCTTATGATCAGCCAGGGAAACCCCTATATGATTGAGTATAATTGCCGCATGGGCGATCCTGAAACCGAAGTAGTAATACCCCGTATTAAAAACGACCTGGTAAGTATATTAATGGCAACTGCAAAACAAGAATTGGATAAGCTGCAGATAGAAACCGATGAGAGAACGGCTGTTACCGTTGTGGCAGCTAGTGGCGGCTACCCGGGCAACTTTGAAGCCGGTAAACTCATTGAGGGCCTTAAAGATGCCTTTGTGAATGACAGTATTATTTTTCATGCCGGCACCGAAGAAAAAAATGGTAAAGTATTTTCCAGGGGCGGCAGGGTGCTTGCTGTAACTTCTTTTGGCAATAATATTGTAGATGCGGCGGAACATTCCAACTACCTGCTGGAGCAGGTAAATTTTGAAGGAATGTATTTTCGGAAGGATATTGGCTATGAATTCAAATAATTTCATTTTTTAAACGTTAACCCTCAAATACCGGTTGGCCTCAAATTTGCTCCTGAAACGGATTTTGAAGGATTGTTAAAAAAAATATTTTTACTCTTGATAATCCAATATTTTGCAGCAACTTTGCGCCTAATCAAAATCATAAGAACCCTGCTCAAACAATACCATGGGATTATTTAATTTTTTCACTCAGGAAATTGCCATAGACCTCGGAACGGCCAATACCTTAATCATCCATAATGAAGAAGTAGTCGTAAATGAACCTTCAATTGTTGCGCTGGATCGCAACAATCCAAAAAATTTACTGGCAGTGGGTAAAAAAGCATTAATGATGCATGAAAAAACCCACGAAAGCATCCGTACCGTTAGGCCTTTAAGAGATGGTGTTATTGCCGATTTTAATGCCGCCGAATTGATGATCAGGGAGTTAATAAAACTCGTTTATCCCAAAAAACCCTTATTTGCCCCAAGCTGGCGCATGATGATATGCATACCCAGCAGTATTACCGAGGTGGAAAAGCGTGCCGTAAGAGATAGTGCCGAACAAGCCGGAGCAAAAGAAGTGTATTTAATTCATGAACCCATGGCCGCAGCTTTGGGTATTGGTATTGATGTGGAAGAGCCCGTAGGTAACATGATTATTGATATAGGCGGTGGTACAACAGGTATTACCGTTATTGCACTTGCCGGTATTGTGTGTGATCAAAGCATTCGTGTTGCCGGCGATGAATTTACTGCCGATATTATGGAAGCCCTGCGCCGGTACCATAGCTTATTAATTGGGGAGCGTACGGCTGAACAAATTAAAATTCAGGTAGGCGCTGCCATAAAAGATTTAGATAACCCGCCAGATGATATAGCCGTTAATGGGCGGGATCTTGTAACCGGTATTCCCAAACAGGTAATGGTAAGTTACCAGGAGGTAGCCGAAGCATTGGATAAAAGCATATTTAAAATTGAAGAAGCCATATTAAAAGCGCTGGAAGCCACCCCGCCGGAATTAGCCGCTGATATTTATCGCCGTGGATTGTATATTACCGGGGGAGGTGCATTATTGCGAGGTTTGGATAAAAGGCTGGCGGCTAAAATAAAATTACCGGTGCATGTGGCAGACGATCCGTTGAAAAGTGTGGTAAGAGGTACAGGTATTGCCCTCAAAAACTATGATAAGTATCCGTTTGTGATGCGCTAAAAGTTTTTGCCCCACAATTTTTGAAACATGAATTCCTTTTTTCTTAAAGAATGAGGATTTATTTACATCAAATATTTAATCCACAGTGCGTAATATTTTTCTTTTTATACGCCGCTATATTCACTTGCTAACCTTTCTGCTCCTGCAGGGAATTTGCATCTATCTCATCAGCCGGTACAGTAAGTTTCATAACGCAGCAATCTTAACTGCTGCCAACCGGGTTACCGGAAGTGTTTTTAAAGAATTTGACCGTGTAGAGTATTATTTCCGGTTAAAAAAAACCAATGACTCACTCGTAAAAGCCAACGAAGATTTGCTGAACCGGCTTAAACAAAATTTTATTTTACCGGATACTTCAGAAGTCACCCGTATAGACAGCATAAAAGTGGACTCCCTGCAAAAGTTCCGATCCATCACTTATTTATCCGCCAAAGTGGTATCCAGTTCTATTGCTGCTCAAAATAATTTTTTGGTAATTAACGGGCCAAACGTAAAAAAAATGAGTATTGGCATGGGTGTGGCCGATATCAATTTTGCCGTTACCGGTATTATTACCGATATCAGCGGAGATTATGCCGTGGTGATGAGCCTGTTGCATAAAGACAGCAGGATAAGCGCCAGCCTTAAAAAATCTGGCGAAGCCGGCACCTTACTATGGGATGGCAAACAACCCAATATCATCACGCTAAAAAATATTCCCAAAGGAACGCCGGTATCCAAGGGCGATACGGTGATCTCAAGCGGCTTAAGTACAACCTTTCCCAGGGGGCTGCTGGTGGGCAGGATAAATGAAATTTTTGAAGAAACCGGAACCAGTAATCTCAATATAAAAGTAAAAACGGCAGCCAATTTTTATAACCTGGAGTATGTATATGTAATTGACAATATACAAACCACCCCGGTAAACCAATTATTGGAAAAAGCCAAAAAGCATTTATAGTAATGACGGGCATTGCAAAATATATTGTACGCTTTATTCTTTTAATTTTTGTACAGGTTTTTGTGCTGGACAGGATTCACCTACACCAAATGGTTACCCCGTATGTGTATTTCCTATTTATTATTTGGCTGCCTTTTAAAATGCCCAGGATGGCGCTGATGCTCGTGGCCTTTTTTGTGGGCCTTGCAATGGATAGCTTCAGGCACCACCCGGGTTTTCATGCAGCGGCCTGCGTACTTATAGCTTATGTAAAACCCTTTTTAGCAAATTTATTATCACCGCAGCAAGGCAAAGATTTTACTTATGAAGAACCCTCAGTAAAAAGTTTTGGAACCTTTACGGCGTATTTTACGTTTATCACCATGCTTAGCCTTTTGCATAATGCCTGGTTGTTTTTACTGGAAGCCTGGCAATTTGGAAATATCTGGTATTTTATTGTTAAAACTGTTCTTTCCACAGCCATAAGCATCTTGCTGATTCTTATTACCGAATTAATTTTTACCCGTAAGCAAAAATTCAAAACCAATACCGTTTAATTTTTTGAGTACTTTTGGCCGAAACAATAGTGCAGTTTATTTTTTTGTTTCTATACCGTTAAGATAAGAACCTGTGTATAACCAATCAAGAAAAATAATTATAATGCTGGTTTTTATCGGCATGATGCTGGTGATTATTGCCCAGTTGGCCAACCTCCAGCTTTTTTCTGATCAGTATAAAATAATGGCAGATGACCAGGGGAAATTCCGTAAAGTGATTTATCCCGACAGGGGGTTGGTATTTGACCGCAATAAAAAACCCATTTTGCAAAATGCCATTATTTACGATTTAATGATTACGCCCAATAAAATCAAAGGCACGGATACGGCATTACTTTGTAAAATTTTACAAATTGATTCCGCACAGTTTATGAAAAAACTGGTAGAGGTGATCATAAGAAACGGCAGGGCGAGGCCATCGGTTTTTGAGGCCATGCTTACCGATGATAAAATGGCCATGCTGAATGAAAGCATGTACCGCTTTGTTCCCGGCTTTTATTTACAGGAAAGATCCATTCGAAAATTTCCTTACAATGCGGGGGCAAATATTTTGGGCTATACCGCCGAAGTGGATTCTAATTTTTTGCGTAAACATAAAGATGAGGGCTATATGCCGGGTGATTACGCCGGCATGACCGGCCTGGAGCGCTCTTACGAAAAAGTACTCATGGGCCAGCGGGGCATTGAGTTTTGGAAAAGAGATAACAAAAACCGCCTTACCGAAAAACTGGAAGGAGGGAAGTTTGATACATTGCCCATTGCCGGGCAAAATTTATACTCCTCTATTGATATAGAATTGCAGCAACTCGGCGAAAAACTCATGCAAAATAAACTGGGCTCCATTGTGGCGATTGACCCCAAAACCGGCGGCATCCTTTGCATGGTTACTGCGCCTTCTTATGCACCGGGTTATTTAACCGGGGCGCTTCGCCGCAAACATTTTTCAGAGTTGTACCGAAACCCGGCATTACCTTTACTTAACCGGGCGGTAAGCGCTACCTATTCTCCGGGTTCTACATTTAAAACATTGCAGGCCCTGGTGGGTCTTCACGAAGGAGTAATTACTACCGATTTTAGCGTAACCTGCAATGGCGCTTTTTACGGTTGTGGGAGCGGCCGGCCCATGCGTTGCCTTGATTATGGAACTTTTAATTTGCGCCATGCCATTACCCTTTCGGACAATACCTATTTTGCCACCGTAATGCAAAAGGTTATCAACAATCCCAAATATCCTTCCATTGACAGCAGCCTTGCGGTGTGGAACCGCTACATGTATGCCTTTGGCCTTGGCCATAAATTAGGGGTAGATATACCGGCAGAAAAGGCAGGCTTTATCCCTACACCCAAGTATTATGATAAAGCATTTGGCAAAGGCCATTGGAACTATTGCAGTTTTCGTTCGGTAAGTATTGGCCAGGGCGAAGTAGATAATACACCCTTGCAAGTGGCTAATGAAATGGCCTACCTGGCAAATAAAGGCTGGTATATTATTCCACATGTTATTGATTCCATAGCAGGCGGGGATCAATATGGATTATTAGACAGGTTTAAAGTAAAACACCAGGCTATAGATATTGCCGATAGCATTTATGAAGCCGTACATGATGGTATGCAAGGGGTAGTGGATAGGGGAACCGGCGCCGGTGCAAAAGTAAAAGACATTGTTATATGCGGAAAAACCGGAACGGTAGAAAATTATTATAAAGGAGTAAAGCAACCCAATCACTCCTTTTTTGCAGCTTTTGCGCCAAGGGATAATCCAAAAATTGCCATTATGTGTGTAGTGGAAAACAGTGGAAGATTTGGCGGTACCTATGCTGCGCCCATCGTAAGCTTTATGATAGAAAAATATTTAAAAGATTCTATTACCGATAAAGCCCGGCTGGCCCGTATTGAAGCGCTCAGTAATCAAAACCTGATGCCGCCACGCATTTATTCCGAATTGAGAAGAATTGATTCTTTGGATCACATAGGAGACTCGGCTTACCTGGTGCAAAAGGGCTATATTAAAATCATTAAAGATACACTGGAAGCGGAGGATGAACCTGAACTACTCAAGCAATCTGATATGGATAAAGTGAAAAAAGAACTTCTCAACGAAAAAGATAAGAAAGATACCGTAGCCGTTTTTAGAAAAGTTGAAGCAATTTTACCCGATAATAAAGCTGTAGTACCGGAGGAGGACAGCGCCAAAAAAAATAATTAATGAACAGGCAGGTTCCTTCTATATCAAAAGGGGTAGACTGGCTCATGATCTGGCTCTACGCCATCATTGTGACGGTAGGCCTCATTTGCATTTTTTCGGTAGAATACCGCAGTGGCGATGATGTGGTTCAAAGCTTCTTTGGCTTCAAAAAAAATTATAGCAAGCAATTTTACTTCTTCCTGGCTTGCATAGTGCTGGCCATTTTTATATTACTTACCGATAGTAAGTTTTTTACGGCAATGGCTAATCTTTCTTATTTAGTAGGTATTGTACTTATTATTGCCACTTTTGTTATTGGTAAAGAAATTAAAGGCTCAAAAAGCTGGATACCGCTGGGCTTCATGAACCTTCAACCGGTGGAATTATGTAAGATATTTACGTCTTTGGCATTAGCCAAGTATTTATCCCGCCCCGAAATTGATTTTAATAAACCCAGGAACCAGCTCATGGCCGCTGCAATTGCATTTACGCCGGCTGTATTTTCCATACTCCAGGGCGAAACGGGGCTTGCATTGATTTATTTCTCATTTTTAATTCCCATGTACCGTGAAGGCCTGCCTCCGGCCTATCTTGTTGCCGGTATTTTAATGGCCATTTTATTAGTGGTGTCCTTATTGTTTCATACAAAAACCTTGCTCATTGCATTTGCCATACTTGCAGTATTGGTTATTTATTTTAACCGTAGGCAAATTAAACGAAGGGCTTCACTGCTTTGGATCATTCTTGCAGCATGGTTGTTTTGCTCTTTATTTGTAGGGGTAGCGGTTCCCTTTGTTTTTAAGCATGTATTTAAACCCTACCAGGCCAATAGGATTTTTAGTATGGTGGGTGTGGATAATCCCTTTTTAGATAAAAATGTGGTATTGACACCCGAGGAAATTAAAGAAATGCAAAAAAAAGCACAGGGCCAGAATTATAATGTAAAACAATCAAAAATTGCAATTGGCTCCGGTGGTTTTACCGGCAAAGGTTTTTTAAAAGGTACTCAAACCCAGGGCGATTTTGTGCCCGAGCAGCATACCGATTTTATTTTTACTTCCGTAGGTGAAAATTTTGGTTTCCTGGGAAGTTTAACGGTAATTTTATTGTATCTCACCATGTTGTTACGGATCATCAAGCTTGCAGAAAGGCAGCGAAGTGTTTTTAGCAGGGTATATGCGTATTCCGTTGCGGCCATCCTTTTTTTTCATGTGAGTGTAAATATCTGCGTTACCATTGGGCTGGCTCCCGTAATTGGTATTACGCTTCCGCTGATGAGCTACGGAGGTTCTTCTTTAATTACCTTTACCTTTTTAATTTTTATTTTATTAAAGCTGGATGCCGACCGGCAAATGGTATTGCGTTAAGCATAAAGGGTTACGTTTTTCATCCTTGTTTTTGCCGGAAACAACGTAGAGGACAATAACATGATTAAAATTTTTCCGCTTAGCGAAGGGGCTTTTAGTATAGATAGTACAAAAATATTTGTACCCTTTAATAAACAGGGCGATGACATACAGCAACGGCCGGTTGGCAGCCTGCTGGTGGAGGTGCAGCCCTTTTGCGTGGTAACGGATAAAGATGTTTTGCTTTTTGATACCGGCCTGGGTTTCACCAACCCCAATGGAGTTTTACAATTGCATCAAAATTTAATGGATATTGGGGTTCAACCCACTGCAGTTACCAAAGTGTTGCTAAGCCATTTGCATAAAGATCACTCCGGGGGCATTGCCTTAAAAAATGAGATTACCCGGCAAAGCGTATTGAGTTTTCCCAATGCCACTTATTATGTTTTTGAAAAAGAGTTGGAGTATGGCATGGAACACAATGGCAAATCTTATGTTGCCGATGATTTTATGCTGTTAAAAAATTCCGGCAATGAAGTATTGCTGGAGGCAGAGGAGGGAACCATTGATGGATATATTCAGTATGCCCATTCCGGCGCTCATTCTAAATACCATATTGTTTTTTGGATACAGGAAGGGAGCCAAATATTATTTTTTGGGGGAGATGAGGCGCCACAATTGCAACAAATGAAAAATAAATTTATTGCCAAATATGATTTTAATGGTAAAAAAGCAATGGAACTGCGGCAGCAATGGTGGCAAAAGGGTGCCGAGCAACATTGGACTTTTTTGTTTTATCATGATATAAAAACTCCAAATATCACCCTATAAAATAAAGAAGGCCTGCCCTAAAAAGAGCTGGCCGTTGCTAACCTATGA
>JAFDZZ010000093.1:0-7773 GCA_018266715.1 Bacteroidota bacterium
CATATCCATACAAACATTTCCAATTACCGGCGCCAGTTTTCCATTTACCAGCATTTTACCATTGCCATTGCCCAAAAGCCGAAAATAGCCATCGGCATACCCAATACGCACTGTAGCAATTAAAGAATCCCCGGTTAATACAGCCTTTCGGTTATACCCTACGGTTTCGCCTGCCTTTGCTTTTCTAATTTGAGAGATGGTAGTTTTTAATGTAGTTACATTTTGTAATTGTTTTTGTATTTCCCAATTAGCATCAATACCGTATAAGCCAATACCCAACCGCACCATATCCAATTGCATGGATTTAAAGCGACTGATTGCCGAGCTGTTTCCTAAATGCTGAATGAAAGGATAGCCACAGGTTTTAGCTATCTCCCCGGCCATTTTTTTATATAACTCAAATTGCTTTAAAGTAAATTGATCCAGTAAAGGATCCTCACTGGCCACTAAATGAGAAAATACCGATTGGATATGAAACTGTGGTGTTTTTTGAATAGCTTCTATGAGCCCTGGCAAATCCTCTTGTTTAAAGCCAAGGCGGTTCATACCGGTATCCAGCTTGATATGCACCTTATACGATGAAATTTGATGCTGCAGCAAATAATTTTTAAATGACTGAAAAATTCTAAACGAATAAATTTCCGGCTCAAGGTTATATTTTACAATATGGTCAAAACCGGCTTCTTCGGTATTCATGACCATGATGGGCAAAACAATTCCTTCTTTTCTCAACTCCACACCTTCATCGGCATAAGCCACCCCAAGATAATTGGCGCCGGCATGTTGCAATAATGCAGCCACTTCGTAACTGCCTGCCCCGTAGCCAAAAGCTTTTACCATGGCCATAAGTTTTACACCAGGCAATAATTGCTGTTTATAGATATTATAATTATGCCGAAGCGCATTTAAGTTAATTTCCAACACGGTTTCGTGTTGCTTTTGTTCCAACGCTCTGCTGATTTTCTCAAACCGGAAAACTCTTGCGCCTTTAAGCAATATGGTTTCATTATGCAACTGCAGAATGGGTAACTCTTCAATAAAATCTTCGGTAGTGTTATAGAATTTTTTATTGGTAATAGCTGAAAAAACTTTTGCGTTTTTTTGTATTTGCGGGCCAATACCAATAAAGCGGTATAAATTTTTGCCCGCCAGCAAACCGGCAATTTCGGTGTACAGGGCCGTGGCTTCCCGGCCGGACTGTAACAAGTCGCTTAAGACTACTGTACGCCGGTGATACTGCTCCTGCTGTTGCAGAAAATCAAGCGCAATGCTAAAAGAGTTAAGGTCGGCACTATAGCTATCGTTTATAATAGCACAATTATTGATCCCTTGTTTTAACTCCAGCCTCATTTCTACGGTACGCAGGGTTTTCATTCGTTCTTTTATAAGCCCGTGTGCTATTTTAAAATGTAATAATACACATAAACAAGTTATGGCATTATGCACCGAAGCTTCGTCTCTAAACGGAATGGTAATGGCCAGGGGTTGTTGATGATACAGCAGGCTAATATGAGCAACCGTGTTTTCTAATTGAATTTCCTTTACCTGAACGGTAGCCCGGCTGCTTTTTCCCCAGGTAAAGGTTTCCAGGGAATGATTCGTTTCTGAAATAAATTTTTTTACAGCCTGTGCAATCACTTCCTCATCTTCACAGTAAAACAGCAGTTGTGAATTTTTAAACAGCCGGAGTTTTTCTTCTGCCTTTTGAAGCATGTTCTCAAAACCTTCGGCATGAGCTTCGCCCATAAAGGTAAAAACACCCCACTGGGGTTGTATTATTTTTTCCAGTTTATCCATTTCCCCGGGCCTGGAAATCCCGGCTTCAAAAATGGCCAGGTTATGGTTAGGGTTCATCTGCCATACACTCAACGGCACTCCTATTTGAGAGTTATAACTTTTAGGGCTGCGTACAATATCAAATTCAGGTGCCAGTAAATGATTTAACCACTCTTTTACAATGGTTTTTCCGTTACTGCCCGTAATACCTATCACCGGAATATTAAACTGATGCCGGTGATAGCCTGCCAATTGCTGTAAAGCAATCAACACATCATCTACTTTTAAAAATGTTGCAGCAGGATAATTTGCATGGGGAACAAATGACGTATGCACCACAAATGACCGGACCCCGTTTTGATATAATTCATCTATAAAAAATGCGCCGTTAAGGGTAATGCCGGGTAAAGCAAAAAACAAGGTTTGCTCCGGAAAAACTAATTTTCTGCTATCCGTTAAAAGCCTTGAAATTTCCACCCCGGGCAACGGCCCTTGGGTTTCGGCTTTTATAATGCCTGCAATTTTATTTAAAGGATATGCCACTTGAACGGTTTACAAATTTTCGCCCGGATTTTCATCCTCAATGCCCCTTCGTTTATGATAAATGGAATACAAAATTGAAATTAAAATACAAGCTACAATAACTACCAGCGAAACCCAAACCGGTAAATGCAACTTTTCTTTATCAATACCGGCATATTGCAACAAGGGCAGCAACATTTTAACGCCAATAAAAACCAGCACCACCCCAATGCCTTGTTGCAAATAATCAAACTTTCCGGCAGCGCCACGCAGCAGGAAAAACAAACTCCTCAACCCCAGTACGGCAAATATATTTGAAGAATAGATGAGCATTTTTTTACTGGGGTCGGGAATAATGGAAAATACCGCAGGTATGGAATCAATGGCAAACACAATATCTATTAGCCCAAGCATTATCACCACAATAAAAAGAGACGTAAAATAGGTTTTGCCTGCCCTTGTTATGGTTAACCTCCCATTAGGCTCCTCATCCGTGGTACGCAAAAATCGTTTAATAAAGCGATACGCCCAGTTTTCGGATGGGTTAAACTCTTCTTCATCGGCCTGGCCAAACATTTTAACACCGGTAAACACCAGGAAAACACCGAATACAAACATGATCCAGCCAAACCGTGCTACCAGCTCACTGCCCAGTGCAATAAATGCAATGCGAAAAACAATGGCCATTAAAATCCCCAGCAACAAAATCCTGGAATAATTTTCGGACTTAACCTTAAAATAAGTAAAGATGATTACAAATACAAAAATATTATCAATACTTAATGACCATTCCAGCAAATAAGCCGAAATATATTGTATGGCATCTTCCTGCCCATTACCCCCAATATTTTCATACCATACAAAGCCACAAAAGGCAAAGGAAAGTAATACCCAAAAAGCCGTTTGAAGCAATGCCTTTTCCAGGGTGATTTCTTTATTTTTTTTACTTAACAACCCGAGGTCGAACAATAAGGCTAAAAAAACCACAGCGGCAAATACAATATAAGTAAGTTGGGTTTTATCCATCACTAAAGGTTGTTTATTTTATCGGGAATATTTTCGTTTTCTTAGCCAGCCAAAAAGCAAAGCAAACAAGATTACCGTTAAAACGGGCACAATAATATTGATGATCTGCAAGGTTGTTTTTTCTTGTTTTACTTTTTTACTATCCAGCAGCCGAACCACATACTCTTTGGACTTAGCCTCCATTAAATTATTTTCATTTACCAGGTACTCCATACAGTTTTCCAAAAAATTTCCATTGGCAAAAGGGATATCCCTTTGTGAGCCATAGGTAAACGGGTTGGCGCCCATGGGCAAGGGGTTGTTTTTAAACACCGAATTGAGCACCATATCCCCATCAGACACCACGATCATTTTGGTACCGGATACATTTTGGGGTAAATAGGGCTGATCATACCGGGCAAGGCTGTCTCGCATGGCCTGCGAAAGCCTGTTGCGGTATAATGAAATAAATTTTCCTTCCAGCAATACGGCCACGGGTATATGGGTTTTATTGAATTTGGCATCTTCAGGCGCATTTACATTTTCTTTTCCGCTGATTAATGCCGGGGTGGAAATGGTTCTTGAATTGGCAGATGAAGACAGCAAGATGGTTTTTGAAATTCCTTCAGCTTCCACCGTATCAATAGAGTTTACAAACCGGCCCACTACAAAGCCCAGGTTTTTATTGATGGGATGATTATTATTCCCTTCAAACACCGGGAAATAATTCCAGGGCAAGAATTCAAACTGGCCATTTCCATTTACATCAAAGGGTAAATAATCGCATTGCAAATCCATCACCAGGTCGGCATTTTGACGAACCCCATATTTAAAAAACAAATCGTTCAGCTGCAAATCCCTGTCATAAGCAATTACCTCGTTTTTTAATTGTAGGCTGTCCATTTCTGCATTGAGCCGGTCTATAAACCACAGGATCTTTCCCCCATTCATCACATATTGATCCAGTTTTAGTTTTTGGGCCTCGGTAAACGGCAGGGTGGGTTTTACAACCAGCAGCACTTTAAAATCCCCGGGTATAAAAGGATCGTCAACCAGGTTGCAGGCCTGCAAATCATAATCGGCTTTCAAATAGCGTTCCATCAAATCATAAATCCTAATATCGTTGGGTTCTCCATTTCCCATTGCATAAGCTACGGTTGGCTTAGTGAGTTGGGTAACTTTTGAAATGGCATTAATGAAATTATATTCCAGCAAGGCTTCTGCGCCGGATAACTCCTGGAAATTTATTAATGGCGTTTTACCCTGGTAGAGCGTAACCGGGATGGATTTATCTTTATAATGCACCAGGGCAAACGGGTAAACAAATTGTTGCTGCTGGCCCTGCTCCACCTGGGAAGTGAGGTTGATTGGAAACAATCCAATGCCTGCAAGCGTATCGCCGTACTTCATACTGGTTCCGGGCAGGGTTTCGTCGGGAGAAATAAAGCGGTATTGAATTTTGTTGCCGGCCACTTCTTTAAACTCCCTTAAAACATCCTGGGTTGAAGCGCTAAGTTTTCTAAAGCCGCTGGGATAATGGCCTTTAAGAAAAACTTCAACCGTAACCGGCTCATTTAATTTTTGCAACAGCTTTACCGATACATCACTAAGCGTAAATCGGTTTTCGTTGGTAAGGTCAATACGGGAATGCCAAACGGATGCCGCCCAATTAATACCTGCCAATAAAAGGATCATAACCGGCAACCCAAGTTTACTGCTAAAGATTTTTTTTATCATGAAGGGAATGGTTGATGGTTATTATTTATTACGGATGTTTCGAACAGTAATAAATAAAAAGAGTAAAATGATGCTGGCAAAATATACAATATCCCTGCTGTCCAGCACGCCACGGCTGATGCTTTTGTAATGGAAATCAATACCCATCATTTCAATATAATAATCGGCATTGCCGCTAAAAACGGGTATTTTACTTATGGCGCTAAACCCGTAATATAAGAGCAGGCAGGCAAAAACGCTCACTAAAAAGGCTACAACCGCATTGCCGGAAAAGCTACTGCAACATAAACTTATAGCTGCAAACACAGCGCCCAGCAGGTATAAACCGATATAGCTACCCAATATACCACCTCCGTCAATAGAACCCGATGTACTCAACGATTTTATGCTGGCGATATAAATAAAAGTGGGTATTATTACAATGAGCAATACCAACAAAATAGAAAAATATTTGCCCAGTACAATTTGCCAGTCGCCCAGGGGCTTGGTTCTTAAAATTTCAAATGTGCCGGTTTTTAGTTCTTCGGAAAACAACTTCATACCAATGGCCGGCACCAGGAAAACCAATACCCATGGAGCCAGCTCAAAAAGCTTATCGGCTGTGGCATACCCATAGTCAAAAACATTACTGTCTTTAAGTACAAATAAAAAAATACCGCAAACCAGCAAAAACAATACAATGGCAATATAGCCGGTAAGGCTGCTGAAAAACTGGCTAAAATCCTTTTTACAGAGGCTCCACATAGTTTAAAAATTGCGTGCAAGTTACTATTTAACAAGCTAATGAGCCTTTTCTGGCAGCAAAAATCTTACCTCCTGTGCAGCATAAGAAACAAATAGATTGTCAAAGAAGGGTTGGCGGCTTTAGGGCTGCAAGCTATTTGAACATCGTTTACCAATGATTTTTAGGTTCAAATACCTGTTTTGTTTACCTAAACCAACTGTGTCCCCCGTAATTTTTAACGGGGGATTTTTTTTAGGTTTGAAAGCAGGAAATATAAGGCTGCCGGCCAAAGGATAATTATAGGCGAAATTTTAAAGATTTAATAAACTCTTGTATGGAACAAATGCAAGGCTACCGGTTAATTTAATCAACCTTTTAAAAAAATTATGTACTAAAAACCGCAGGCCTAACTGCAGAAGGAACAAAATACTTTATACCAAGACATTGATAATCAATACTTGTTATTAAGAAAAAAGCGGAGAATCATTTTATTATTACCTGATAGCAGTAATTTTAACAGAATGATAAAACCGATGAAAATTAGACAAACACTTACTACTCTTTTACTATTTTCTACAGTATTTGCCTTTGGACAAAATACACTTCAATTTGCTGACTCAATCAGAAAATTGAGTAATATACCTGAATTAAGTTATGCTGTAATTACAGGTAACTCAATTTTAGAAATTCAGGCAATTGGGAAACATTCGGTTGAGTTAACAGATACGGCAACCCTAAATGACAGGTTTCATCTTGGCTCTAATACTAAGGCTATGACTGCATTTATAATTGCCAAATATGTAGAAAAAGGAAAATTAAAATGGGGCACAAAATTTTTTGACATTTTTCCCGGTTGGAAAAATAAATCTAAACCCGAATATTTCAATATTTCACTTCAGGACTTACTTTCACACAAAGCAAAAATTCAACCATTTCAAGGAGAAAACGACCCGGTAATTCCAAACTTCAAAGGAACTAAACAAGAGAAAAGAAACCTGTTTGGTCAATTTGTTTTATCTACAGAACCCGTACAATTAGATACACTCAATAAATTTGTTTATTCAAATGCAGGTTATACATTAGCTACTTTAATGTTAGAAAAAGTAACCGGAAAAAGCTGGGAGCAATTAATTGAAAAAACATTTAATAAAGAATTGAAACTTAATCTAAAATTCCATTGGCCCGAAAATCAAAAACAAAAGGGCACCTGGGGGCATATTTTTGAAAATGGTAAATTAATACCCATACCTTCAAACACTCCCGATTACCATTTAGATTACACGGAACCTTCAGGTGATTTAAACATTAACATTAAAGACTACATCAAATTTATTCAACTCAATTTAAAAGGGCTAAAAGGTCAGGACAATTACCTAAAAGCCCAAACTTATGCCTTTATTCATAAAGGAATTGAGCATTATTCAATGGGCTGGTATAATATTTATGAAAACAGCAAAGAACTTTCTACTCATTCAGGCACCGCAGGCTCATACTATACTCTTGTACATATTGATAGAATTAAGGGTAAAGCATACATTATTTTTACAAATTCTTATCATGATGACAGCAAGCAAGCCGTAAGACTCCTAATGAGGAAACTAAAAGAGAACTACAGCAATTAACAGTTGAAACATAAATAAAAAGAATAGCAAGAAAAGGGCTGAATTTTTACTGTAAAAAGATACTGTTTTCAAAGTGGGCCAATACTCATTTGAAACTTTTTATGCCGGGCAAATACTTAGTGTTGATAACATTATAGTATTGTTTAACAAAGAAAGATAGAAAATAAAACTGTCGTTAACCCTTTGGCCTTTACGAATAAAACCCTTCTGCCCGCTTTAGGAATGAGTACTTTATATTTATTTTTAGTAAAAGGCGGATAGCAGCTCATACAGGTTAAATCAAAATTACTTACCCTAAAAAATAATTTCATTATCCATCAATTGCTGAAAGCTCCTTTTCAGAAAAACACTTATCATAGATCTGCGGTAATTGCGTGAGAACAATTC
>JAFDZZ010000093.1:7896-8424 GCA_018266715.1 Bacteroidota bacterium
GAAGTAAAATCCAGGCTTTGCCTTTGCCGAAGTTTATGGAATGAAGAACGGAACTCACGTTGAAGTGGCAATAAAATTGATTTGATAACAGCCGATTTTTCAAGATTACGTGGACATACGCCATCCCCGGTATAAATGTCTTCAAGTTTCAGGATGTATTCTCCATTATGACCTGCCACTTCAATTTGTGCATCCATGCTGATTAATGCAGGTGCGGTGTCAGAAACAAATTCAGAATAACACAATTTTTTACTGCCTGTTGCGATACAGATATGGCCTTCGCATTTCAGGCAATACCCCACAGCATCACGCCACCACTCCGATTGGTTGTAATAAATACAACGGTTTTCGCATAAAATATTTCCGCCTAATGTAGCAGATTTCCTGATGAGGGGCGAACCTACGGTATCAGCTGCCTCTATTAAAACAGGAAATTCTTTTATGATGGCTCTATGTTTCTTTAAATCATCTAACCTTACCAGTGAGCCTATAGAAAGAAAATTATCTTTTACGGCAACTTGCTTCAAT
>JAFDZZ010000094.1 GCA_018266715.1 Bacteroidota bacterium
TTGAATTTCCAATGCATTTAATAAAGCTGCCGAAGAAATAATTGCGGTTCCATGCTGATCGTCGTGCATCACCGGAATTTTGCATTGTTTTTTTAATTCCTGTTCAATATAAAAACATTCCGGGGCTTTGATGTCTTCTAAATTAATCCCACCAAAGGTGGGTTCCAGGGCTTTTACAATTTCTACAAATTTTTTTGGATCGGTCTCGTTGATTTCTATATCAAAGACATCGATGTCGGCAAATATTTTAAATAAAACCGCTTTGCCTTCCATTACCGGTTTGCCGGCTTCGGCGCCAATATTACCCAAGCCCAGCACTGCAGTGCCATTGCTGATAACGCCTACAAGGTTCCCTTTTGCGGTATATTTATAAATGTCTTCGGGATTAGCCGCTATTTCTTTACAAGGCCAGGCTACACCGGGAGAATAGGCAAGGGAAAGATCCCGTTGCGTTTTGGCCTCCTTAGAGGGTATCACTTCAATTTTACCGGGCCGCCACCGGGCATGGTACTCCAGGGCTTCCTGCTTGCGGATATCTTTAGCCATATAATTTTTTTATTGCCTTATTTTAAATTTTCATGCTTACCCTCAAATTGTAAAAACAAAGCAATAATGCTGGCAAAATTAAGAATTTATAACGGAAATACTTGTATCGGAAAAACCTTCGTACTGTTCTAAAGGTTCATATAAATTTAAATGGAAAGAACAAATTGTTTATTCAAAAGTACTTTTATTTTTTAACTGCTTTTTGCTCTTTAACCTTAAAGCTCCAGGTAAAATAAAAATCGGCAACCCCTTCATTTTCTTCATTGTTACCAACAGCCCTTACCGTTACTGATGTGCTTTTACCGCTGGATAGGGTTTCTTTAATGGCTAAGGCAATTCGTTTGCCTTCATCGCAGGTAAACGAGGTAATCCCTTTAGCTTTCTTGCTAAAGGTAGCTTCCATTTTTACCACCAGCATGCTTATGGGAGGGTTAAGCCCGTAACTATGGCCCATGGCTAATATTCCCGTACTCATTTCTGCAGCCATGGAAAGACAGGCAAAATATGTACTGCCAAAAGGATTACGGGAGAACCATTTATAGGGTATGGTCACCAGGCTCTTTTCTCCATCTACATAGCGTACCCTTATACCACTGAAAAATGCACTGGGTAAATTTTTCAAAAGGTAAAAACGAAGTTTAAACGGATGTACGGTGAGGTGAAGGAACTTTTCATTCACGGCAATTGGCTTTAGGGTTTTGTAATTGAAATATTTACTTTACGGTTCGTCAAAAAAGCGATGAAGGATATCTTTTATGTTTTCATAAGTGTTGGATACCGGCGTTTTAATATCACGGGTTTTAAACCATTTTACTTCCGTGATATCCTCTTCAGTTTGAGGTACAAGCTCCTGGTTGGGAGACGTAAAATAAAACCAGTGCGTTTCTTTTAGAATCGCTTTACCGTATTCATGATAAATATGGTAGGTGCAGCCAATTTTCTTTTTTAAGAACAGGTTTCTAAGCCCGGTTTCTTCTTCAATCTCTCTTTGGGCGGCTACTTCCGGGGACTCTTTTTTTTCAATTTTCCCTTTGGGTAAATCCCATTTATGACGACGGTAGATAAAAAGGATTTCTTTTTTATCGTTTTGAACAATACCTCCTGCTGCTTCAATGCATTGAAAATTTTTAAAAAATATTTTTTTGAGTTTTTGCAAATCGGCACTCAATAAAATGCCGGCATGGAAACTTTCTTTTGCCATTTCATGCATCAGGGCATGAATAGCAGGGGTGGAGACTTCATCTATGAATACCGTATCGGGGTGTTTCAGCAATTCTTTGTGTTTAGGGCTTAATGCATCGCATAAAAACAGTGGTTTTTCCAAATAAAAAATTTTAATTTCCATACCCTATCATTTGTGAACAATAAAATTATGCAATTGGGTTAATATATACTTAAGCTTTGTGATCCAGGCCTTATCTTTGGTTAAAATCACATCATACTAATGCTGGCAAACGAATGGGCAGTAGCGGAAAAATTATTGCAGGTAAATGCGGTAAAATTAAGTGTTGAAACTCCATTTACATGGGCAAGTGGCTGGAAAAGCCCTATTTATTGCGATAACCGTAAACTGCTTTCTTTTCCCTATGAAAGAGATTTTGTGAAAAGCGAGCTGTGCAGTGTAATATTTGAACAATTTGCCGAAGCAGAAGTATTAGCCGGGGTAGCCACAGCCGGTATTGCCTGGGGCGCAATGGCTGCCGATCAACTTAAATTGCCTTTTATTTATGTAAGGCCAAAGCCTAAAGAACATGGCCTGGGCAACCAAATAGAAGGGAATATTACTCCCGGAGCCAAAGTGCTGGTAGTGGAAGATTTAATATCTACCGGCAAAAGCAGTTTGCAGGTATGCGAAGTGATTCAGCAGGAAGGAATGCAGGTTTTAGGGATGGTTTCTATATTTACTTATGGGTTTAGTAAGGCCAGTGAAGCATTTAAAAATGCCGGGATACCCTATTTTTCTTTGAGTAATTATGAAATATTGAGTCAAATTGCTTTTAAAAAAGGCCTGATATCCCAGGAGCAGCTAAATTCTTTGTTAAACTGGCGCCAGCAGCCCGAAAACTGGGGTAAATAAGGTAATTTTAAGCCAAATTATTAAAGAATGAAACAAATTAAACTCCTGGCGCTTGCGGTATGTGGTTTTGTACTTTCTGCAAATGCCCAAAAAACTACGGATAAAGCGGTGATTAATACCCCAACCGTACAATGTGATATGTGTAAAGGTAAAATTGAACGTTATTTAAAACGGGCTGATGGTGTAACGGCTGTGAATGTTGATGTAAAGAAAAAAACTACCACAGTATCCTGGATCACCGACCGTACCAATATTGAAAATATAAAAGCGCAAATTGCCAACGTGGGTTATGATGCAGATGATGTTGCAGCAGTACCTGAAGCTTATGCTAAACTTCCAAAATGCTGTAAAAAGCCGGAAGACCAGGGAGCAAAACCTGCTGCGGTTGACGAAAAGCAGTAGTTTTTTTTGAAAATACAAGGGCCATCTTCGGATGGCTTTTTTTATGCTCTTTAATAGCCATTAAACCATTTAAAAAGAGAACAAAATATTTAACCGGGTTAATTGGGCTATTATTAAAAAGAAAAAACCTGTTTAGTGGTATAATCCACCGGGAACGATTTATAAAATCCTCCTTTACCCAGCTTTATTTTTCCAACCAGGCGCACATTAACCTCTTTATTACTTAAAGCAGTAAGCCCATTTTTAAGCAAATTCTTCATATCCAGATCCACTGCCATTGGAAGCGTAAATTCCTTCCTTGCCGGAATGGCAACTTGTAAATTCTGGCTGGAATGCCCCAGGAAATTATCATTCACAAAAATGTCCAAATCGGTATTATTTAATTGTAACCCAAAATTATTGGGGTTATAATAAATTAAATCTACCAGCAGCCGGGAAGAGGAAAATCCCAAACCATCGAGTCGCATATTTTTATAATCTCTAAATTCTAAATCTTTTACATTACGACAAGATGGCATAAAAATCACAGCCAAGAGAAGAACAGCAAAAAGTAGGGGAAAAGGGCGTTTCATTATAGTTATTTCTGCAAAAATAGGGGTTAAGCCAATTCAGCAATGTTAATTATAAAAAATGTACATCTAATAATTTTAGTAATTACAAGCCTGGTATAAATTATATGATAGAAAATCATTAGCTAAAGTAATTGGCACTTAAAAAATATTATATTATTTTGATATCAAAATAAATATCTTAATTTAAATAAATTTAAATTTTAAAATAAATTATGCAAATGAATGAATTATTTATGCCATATTCTTAGTTTGGTGATGATATTATTAAAATAATTATATTACTCAATAAATAACTGATAATTAGTTTATAATATGTATTATTTGATGATTAATTTTATATAAAAGCAGATATACTGAAATATCAGAATGTTGGAATCAGTGTATTGGAATTAAAATTTGATATACCTCACTGTTGGGCTACTCTATTTTGAACTTGAGGTGTTTTGGTGTATTGGCAATTTCTGCCAGGTAAAATATTATGCCAGATTGGCAAAATTTTTTAAAGTTGAGTTATACTATCACGTATTCAGCGTTTGCACTATATATCATAGCTTATTGTTAGTAAATTGATATTATTAAGGAAGTTTTCTAACAAAAATTAAATTTTTATGAAAAATATCTAAGTTGAACTACTTGAATTGATATTATTACTCTAAATATGTGGAAATTACGGTTTAAAACTTTGGAATCTTGAAAACCGATATTATGTTTGCATCAGAATTACGGCAAAAGCTTACCTCGCTCTTACCGGTTCTTCCCACCAATTTTCTTATGAGTTTAAATAACATTTTAAACAAATAAACCAGGCTAACTATAAAAAATTTAAACCACGGAAAATGAAATACACTTTTACTTTTTTATTGAAAATTGTTCAATTTTCTCCTGAGTTTCTATACAGGAATATTCCTCCAATCTTAATTCAGCGCTCTCATCAGTTGCAATTTTTACCGATACAGGTAAAATAAACTTAAAGGCCATTTTGGAATTAAAACGGGCCTTTGTTCAACTCCCAATATCCATTGTATTCAACTTATATTTTATTTAAAACAATGGAAAAATGAAAAAAATTATTTACATCACTTTAATTCTTTTAATGGGTTCAAAAGTAAATGCCCAGCAAATCAACAGTTCCGGCAATCTTAAATGGACTACCGCTAATAATGAACTTTTTATGGAATGGAGCGATAAAACCGGTGATGAAAATACTCAATGGGTAATTCAGGCCAGTGAAAATGGTAAAGAGTATAACGCCATTGGCTATGTGTGGGGTGCCGATCCAAAAGAAAAGGGCAGCTATAAATTCAAACAAAAACTAGATAAAATAAGCCAAAATGTACAGTACGTTAGGGTATGGAAAATGCTGAATGAAAACCTGGTACTTGCCGCAGAGGCCAAAACTTTTTCAAAATAAGTTTAAAAACCAATGGTTTATTAATAAGATGTTTTCTTTGGGGGTTACAGAACCAAAAAGGTTCTTAACAAGGGCGGTATTTCTATACGGCCCTTTTTTATTTTTCCGTTCTTCATATTGTCTATTAAATTTGGATTTTTAATGGTAATTTAGACGTTCTAAAATTAATGGGGTTTTTATTAAACTTTGGCTTACCATTATTTTAGCAGAATACCATTCAATGAAAAGAAATATACTACTAATAACTTGTTGTTTATTAGTCCATTCAGAAATTTTTGCCCAAAATTTTTCTAATAAAGGCAAGGAATTTTATTTATGTTTCCCCAACCATGTTCCCAGCGCCAATGTTTTGGCCACTTTAAGTATCTGGATCACTTCAGACAGGGCAAGCTCCGGCACTATTACTATGGCCAATGGGGCGTTTACAGCCAACTTTAATATAGCGGCAAATGGTTTACAACAAATACAGGTTCCACATTCGGTGGCTCATATCAGCAATGCCCAATCGGGTATGGTAATTCAAAAATCCATAAAAGTAAAAGTAAATCCGGGCCAGCCAGCCGTGGTGGCTTATGCACAACTTTGGGGCCAGGCCAGGAGCGCAGCAACCCTGCTTTTACCCACATCGGTACTGGGCAAAAAATACCGGGCCATTAGTTTCACCCAGGATGGGGTAGATGGTTCCGGGCAATTGGCCAGGTCACAATTCCAGGTAATTGCCACTAAACCCAATACTTTAGTGAGGGTAACGCCAAGGTTAAATGGGGTGGTAGGGCCATCATTTGATATTAATTTACCGCTTGCCGGTGATATGTATCAATACCAGGCAACAGAAGATATTACCGGTACTTTAATAGAATCAATTGCTTCGGGTTCAAACGGCTGTTTTCCAATTGCCGTGTTTTCCGGCAGTTCTAATATTACCTTTGGCAGTGCAACTTGTTCGGGCGGTTCCTACGATCCATTATTTCAGCAATTATATCCTGTAACTACATGGGGTAAAAATTTTGGGTTTATACCTTCTGCAGATTATCCCAATGGCAATGCCTTAAGGGTAATGGCATCGGAAGATAATACAACGGTTTATTTTAATGGCGTATTAACAGCTACATTAAATGCAGGTGATATATACCCCAATGCATTTATTTCTAATCCTACACTTTATACCGGCCCGGTAAATATTACGGCAGATAAACCGGTGTGTGTAGCACAATATATGCCTGCCCTGGATTGCGGTGGTGGGGGGTATGGTGACCCGGATATGGTGATCCTTAACCCGGTGGAACAGAATATTAACGACATCACTATTTTTTCATCGAGCCAGCAAAATATTACGCACCAGTTTGTAAATATCCTGATAAAAACCGTGGCTACTCCAAGCTTTACTATTAACGGGGTGCCTCCCACCGGCACCTGGCAAACATTTGCTGCAATGCCGGGGTATTCATATTTAAAACAAATTTTTCCCGGATCGGGTTCCTATCGTTTAAAGGCAGATAGCGGTTTTAATGCTATTGCCTATGGATTTAGCACTAATTATGAATCTTATGCATTTTCAGCTGGCACCAATGTAATTGACCTTTATCAAACCGTGGGTGTATCTATGCTTTATGGCATTGAGCCTTCACCTTCGGTGTGTACCAATTCGCCATTTAAGTTTAAAATTTCATTGCCCTATATGGCCGATTCTATAAAATGGGATTTTACGAATTTACCCGGTTCGCCTGCTATGGTTACTACCATTTATAATAATCCGCCCAGCCCGGCTGTGCCGCCTGATTCCATAACGGTTGTAAACGGCAAGCAGATTTACTGGTACTCAGCTCCTGCATTATATACTTTTAACACGGTAGGAAGTTTTCCGGTTACCATTTTTACTTATGCGCCCAACCCCGAAGGTTGCGGTACAGAGCAGGAATTAAATTTTGACCTGGATATATCAGATCCGCCGGTACCCAATATTTCTTTTACCACACCGGTATGTATTGCTGAAACGGTACAGTTTAATGACATTACTCCGCCGGGTACAAAACCGTTATATAAATGGTATTGGAATTTTGGCGACCCGGGTAGTGGAGCAACCAATATTTCCCCTTTGCAAAATCCCACACATTTATTTTCTACTCCCGGAAATCATACCGTTCAATTTTCAACCATCACCACGGCAGGTTGTGTTACCGATACCCTTCCTTTTGTAATTACTATACCTGATTTGCCTTCGGCAGCTATAAGTGGCGCCACAACGGTGTGTCAAAATTCCACCGCTCCCACAATTACGTTTACAGGTTCAGGAGGCACAGCTCCTTATAGATTTACGTATAGAATTAATGGTGGGCCACTACAAACCATTACTACAACCGGCCCTTCAAATATTGCCACGCTCACTGTTCCAACTACCACGGCCGGAACCTATACTTACTCTTTAGTAAAAGTGGAAAATACCGCATCGGCAGTATGTGCAAGAAACCAAACCGGAACTGCCCAGGTAATTGTAAAACCATTGCCCAATGCGGCTATTAGCGCACCGGTAAGTTCTGTTTGTCAAAACGGCCCTTCACCAAATGTTATTTTTGCGGGAGCTACGGCAACTGCACCTTATACCTTTACTTATACCATCAATGGAGGCACACCACAAACCATTACCACAACTGCAGGTAATGCGGTAAGCTTACCGGTGCCAACTGCAACTACGGGCACATTTAACTATAGTATTACCCAGGTGCAGGAGGGAAGTGCAAGCGCCTGCATTAACCCGGTTACCGGCGTTACGGTTCCGGTTGTGGTGCGGCCATTACCATCGGCAACAATTACAGGCGATGCTAATGTGTGCCAAAACGCACCATCACCAAATATTATTTTTACAGGTTCCGGTGCAACGGCACCTTATACGTTTACGTATAAAATTAATAGTGGTGCAGCGCAAACTATTTCTACTACATCGGGCAATAGTGTAAGCCTGCCGGTTTCAACAAGCTCCATTGGTACGTTTAAGTATATATTGATGAGTGTTAAAGAAGGTAGCCCAAATACCTGCACAAAAACGGTGGCCGATACGGTTGTGATTACGGTAAGCAGGGTTCCATCTGCAACGGTATCGGGTGCTACCACAGTTTGCTTAAACAGCACAGGGCCCGTGCTTACATTCACCGGAAGCAATGGAATAGCTCCTTACAGTTTTGCATATAATATTAATGGCGGCCCTACACAAGTTTTAGTATCATCATCTGCCAGTAATACGGCAACTTTAACCGTGCCTACATCCGTTTCAGGAATTTATAATTATAATTTAGTAAATGTTACCGATGCAAGCCCGGCTTTGTGCAGTAACAATCTAACTGCACAGGCAACGGTAACGGTTAAAGACCTTCCTTCTGCAACCCTTACAGGAACTACTGCTGTATGCCAAAATTCGGCACAACCGCAACTGGTTCTTACAGGTTCCGGAGGAAATGCTCCCTATAAATTTACTTATACCATTAACGGTGGCCCTGTATTAACAGCGCAAACAACAGCGGCCAGCAATACCGTAACTATTTTAGCTCCAACTACCACGGCCGGAACTTTTACTTATACCTTAACAGGGGTAACGGAAGGTAGCGCCAATCAATGCACTAAATCCATAACCAGCGCTAATACGGCTGTAATATCCGTTAACCCGCTGCCTGCAGCATCCATCAGTGGAAACGCTTCGGTATGTCAAAATGCAACAGCGCCCTTAATTACATTTACCGGTTCCGGAGCTTCAACGCCTTATACCTTTACCTATACCATTAATGGCGGTGCGCCGCAAACCATCAGTACCACAGGTGCAAACACATCGGTTACTTTGCCTGTACCCACAACAACAGATGGCATTTTTAATTATAACCTGGTAAATGTAAAAGATGGAAGTACAACCCAATGTGTACAAAACCAAACCGGCCTTGTTAGCATTAGGGTTTGGAAATTACCGGATGCCGCATTCACATGGTCGCCCATAACCTGCGAAAAGGAAGCCATTTCGTTTAATGGTAACAGTTCATTAGCTAATGCCGGAACCATTACAAACTATAGCTGGAATTTTGGCGACCCGGCTAGTGGTACATTAAATGATTATACATCTGTAACTGCTACGGCCTCTCATACCTATAATGCCCCGGGAAATTATATTGTTAAGTTAACGGTTACTACCAGCAATGGATGTGTGAGTACGGTAAAACAACAAACGATCAACATCAATAAAAATCCGGTTGCCGGGTTTATCATGCCCGAAGTTTGTTTGCTGGATGCATTTGCACAATTTACAGATACGAGTCATGCACCGGAAGGCAGTATTATTCAGCAGGTGTTGTGGAACTTTGGCGATGCGGCAAACGCCACACCGGCAAATCCCAATACGGCTAATGGCCCCGTGGTGCAGCACACTTACAGTTTAGTAGGGCCCTACAATGTGCAGCAAATTGTAATTACCGATAAAGGTTGCAAAGATACCTTGCTGCCCTTGCCGGTATTATTTATTAATAGCGGGGATCCGCAGGCACATTTGGTTTCGGTAAGTGGCAATAATTATTGTGCTTATGATACCGTGGCTATAAAAAATATTTCAACCATTACAACCGGCAGCATTACCCGCATTGAAATTTTTTGGGATTTTGCTTCAGCCCCTTCGGTTACCGAAACGGATGACATCCCTACGTTTAATAAAATCTATAAACATAAATACCCCGAGTTTAATGTGCCGGCTTCCAAAACCTACCAGGTTAAAATGATTGCTTATTCGGGATCCACCTGCTTTAGTGAAGAAACCCTTTCCATTACAGTACATGCCAAACCTAAATTGCAATTTACAGATGTACCATCGGTTTGTTTAACCGATCCTGCATTTCAAATTGTACAGGCCATGGAAACTACCGGCCTGCCTGCAGGGAGCCCCGGCGCTGTATTTAGCGGAACCGGCGTTTCTGCAACGGGCCTATTTAACCCAATGATTGCCGGTGCCGGAAACCACGATATAAAGTTTAGCTTTACCACTGCTGCCGGTTGTGTAGATTCCATCAGTAAAACCATTACAGTGTATCCAATGCCTACGGTGGATGCCGACCGAGGGCAGGAGTGGGTGATGCTGGAAGGTGGTACCCTGATGCTTGACCCGATTGTAACGGGTAATAACCTTTCTTTTTTATGGACCAATAACTTAAGTATCAGCAATAGTTTCCTGGATAATAATGCCATAAAAAATCCCATGGTGAAAGCTGTTGATGATATTGTGTACACGTTAACCGTAACGGCAAACGGAAATTGTAATGCAAGTGATGATGTATTGGTGAAAATATTAAAAGCGCCCAGGATCCCAAATACCTTTTCTCC
>JAFDZZ010000095.1:0-869 GCA_018266715.1 Bacteroidota bacterium
CAATCCTGCAATGCCGAATATTCTAACTGGTTTGGCGCTACGAGTTCAGCAGATGTAGCATTGGTTTTAGCAGGATTTAATGCAACGCTTACCCGTTGCAACGGCGTTTATGAAAAAGATTTTGCCCTTCATTTAAACTTAATTCCCAATACCGACCAGGTTATTTTTTATAATCCTTCAACGGATCCTTACACAACAATGGGCAACTGGAACAACCAGTTGCAATCAACTCTTACCAGTATTATTGGTGAGGCTAATTATGATATCGGTCACATGTTTGGAGCATCCGGTGGTGGTGGTAACGCAGGTTGTATAGGCTGCGTATGCGTTAACGGCCAAAAGGGTAGGGGAATTACTTCTCCTGCAGATGGTATTCCACAGGGTGATAATTTTGATATTGATTATGTAGCGCATGAAGTAGGCCATCAATTGGGTGCAAACCATACCTTCTCTATGAGTAATGAAGGCACTGGCGTTAATAAAGAAGTAGGTTCCGGAATTACCGTAATGGGTTATGCCGGTATTACCAGCCAGGACGTAGCCCCTCACTCCATTGATATTTTTCATGAAGCGTCTATTCAACAGGTTCAGGTTAATTTAGCCGGTAAAGCCTGCCCGATTGTAACAGATATTACAGCAGTAAATGCAACCCCGGTTGTAGCTCCTGTAAGTAACTTTACCATTCCTATTTCCACACCCTTTGCGCTAACCGGCTCTGCTACAGATGCCAACGCAGGAGATGTGTTAACCTATTGCTGGGAACAAAATGATAACTCTACAACAACGGGTAATGCAAGTGTGGCCAGTCCTACAAAGTTAACCGGGCCAAACTGGCTTTCGTTTTTACCTACTACATCACCAACACGGTT
>JAFDZZ010000095.1:944-10915 GCA_018266715.1 Bacteroidota bacterium
CCCGGTGGCGATGCTATTGCCAATATTGAAGCTTTAAGTTCTGTGAGCCGTAATTTAAATTTCCGCCTTACCGTTAGAGATAATTCAGTATATAGTTCAACCCCTCCTATTAAAATAGGGCAAACATCTTACACCGATATGATTGTTACCGTATCGAATACCGTTGGTCCGTTTTTAATTTCTACTCAAAATACGGCTGTATCTTATGCAGGAGGCAGTACCCAAACCTTATCATGGTCAGTAAATGGAACTACAGGTGCGCCTACCAATACTTCAGATGTAAAAATCTCATGGTCAACCGACCAGGGTCAAACCTTTACTACCTTAATTGCCAGCACACCTAATGATGGTACCGAAGATATTGTTATTCCGGGAATCATTACCACACAGGCTCGTGTAAAAGTAGAAGCAATTGGCAACATTTATTTTGATATTAATAATGCAAACATTACCGTTACAGCGCCTCCAACCGGTTTCTCATTTAATTCACCGGCGCCAACCAATATCAATTGTGCTTCTGCAAACCCCGCTACAGTAACACTGGGTACGGTATCTAATGGTGGATTTAATACACCAATCAATTTGTCTGCAACTTCAGGTGTACCTTCTGGTACTACTGTAAGTTTTTCACCCAACCCTGTTATTCCGGGAAACAATGCAGTTGTAACTTTAAACAATGCAAATACTTTAACACCCGGAACTTACGATATTAACGTGCAGGGTGTTGCCGGTGCTGTTACACAAAACCAAATTGTAAGTTTTGTAGTATTACCCGGCTCGGGTCCTTCAATTTCCGGTCAGCCCATTGATCAAACGGTATGTAATGGCTCAAACGCAACATTTAGCGCTACATCAACCGGCACCTACCAATGGCAGGTAAGCACCGATGGAGGTACAACCTGGAGCAATATAAGCGGAGCAAACTCATCCAGCTATACTTTAACCGGCGCAACTATGGCCGAGAATAATAACGAATATCATGTAATTGTTACAGGCCAATGCGGCAGTACCACTTCTGCATCGGCAACTTTAACAGTTAATCCATCAACAGTTGTCACCAACCAGCCTGTTAACTCTACTGTTTGTGAAGGAAGCGCTGCAACATTTACCGCTTCTGCAACCGGAACCGGCCTGGGATACCAATGGCAGGTGAGTACCGATGGTGGAGCCACATGGAATAATATAGCAGGAGCAACTTCTTCCTCATATACCATTCCGAATGTTACGAATGCCATGAATAATAACCAGTACCATGTTGTGGTAACCGGTACCTGTGCTCCTTTAAGTGTGACCTCTTCTGCAGGTACATTAATTGTGGGCAATCCTTCATCTATTACCGATCAACCGGATAATATTACCGTTTGCGAAGGCTTAACTGCAAACTTCTCTGCAACAGCAATGGGTTCTTCACTCACCTATCAATGGCAGGTAAGTACCGATGGTGGTACTACCTGGACAGATGTTCCTGCTGCAAACGCATCTACATTAAGCCTAAGTGCAGTAACGCCTGCAATGAGTGGTTACCAATACAGGTTACAGGTATTTAGTTGTACACCTACACCCATCATCACAACTGAAGCAGTATTAACGGTAAATACCAATGCCTCTATAAGTGCACAACCGGCTGCAGTTACCCTTTGTTCCGGTAATGCATCAAGCTTTAGTGTAACGGCAGGCGGAACTGGCCTTAGCTATCAATGGCAATATGCTGCAACCTGCGGAGGTACATTTACGAATATAAGCGGCGCTACATCTGCTGATTATACGATTAATAATACACAGGTAGCAAATGGCGGTGCCTACCAGGTGGTTATAACAGGTACATGTAATACCATTACTTCAACTTGTGTTAACCTGGTGGTAAATTCACCTGTAGCAGTAAGTGCACAACCTGCAGATGCTTCTGTATGTTTGCCTACCAATTCTACAACTTTAAGTATTACGGCATCAGGTACCGCAGTTACCTACCAATGGCAGGTAAGCAGCGATGGCGGCACCACCTGGAGCAATATTTCCGGCGCTACTTCATCTACGCTTAATCTCACCGGATTAACTGCTGCCGATAACGGTAAAAAATACCGTGTGCAATTATCAGGTACTTGTACTTCAAGCCTTACATCCGATGTTGCCACACTTGCAGTAAACTCACCAGTTGAAATTAATGCCCAACCCGAAAATGTTAACGGATGTACCGGCGAAAGCCAGTCATTTAGTGTAACCGCTACAGGTTCTACCATTACTTATCAATGGCAGGTTAGTGTAAATGGCGGACCGTTTGTAAACATTGCAGGAGCCACTTCAAGTACACTTACCTTAAACAATCTTAGTCTTGTAATGGATGGAAACAGGTATAGGGTGATTGTTTCCGGGGTTCCTTGCGGTGCAGTAACTTCTGAAGATGCAACGCTTACCGTAAACATTAAACCCGGCGCTACTTTAGCGGTATCTTCGCACCAGGCTATTACGCCTTATACGCCATCCGGCTTATTTGTTACTGTAAGCCCCGAAGTTGGACCTTATGCCTATGCCTGGTATAAAGATGGTTCATTAATCCCGGGATGGACAGGAGCTTCAATTCCTGTAAATACCGATAATTTTGGCCAGTACCAGGTTACGGTTACCAATACATTAACCGGTTGTTCCAATACCAGCAATTTGGTACAATTATCTCCAAGAGTTGCACCACAAAGCATGATCTTTATATATCCTAATCCTACAAAGGGTAAATTCTCTGTAAGGAATTATAGCGCTACTGCAACTACACGTACTGTAGTGGTATATGCCAGCAACGGATCAAGAGTTTGGTCAAAACAATATGCTACTCAGGGTATTTACGAAAGTATGGATGTAGATATCAGTGGAGCAGCGGCCGGGGTATATTTGGTTGTGGTTAGAGATAATAACGGAAAACGCCTGGCCACAGGTAAGGTAATGAAGAGATAAGATATTTGTTTAATTTGTTAAAAGCCGCTCAAAAATTGGGCGGCTTTTTTTTATATTTTATTTGTGCTTACCCCGCAAAGGGCAAAATATATATGGGAGAACATTTTATTGAATTTTAATAAAATTCTTTTGCCAATTAAAATCAACCCCTTACCTTTGCACTCCAATTTAAAAAATGGATTTTAAAGTTCTTTGCATATGTCACAACGTATAAGAATCAAATTACAGTCTTACGATCATAACCTGGTAGATAAATCTGCCGAAAAAATCGTTAAAACCGTTCGCAGCACAGGAGCCGTGGTAACTGGTCCTATTCCTTTGCCTACGCATAAAAAAATATTTACCGTATTGCGTTCGCCGCACGTAAATAAAAAAGCCCGTGAACAGTTTCAGTTGTGCACACACAAAAGATTATTGGATATCTATACCAGCAGCAGCCGTACGGTGGATGCTTTGAGTAAGTTGGACTTACCCAGTGGTGTAGATGTAGAAATTAAAGCCTGATAAATCATTTGGTGAACCTCCCTTTCGGCTTACAATAGAAAGAGCAGGCGCCGGATAAGTTCTTAGTGAATTCGCTTATCTCCTTATAGCGGCATTTTAGTAAATGCCTGAAATAACCAAGCATTAAGGAGCGCTGGGCACAAAATATAACAAATGAAAAGTATTATTGGTAAAAAGATTGGCATGACCAGCATCTTTGATACTACAGGCAAGCAAACGGCCGTAACCATCATTGAAGCAGGCCCATGCGTTGTTACGCAAAAGAAAACCGTTGAAACCGACGGCTACAATGCACTCCAAATTGCCTTTGGCGATAAAAAAGAAAAGCACTCCACTAAATCAGAAGTAAACCACTTCTCCAAGGCAAACACCACTCCTAAAAAAATTGTAAAAGAAATACGCAATAGCGAAATCACTAAAGAGGTTGGCGAAACCATTACCGTTGACATATTTGCCGAAGGCGATAGTGTTGAAGTGGTGGGTACCAGCAAAGGAAAAGGTTTCCAGGGCGTGGTAAAACGTCATGGTTTTTCCGGTGTGGGTGAGCAAAGCCATGGCCAGCACGATCGTCAAAGGGCCCCGGGTTCCATCGGTAACTCTTCCGATGCCAGCCGTGTATTTAAAGGGATGCGCATGGCCGGCCGCATGGGTGGCGACCGTGTGAAAATGAAAGGCCTTAAAGTGGTAAAAATTTTCCCTGAAAAAAATTATATATTAATCAGCGGCTCGGTTCCCGGCCATAATGGTTCCATTATTTTAATACAGAAATAGTATGCAACTCGATATTTTAAATAGCAAAGGACAAAAAACCGGCAGAACGGTAGAACTACCAGAAGAAATTTTTGGTATTGAACCCAATGACCACGCCATCTACCTTGCCGTAAAACAATACCAGGGTGCTCAGCGCCAGGGTACGCATAAAGTAAAAACCCGTACAGAAGTAAAGGGTTCTTCTAAAAAATTACACAAGCAAAAAGGTACCGGCGGTAGCCGTAAAGGTAATTTACGTAACCCCATTTTTAAAGGTGGTGGTACCATTTTTGGCCCCAAACCCCATGGTTACGATATTAAAGTTAACCGCAAGGTAAAAGACCTGGCTAAAATCAGCGCTTTATCCTATAAGGCAAAAGATAATGCCATTGTAGTATTGGAAGATATTAAAATGGATGCTCCAAAAACAAAATCTTTTACAGGAATTTTAAAAGACCTGGGTGTAGACAATAAAAAATCATTGTTTGTATTGCCGGAATATAATGATAACCTGTACCTGAGCCTTCGTAATGTTCAGGGTGTAACCGGAACCGTTATTAGCGACATCAATACCTACGATATTTTAAATGCCAGTGTGCTGGTATTGAGCGAAAGTGCTGCTAAGTTGTTTACCGAAGAAGCCATTGAAGCATAATAAAATTAAATTAATCAGCTAAGAGCAAATTTATAATCATGAAATTGTCTGATGTATTAATAAAACCGGTACTGTCTGAAAAAGCCAATAAACAGGCAGAAAAATCGAATCGCTATACATTTATAGTAGATAAAAAAGCGAATAAGCTGGAAATAAAAAAAGCAATTGAAGGCTTTTATGGCGTACAGGTTGAAGAGGTGAATACCTCCGTAAGCCCATCAAAAGTAAAAGCTAAATATACCAAAAGCGGGTTTTTAGTGGGCCGCAAGCCTGCTAAAAAGAAAGCGGTAGTAACCGTTGCGGAAGGTGAAACAATAGACTTATACGGAACGGTATAAGCATTCATAAAATTAATGTATGGTACACCTGCTACCGCTAAAGCAGGAAAAAAAAAGAATATGGCACTTAAAAAATCAAAACCGGTAACCGCAGGCACCCGCTGGAGAATTGGGAATGCCTACGCCGAAATTACCACCGGCACACCGGAAAAATCTTTGCTGGAAAAACAAAAATCCACTGCCGGACGTAATAGCTCGGGCCGCCGCAGTATGCGTTATATGGGCTCTGGTAACAAAACCCAATACCGCAAAATAGATTTTAAACGTAATAAAAAGGAAATACCTGCAACGGTTAAATCCATTGAGTACGATCCCAACCGTACGGCATTTATTGCTTTACTTTCTTATGCCGATGGCGAAAAAAGATACATCATTGCACCTCAGGGATTACAGGTGGGTCAAAAAATAGTAAGTGGCGATGCCGTAGCCCCGGAACTGGGCAATGCTTTAATGATGAAGAATATGCCTTTGGGTACCAATGTACACAATATTGAAATGCAACCCGGCCAGGGGGGTATCTTAGTACGCAGTGCAGGTACAAGCGCCCAACTGAGCAATAAGGAAGAAAAATATGCGGTATTAAAAATGCCCAGCGGAGAAATTCGCAGGGTATTGGTAAACTGCTATGCAACCGTAGGCGTAGTTAGTAATAGTGATCATAGCCTTGAGCGTGCAGGAAAAGCAGGTCGTAACCGCTGGAAAGGAATTCGCCCAAGAAACAGGGCCGTAGCCATGAACCCCGTTGATCACCCCATGGGTGGTGGTGAAGGAAAGGCCAGTGGCGGACATCCCCGTAGCCGTACCGGTAAATATGCAAAAGGTGAAATCACTCGTACAAGAGGAAAAGGATCCGATAAAATGATCATCCAGCGCAAAAACGGTAAAAAATTAAGTCAATAAAAACCAATTGTTAAAATATTCCGCCCGGGCGGAAAAATAAACAAACATTAAATATGAGTCGTTCGTTAAAAAAAGGCCCTTTCATTGATCTGAAATTAGAAACAAAAATCCTTTCAATGAATGAAGGCAAATTAAAAAAAGGGGTAATTAAAACCTGGAGCCGCAGGAGTACCATATCACCCGATTTTGTAGGCCACACATTGGCAGTGCATAATGGCAATAAGTTTATTCCGGTTTATGTTACCGAATTTATGGTGGGTCATAAACTGGGCGAATTTGCCCCTACAAGAAACTTTAAAGGACACTCAAGTAAAAAAGTAGTATAAAACAGTTTCTGTAACCGGTAATTTGTTGGCCGTTCTTTTAAGGAACATCCGGCAAAAAACCTCAACTAAGAAACGAGAAATAAATATATAATGGAAGCAACAGCAAAACTCAGAAATTATCCAACTTCTCCACGCAAAATGCGCCTTATGGCCGATTTAATCCGTGGTATGGAAGTGGAAAAAGCTTTAGCTACGTTGGAACATCATCCTAAGCACCCATCAGTGCCTTTACGCAAACTGGTGTTAAATGCCATTAATAACTGGAAACAGAAAAATGAAGGAGCAGACGAAAGCGGCTTAGTGGTGAAAACCATTTTTGTAGATGGCGCAAGGGTTCTTAAACGTATGAGGCCGGCGCCCCAGGGCCGTGGCTACAGGGTACGCAAAAGGAGCAACCATGTAACGGTAATTGTAGACGCAAAAAACTAATATAAAAACTTTGATTGTGTGATCAATACACAATCTCAATCATTGAAATTAAAAAAATGGGTCAAAAAACAAATCCGATAGGCGCCAGGTTAGGCATCATTCGTGGATGGGACAGCAACTGGTACGCAAACAAAAAAGATTATTCCGCAAAACTTATCGAAGATGATAAGATCAGGAATTACCTCAATGCCCGTATCAACAAAGGCGGCATTGCTAAAATTGTAATTGAGCGTACGTTAAACAAATTAATTGTTACCATCCATACTTCAAAACCCGGTATCATCATTGGTAAAGGGGGTGGAGAGGTTGACCGCATCAAAGAAGAATTAAAAAAATTAACCGGCAACAGCGATGTTCAAATCAACATCCTGGAAATACGCCGCCCGGAGCTGGATGCCAATATTGTAGCGGATACTATTGCCCGTCAGCTGGAAAACCGTATTAATTACAAACGGGCCATTAAAATGGCTATTGCCTCTGCCTTGCGTATGGGAGCCGAAGGGATAAAAGTGAAAGTGGGTGGCCGTTTGGGTGGAGCAGAAATTGCCCGTAGCGAAGAAATTAAACAAGGCCGCACGCCTTTGCATACGCTGCGTATGGATATAGATTATGCCAACGTTTTTGCTTTAACCGTTTATGGAAAAATTGGTATTAAAGTATGGATTTGTAAAGGAGAGGTTTTAGGTAAAAGGGATTTAAATCCAAATTTACTGGCCGGTGGAAAACATGATGGAGCCGACCGGAAAGAACCGGGATTTGACAGGGGCGGGGACCGCAGAGGCGGCGGACGTGGTGGCGACAGGAGAGATGGAGCCGGAAGAGGCGGAAGAAGATAAAATAAAATTACTAAGGATAAGGATTGAATCAATCCGTTTAAAAAAATAAGAAATGTTACAACCAAAAAGGACCAAACACAGGAAAACCCAAAAAGGAAGAATGAAAGGCAACACCAAACGTGGCGCTACACTCGCCTTTGGTACGTTCGGCCTAAAAGCATTGGATAGTGTTTGGCTTACCAGCCGCCAGATCGAAAGCGCCCGCCAGGCTATGACAAGGCATATGAAAAGAGAAGGTAATGTTTGGATTCGTGTTTTCCCTGATAAACCCATTACCGCAAAACCGGCCGAAGTGAGGATGGGTAAAGGTAAAGGTAACCCCGAAGGCTGGGCTGCTATTGTTCAACCGGGACGGATCATATTTGAAGCCGATGGCGTAACGGAACAAGTGGCCAAAGAAGCTATGGAACTGGCAGCGCAAAAGCTCCCTATTCTTACAAAATTTGTAATAAGCAGGGAATTGGCCGGCTAATTCAAAACAATCAAATTCGGAATCGAGTTTAAAAATTAAAGAACATGTCTAAAAAAGCAGATTTTGTAAAAAGCATCAGTGCACTAAGCAACGACGAACTGGTGTCAAAAATTAAAGAGGATGAGCAGCGTTTAAAGAAATTGCATTTTGCACACGCAATTGCCCCGCTGGAAAACCCTCAAAGTATCCGTATGCTTAGAAAAGATATTGCACGCTTAAAAACACAATTAAAAAAAGTTCAACTGGGTGCTTAATTCACTCGATAAATAATTAATACGATGACAGCAACAACAACTTCGGCAGCAATCAGAAATTTACGCAAAACCAGGATTGGCGTTGTATCCAGCAATAAAATGGATAAAACCATTACGGTGAAAGTAGAAAGAAAGATCAAGCACCCCTTGTATGGAAAATTCTTAAAGAAATCCACCAGCTTTCATGCACACGATGAAAAAAACGAGTGCAGTATTGGGGATACCGTTAAAATAATGGAAACACGCCCCTACAGCAAAACAAAGCGTTGGAGATTAGTGGAAGTAGTTGAAAAAGTGAAATAATATTCAGTACTATGTACAACGTACAACCTACCGAGTACACAAATTAAAATAAAATGATTCAGCAAGAAAGCAGGTTAAACGTAGCGGATAACAGTGGTGCCAAAGAAGTTTTGTGCATCCGGGTATTGGGAAACAGCGGGCAGGATTATGCAAAAATCGGCGATAAAATTGTGGTAACCGTAAAAGATGCCATGCCTGCAGGCGGTATTAAAAAAGGTACGGTAAGCAAAGCCGTTATTGTGCGTACCACCAACAAGTTGCGTCGTAAAGACGGTTCGTACATCCGCTTTGACGATAATGCCGTGGTATTATTGAATAACTCCGATGAGCCAAGAGGTACCCGTATTTTTGGCCCGGTAGCCCGTGAACTGAGGGATAAAGGGTACATGAAAATTATTTCACTTGCACCCGAAGTGTTATAAACCAACAATAGTTAAACAAAAGTTACCATCTCAAGCTGGTTTTACTTTAAAGCATAAATTATGAGCACAAGATTTAAACAAAAGTTCAACATCAAAAAAGGCGACTCCGTAGTGGTGATTGCCGGCGATGATAAAGATCTTACCAAACCCCGTAAAGTGTTGGAGGTATTGGTAGAGAAAGCCCGTGTATTGGTAGAAGGGGTAAACATCGTTACCAAGCATACAAAGCCCACTGCTCAAAATACCAAAGGGGGCAGGGTAAAACTGGAAGCGCCCATTGCCATAAGTAATGTAATGCTTTGGGATAAAAAAAGCGGCGGCCCCACTAAAATTAAACGCAGCCGTGAAAATGGTAAATTAGTTAGAACAGCTAAAAAATCAGGGGAGGTAATTAAATAATGAGCACAAAATTAAATACAAGCCGCCTTGCGGATAAGTACAAAAAAGAAGTGGTACCTGCACTCATGAAGAAGTTCAGTTACAAAACGGTAATGCAGGCGCCCCGCTTAACTAAAATTTGTTTGAACCGTGGTGTTAACGGAGCGGTAAATGATAAAAAACTGGTGGAAATTGCCGTGGAAGAATTATCCACGATCACCGGTCAAAAAGCGGTATCTACCTATTCTAAGAAAGATATCTCCAACTTTAAGTTGCGTAAAAATATGCCCATTGGTGCAAAAGTTACCTTGCGTGGCGTAAAGATGTATGAATTTTTAGACCGGTTGGTATCCGTATCCCTGCCCAGGGTTCGGGATTTTAAAGGCATTAATGATAAAGCATTTGATGGCCGCGGTAACTATACCCTGGGCATTACCGAGCAAATCATTTTCCCTGAAATT
>JAFDZZ010000095.1:10990-21229 GCA_018266715.1 Bacteroidota bacterium
TTCCCTGAAATTGATATTGACAAAGTAAATAAAATTACCGGCCTTGATATCACTTTTGTAACAACGGCCAACAGCAATGAAGAAGCTATGGAATTGCTGAAAGAATTAGGTATGCCGTTTAAAAATGTAAAAAAATAATTAAACCAATAAGAATTTAATAAACATGGCAAAAAAATCAATTGAAGCCAGGCAAAGAAAAAGGGAAAAAACCGTTGCCAAATTTGCAGAAAAAAGAGCTGCATTAAAGGCAGAAGGTGACTATGCAGCATTGGCCGCACTTCCCCGTAATGCATCACCTGTGCGTTTAAAAAACCGTTGCCAATTAACCGGCCGTCCCCGTGGCTTTATGCGTCACTTTGGTATCAGCCGTGTAATTTTCAGGGATATGGCTTTGCAGGGAAAAATTCCGGGAGTAACAAAAGCCAGTTGGTAAAACCAACCCGGATATTCAACAGGATATCGCATTGTAAAAACATTAAAAAATTAATTAACTACTATACACAATGGTTACTGATCCAATTGCAGATTATTTAACAAGAATTCGTAATGCCCAAATGGCTAATCACCGTATTGTGGAAATACCAGCCAGTAAATTAAAAAAACGTATTACGGAAATATTGTACAATAAAGGATATATTCTTAAGTACAAATTTGTAGATGATAATAAACAAGGCAGCATTAAAATTGCGTTGAAGTACGACGTAAATACCAAGTTGCCGGTAATTCAAAGCCTGGAAAGGGTAAGCCGTCCGGGATTGCGTACCTATGCTAAGCCCGAAGAATTTAAAAGGGTTAAAAACGGCCTGGGTATTGCCATTATCTCTACATCAAAAGGTGTAATGACCGATAAAGAAGCCAAAGCCCAAAACGTAGGTGGGGAAGTGCTTTGTAATATTTATTAATAAAAGCCCTGCAGCTATAATGAAAATGGATAGCTGCGGGAAACAGATTGACACTTTAAGCCTTTTATACGGGCTGAACACAATTTAAAAAAATACATTTTCATTCATAAGTATAAAAATTATTAAAATGAGTCGTATAGGTAAACAGCCCATTAGTCTTCCTTCAGGAGTTACAGTTACTGTATCTAAGGTTAACGAAGTAACCGTAAAAGGCCCAAAAGGTGAATTGAAACAACCCATTGACAGGGATATTAAAATTGAAGTAAAAGACAATATAATTGAACTGGGCCGCCCAACCGATCAAATTCGCCACAGGGCGCTTCATGGCCTAAGCCGTGCCTTAATCAGCAATATGGTGAAAGGTGTTACTGAAGGATATAAAAAAGAAATGGAACTGGTGGGTGTGGGTTTTAAAGCTGCCAACCAGGGTAATACACTGGATTTATCTTTAGGCTATTCCCACAATATCATTTTTGATTTGCCCAAAGAAATTAAAGTGTCCACTGCACAGGAAAAAGGTAAAAATCCGACCATTTCTTTAGAAAGCAACGATAAGCAATTACTCGGCCAGGTATGCGCCAAATTACGCAGCCTGCGTAAACCAGAGCCTTATAAAGGAAAAGGTGTGAAATTTGCAGGCGAAGTGTTAAGAAGAAAAGCAGGTAAAGCCGCAGGTAAATAATTTTAAAGAAAAGATCAAAAACTTTTCCCGGCAGTATCGGGAGATAAAATAAAAGCAACATGAGTAACAAAAAAACAGAAGCCCGGCAAAAAATCAGGTACCGTATCCGCAAAAAAATTAGCGGTACGTCTGAGGCCCCACGCTTAAGTGTATTCAGGAGCAATTCGGAAATATATGCTCAATTAATAGATGATAATTCAGGGCTAACTTTAGCTTCTGCTTCATCAAAGCAAAAAGACATCAGTACACAAAAAGCGCCTAAAACCGAATTGAGTAAAATGGTGGGCCAGTCTATTGCCAAGAAAGCGGCTGAACTGGGCATAAAAAAAGTAATTTTTGACCGTAGCGGATATATTTATCATGGCCGGGTGAAAGCCGTTGCCGAAGGTGCAAGAGAGGGCGGACTTGAATTTTAATTTAAAAATCGTAAATAGAAATAATGTCAAACGTAGTTTCAAACAAAGTAAAAGCCGGCGACCTGGAGTTAAAGGAAAAAGTGGTTGCCATCAACCGTGTGGTAAAAACAACCAAGGGTGGCCGTGCATTCAGCTTTTCTGCTCTTGTAGTGGTGGGTAATGAATCGGGCGTTGTAGGCCATGGTTTAGGCAAAGCCAAAGAAGTGCAGGAAGCCATAACCAAGGGTATTGAAGATGCAAAGAAGAACCTTGTAAAAGTGCCCATTATGCATGGAACCATTCCGCATGACCAGTTTACCAAAGAAGGTGCAGCAAAAGTTTTGATAAAACCAGCTGCTCATGGTACCGGTGTAATTGCAGGGGGAAGTATGCGTGCCGTATTGGAAAGCGCCGGCATTACCGACGTTTTGGCCAAGAGCCTGGGCTCTGCTAATCCGCATAATGTGGTAAAAGCTACGGTAAAAGCATTAGCTAGCCTTCGTGAGCCGATTGCCGTTTCAAAAACACGCAATATTTCTTTAAAGAAAGTATTCAATGGATAAAATGGTACAAGGGTGCCTTTAAAGCTTATTGCTTTGAAAAGAACCTTTAGCCATAAACCTTTTCAAAAATGAAAAAGATAAAAGTAACTCAAATTAAAAGCGCAATTGACCGGCCCGAACGCCAAAAAAGAACCCTGGTGGCCCTGGGCTTGAAAAAAAATAATGCCTCTGTAGAAGTGGAAGCAACACCTCAAATACTGGGCATGGTAAACAAAGTAAATCACCTGGTAAAGGTTGAAGAACTGGCTAAATAGCCCGGGAATAATTGGGCAATTGAAGGGAAGCTTTCCGGTTGCCCCAACAAATAAAATAGTATTATCAACAAGCGAGCCCCGAATGCTTTCGGGGCGTAAGTTTAAAATAAAAGCAACATGAAATTACATTCTTTAAAACCTGCAAAAGGTTCTACACACAAAGAAAAACGCCTGGGCCGTGGTGAAGCCAGTGGTAAAGGCGGCACATCCACAAAAGGTAATAAAGGTGGCCAAAGCCGTGCCGGTTATAAAAGCAAAAAAGCCCACGAAGGTGGCCAAATGCCCATTCAAAGGCGCCTGCCAAAAAGAGGTTTCAAAAATATCAACAAGGTTGAGTACAATGTATTTAACCTGGGTAAAATAGACCAGTTGGCGGAAAAGTATAATCTTACTGAAATTAGCCCCGAAAATCTTTATATTAACGGACTGGTAAATCAAAAAGCTTTAATAAAAATCCTGGCCACAGGGGAGTTAAAAGGAAAATATTCTTTCCGGGTTAACGCCATCAGTCAAAAAGCAAAATCAGCTATTGAAAGCGCTGGCGGAACCGTTGAAATACTTAAATAATTTCACGATATTTGCAAACGCTGCAACACAGCAATTCCTTTTTTGGACAATTTAAAACAGCAAATCACAAGTGAAGAAGTTTATTACAACACTTAAAAATATCTGGAGCATTGAAGAGCTGCGCAATAAAATATTGTACACGCTTCTTTTATTATTCATCTATCGCCTCGGTTCATTTATTGTAATACCGGGTATAGACCCCAATAAACTGGATGCCTTGCACAGCAGTACGCAAAATAGCGGTATGCTGGGCCTTTTAGACGCATTTGTGGGAGGCGCTTTTTCCAAAGCCTCCATATTTGCATTAGGGATCATGCCCTACATCTCTGCCTCAATCTTTATGCAACTGGTAACCATCCTGGTGCCACAAATGGCAAAAATCCAAAAAGAGGGAGAAAGCGGAAGAAAGAAAATCAACCAATGGACCCGTTACCTCACTGTAATTGTAACCTTATTTCAATCTGCTGCTTATATCGGTTATTTGAAAAGCCCTGCTAATGCCGGCGCATTAATACCGGGGTATGGTGCAGGCTTTTTTTGGGTTTCTACTGTTGTGTTACTCACTGTGGGTACCTTGTTTGTAATGTGGTTGGGTGAAAAAATTACGGATAAAGGTTTGGGTAATGGTACTTCCATTATCATTATGATTGGTATCCTTGCACGTTTACCCCAATCATTTATGCAGGAATGGACAGCCCGTTCCACCGGTGGCGCCGGTGGATTGCTCATCATGCTGTTGGAAATCCTCTTTTTAGTAGTGGTAATCTTAGGTATTATTTTGCTGGTATTGGGCACCCGTAAGGTTCCGGTAAATTATGCAAAACAAATTGTGGGCAACCGCCAGTTTGGTGGTGCAAGAAATTTTTTACCGCTTAAAGTGAATGCTGCAGGTGTAATGCCCATCATCTTTGCACAGGCTATTTTATTTTTGCCAACTTTTGTAACCGGCTTTACCAATAGCGGTTTTGCCAAATATTTTACCGATCATACCAACTGGATTTACATGCTGGTCTATTCGTTTTCGGTTATAGCATTTACCTTTTTATATACGGCTTTGCTTTTTAACCCCAAGCAAATGAGCGATGAACTGAAACGCAATAACGGTTTTATTCCCGGTGTAAAACCCGGTAAAGACACGGCTGATTATATTGGTACCATTATGGACAGGATTACACTACCTGGCGCCATTTTACTTGCATTAGTGGGTATTTTACCCGGGCTGGTAGAGCTTGGTTTTGTAGGCATGCAGCAAAGTTTTGCAACATTTTTTGGCGGTACTTCTTTGTTGATTATGGTGGGTGTAATTTTAGATACCTTACAGCAAGTGGAAACCCAGTTACTCATGCGTCAATATGATGGTTTAATGAGCGGTGGTGGAAGAATGCAGGGAAGGCAGGCCGTATCTTCAGGCATGTAATTACGCTTAATATTATAGAATTTAAACCCCGGCGTAAACTCGTTGGGGTTTTTTAATAAAGATGATAAAGTATAAATCAAAAGAAGAAATTGAAATCATGCGCCTGTCCTGCCTGCTGGTAGGTAAAGCCCATGCCGAAGCAGCCAAAATAATGAGACCCGGGGTAACCACTATGGAAATCAATAACCTGGTGCATACCTTTATTTTAGATCATGGCGGCATACCTTCATTTTTAAATTACGGGGGTTTCCCGGCAGCAACCTGCATATCTGTAAATGATGAAGTGGTGCATGGGTTCCCTAAAAATGTACCCTTGAAAGATGCCGATATCATTTCACTCGATATCGGGATTTTGAAAAATGGATTTCATGGCGATAGCGCCTATACTTATGCCATTGGCGAAGTAAGTGAAGCAGTAAAAAAACTATTAAAGGTTACTAAAGCCTCCTTGTATGTAGGTATTGATAAAGCCAGGAAGGGCAATCGTATTGGAGATATTGCATATGCCATACAGGAATATACCGAGCAAAAGCATGGATATGGTGTTGTAAGGGAATTGGTGGGGCATGGTTTGGGAAAACAACTTCATGAAGATCCGCAAGTGCCTAATTATGGCAAACGAGGCACCAAAGAAAAACTTAAAGAAGGTATGGTGCTGGCCATTGAACCCATGATTAATATGGGTACAAGAGAAGTGGAGTTTTTAAAAGACGGCTGGACGGTGTTAACCAAAGACCGTAAACCTTCCGCTCATTTTGAACATGATGTATGCATTACATCCGGCGAGCCCGATATTTTATCTTCTTTTGCCGAGTTGGAAGCTGCAGAAAAAGCTAATCCTAATTTAACCTGGTGCCACGATTAAATCACTTGAATCATGGCCGGCAATAAACTCATTGTAATTGGCGGTGGGGCTGCCGGTTTTTTTTGCGCCGTTAATGCAGCAAGGCTCAATCCTTCTCTGGAGGTAATTATTGTTGAAAAATCTTCAAAACTTTTAAGCAAAGTAAAAGTAAGCGGAGGCGGCCGCTGCAATGTTACCCACGCTTGTTTTAGCATTGCCGAAATGGTCAAAAATTATCCAAGAGGGGCTGCATTTCTAAAAAAAGCATTTCATCATTTTTTTACAACCGATACCATACAATGGTTTGAAGATAGGGGTGTACCCTTAAAAACCGAAACGGATGGCCGAATGTTCCCGGTTTCCAACAGTTCCCAATCCATTATGAGTTGCTTATTGAAAGAAGCCAATAATTATAAGGTTCAAATCATACTGAATACTGCCGTGGAAGAAATTGTTGCAGGTAATGATATGCAGCAGTTGCGTCTTCAAAACGGGAAAACCCTTAAAGCCCGCTTTGTTTGTATTGCCTGTGGTGGATTTGCTAAAGAGGATCAGTTGGGCTGGTTAAAAAAAATGGGACATTCCGTTATCTCTCCTGTCCCCAGTCTTTTTACATTTAATATTGCCCATCACGATGCAGGAAAATTGATGGGCATTTCGGTTCCGAATGCCATAGTTAAAATACCCGGTACCAAATGGGAGCAGGCCGGGGCGGTATTAATTACCCATTGGGGATTTAGCGGGCCGGCAGTTTTAAAACTTAGCGCTTTTGCAGCAAGGGAACTTAAGGATAAAAAATACAATTGTAAAATTACAATCAATTGGCTGGGTAATGTAGATGGGATAAAATACAACGAAAACCTGGCCAACGAAAAATTAAATCATTTGCGGTTTAACCAGGCGGCTCAAAAAATGTACAATAAAAATCCCTTTCTCCTACCGGCAAGGCTTTGGGAATATTTATTGCAATGTGCAAACATTAACGATACGGTTCGCTGGGCCGACCTGCCGGCAAAAGCACAACATTTATTGAGTAAACTTTTATGCAGCCAGGAGTTTGAGCTAAGGGGCAAAACTACTTTTAAAGAAGAATTTGTAACAGCCGGTGGAATTGCTTTAAATGAAGTAGATGCTGCCGGCATGGAAAGTAAATTAAAGAAAGGGATTTATTTTGCCGGCGAAATATTAGATATTGATGGCGTTACCGGTGGATTTAATTTTCAAAATGCATGGACGACGGGATACCTTGCTGCACAGGCCATTGCCAAAGCGAGTAAAGAGTAGCGTTATTTTTTCAGGTTATGCACAAAAAAACAGCCCGGAATTTTCCGGGCCGATTTTTAGCAAAAAGTAAAATGAAAATAGTTATTAAAATTAATTATTTCTTTTGTACACAATTTCCATTGTTCTAAATTCTTTTCCATCGGGGCCTACCATAAACATTTCCATGGTGTGAGTGTTATCATCCAAAATAGTAAATGTTTCTTTAACCTTGGTGTCTTGCCCGGTCATAGGGTCTGTCATTGTTCCACTTAGGGTTAAAACTTGTTTTTTATCGTTCCAGTCACCTTTTAAGTGCATTATCCCGGTTCCCATATTATCGATCCAGGTGCTTTCAAATATTTTTTTGGCATTATCGTAAGCCAAAATGCTTATGCCTTCAAATGGCATTCCATTAAAATCACCGGTATGCGTGCCCATTTGATAACGGCCATCCATAATCGTTTTATTCAATAATGTACCTTTAGATTGGCTTGGTGGTGCGCCGGGAGCCATCCACATTGTAATTGACCCGGTCCATGATCCATCCCATCCGTTCATTAATTTATGCATTTTTCCCGGGGTCATGTAATCGGTCCATTTTTTCATTTCATCTTCTGATTGTGCTTTTGCCTTTTGCGCAAATAATACCAGCACAGCAAGGCTTGCTACTGTAAATATTTTTTTCATGTTTTTTTCTTTTAAAGGTATAGATAATTACTTTAATTTAAACAATTTTTATGAGTGAAATCATAAAAAAGGCAGAAACTGTATTGTGGCCTTAAAAAGGAATTAGGGGAAAAATAGGCCTATTTCCGAATGTTTTTAACGGCATTTTCTCAGTAGGCATTGTTTTTTTAAATTATCTTGCCCCTGTAAATGAAGAAGATAGACCAGTATATCATATCTAAATACCTCTCCACTTTTTTCTTTTGCCTTTTACTTTTTACCGTTATTGTGGTTGTAGTGGATATTAGCGAAAAAACAGATGATTTTGTAAAAAGCAACCTGGATGCCTGGCAAATTTTTAAAGAATACTACCTGGGTTTTATTCCACGCTTTGATGCCATGTTGTTTCCTTTATTTGTATTCATTTCGGTTATATTTTTTACTTCAAAAATGGCAGGCAGGTCCGAAATTATTGCCATTTTAAGCAGTGGGGTAAGCTTCCGGCGTTTTATGGTTCCCTATATGGTTTCAGCATTATTTCTTTCCCTTTTACTTTGGCTGGGTTATCGTTCGATGGTGCCAAAAGCCAATGAAAAATTTGGAAATTTTAATAAGAATTATGTGGATGTAAACAAAGGGATGCACAACAAAAATACCTCGTACCTGCAAAACCTTTATTTTAGGCTCGATCCCGTAACCTATGTTGGGTTGCGCTCTTACGATACCATCAGCAAATCCGGAAACGGCTTTTTTGTAGATCAGTTTAAAAATAATAAACTGCAATATAATTTAAGAGCAGCCAGTATCATGTGGGATACCGGTTCAAAAAAATGGAAACTTTCAAACGTGTTGGAGCGGCATATGGACTCCTTAACGGAACGAGTGGTTAAAAACAGCAATTTACTGATGAACTACAACTTCAGGCCGCTGGACCTAAGAAAAGATGAATACCTGAAAGACCAAATGCCCACCCGGGAACTGGATGATTTCATCAAAAGAGAAAAAATGCGCCATTCGGAAGGGTTGAGTGATCTTTTGGTGGAACGGTATAACCGGGATGCCATACCGGTTTCTGTTTTTATTTTAACTATTATTGGGGCATCATTAGCCAGCAGAAAGCTAAGAGGCGGCAGTGGTGCACACCTGGCATTAGGAGTAATCATCAGCGTGAGCTATATTCTCTTTAGCCGGTTTAGCGTGGTATTTGCAACCAAGGGCAACTTTTCACCTTTTATGGCCGCATGGCTTCCCAATATCCTTTTTGGGTTATTGGCTTTTTATATTTACAAGAAGGCGCCAAAATAGTAAACGGCTTCTTTAATTTTGAGTATTACCTAAAAGGGAAAAATTGTAGTATTTCCATAAACTTTACCGGCTTTCTCTTGTTTAGCCAAAGCAGCAATCGTAATTTTGGAAATTGAAAAAACACTCACAATAAAAGGCATATATATGGGAATTTTAAAGGAAAGGTTTGCTTCAAAATTTGAAACAGTATCCACAGAAATCAAAGAAATCATTAAAGAACACGGGAGTAAAAAAATTGGTGAAGTATCCCTATCCCAGGTTTACCAGGGTATGCGGGGAATTACAGGATTAGTTACCGAAACTTCATTGCTGGATTCACAGGAAGGTATCCGCTTTCGTGGATATACCATTCCTGAGTTACAGGAAAAACTGCCTAAAGCGCCTAATGGCACTGAGCCCTTGCCCGAAGGTTTACTTTACCTGATGCTTATTGGAGAATTGCCTACGGCCGAAGATGTTCAGCATGTTACCAATGTACTGCAACGCAGAAGCCATGTGCCCAGCCATGTTTTTGCCAGCATTGAAGCCTTGCCGGTTTCCGCTCACCCCATGACGCAATTTGTAGTAGCCATTATGGCCTTGCAAACCGAAAGTGAATTTGCCAAAAAATATGCAAAGGGCATGGCTAAAAAAGATTACTGGGAAGCCACTTTTGATGATGCCATGATTTTACTGGCCCGCCTGCCCAGAATTGCGGCATATATTTATAGGAGAAAATATAAAAACGGAGATCACATACAACCCAACGGCATGTTGGATTGGGCGGGCAATTTTGCCCACATGCTTGGCTTTAGCGATAAATCTTTTCGTGACCTCATGCGGCTCTATATGACCATTCATGCCGACCATGAAGGCGGAAATGTTTCGGCACATGCTACCCACCTTGTGGGTTCTGCACTTAGTGATTGCTACCTCAGTTTTGCAGCAGGTATGAACGGTCTTGCCGGCCCCTTACACGGCTTAGCCAACCAGGAAGTGATTAAATGGATTTTTGAATTAAGGGAAAAAATAGGCAGCGATAACCCTACCAAAGAACAAATCGAAAATTATGTAAAACAAACCCTCAGCGAAGGAAAAGTAATACCCGGCTATGGCCATGCTGTTTTGCGTAAAACCGATCCAAGGTTTACTGCACAAATGGAATTTGGTAAAAAACATATGCCGGATGATCCATTGGTAAATACCGTTTGGACCATTTATGAAACCGTACCGCCCATTCTTTCTACAATGGGAAAAATAAAAAATCCCTGGCCCAATGTAGATGCACATAGCGGGGCATTATTAGTGCATTATGGTTTGGTGGAATATGAGTTTTACACGGTATTATTTGGAGTTTCCCGTGCATTGGGCGTGTTAACCAGCCTTTGCTGGGACAGGGCCC
>JAFDZZ010000096.1:0-8297 GCA_018266715.1 Bacteroidota bacterium
CAAAGGTAGATGCCGATAATGCACCCGACCCGGAAGAGTTGCGCTATAACCCGGTGCAGAACAACCTGGTTTGGACTAGTGAGGGTACAAGAATAATTGGCAAAACCAAAAACATTTTACAAAATCCTTCCATTAATATTGCCGATACCACAGGTAAATTACAATACCAATTACCTATTCCGGATTTATATATTATGAGGCCTGTGGAAAAGGGGCCAAGGAATAATGCTGTTTTTGAAGGTATTTCATTTGCCCAAAATTACTCCACGGTATTTATCAGTACGGAGGGCCCTCTTTATAACGATGGAGAAGAGGCCGGATTGGAAAAAAAAGATTACTGGTGCCGTATTTTAAAATACGATTGGGCCACTAAAGAAAATACGGCCCAATACACTTACCCGTTAGACCCTGTAGCTCAAAAGCCCAAAAAAGCCGGCAGCTTTATGGTGAACGGTATATCTTCCATACTGGCCATAAATGAACACGAATTGCTGGTATTGGAACGGTCGTTTTCCACTGGTTATGAAAATGCCCTGGTTGTAAAACTCTATTTAGCCGACTTAAGGCAGGCTACAAATGTAAAAGACGATAGCTCCCTCATAGAAAAACCGCCTTTGCAGCTCATTACAAAAAAATTATTATTTAATTTTTCTTCCTTAAAAATACGGATAGATAACCTGGAAGGAATTTGTTTTGGACCAAGGCTCAGGAACGGCAACCGATCGTTGCTGGTAATAAGCGATAATAATTTTAACCCCCTGGAAATTACCCAGCTTATATTATTAGATAGCGGAATGAAATAAAACCGTAACGAACACTAATTAAATTTTATCCAGCACTTTATCTACAATACCGTAGGCAACACTTTCTTTTGCATCCATCCAATAATCCCGGTCAAAGTCTTTCATAATTTTTTCAACGCTTTGGCCGCAGTTTTCGGCAAGTATTTTGGCGCCCATCTCTTTGGCTTTTTGCATTTGAACGGCCATTATTTCCAGGTCGGCGCTGGTGCCCCGGCCTCCACCGCTGGGTTGATGGATCATCACTTCACCATGCGGAAAAATAAAACGCCTGCCTTTTGCACCACCACTCAATAATATACTGCCCATACTTGCCGCCATACCCATGCATACCGTGCTTACCGGTGATGAAATCATTTGCATGGTATCGTAAATCACCATGCCGCTGGTAATCACGCCACCGGGGCTATTGATATAAAACGTAATTTCTTTGCCAGGGCTAAAGGCCTCAAGGTAAAGCAGCCTGTCGGTAATATCTTTGGCGCTTTTATCCTCTACGGGGCCCCATAAAAATATTTTGCGTTGCTCAATAAATTTTTTATCAAAGCGCCATCCGCCTATCATTTTTTCCATGGGGTTTTCCGGTGCGGTTATTTCCGGGGTTTCTTCTTCTTCAAACCGTGTGTTCATGATCATATATTTTGCAGGTGAATGGTTGAATTTATTTTTTTTCTTTTTTAGGATTGGTGAGCAGCACTTCATCTACCAGGCCGTATTCTTTGGCTTCTATGGCCGTAAGCCATTTATCCCTATCGCAATCCTGGGCCACTTTATCTACCGACTTGCCGGTGTGCAATGCAATAATTTCGTAAAGTTCTTTTTTAAGTGTACGTATTTGGTTTACGGTAATTTCAATATCGGATGCCTGGCCGCCGGCTCCGGCGCTGGGCTGGTGCATCATAATACGGCTGTGTTTTAATGCGGTACGTTTTCCCTTAGTGCCGGCACACATGAGTACCTGGGCCATACTTGCTGCAATGCCAATACAAATGGTGGCCACATCCGGTGATATAAACTGCATGGTATCATACATGCCTAAACCGGCATGAACACTGCCCCCGGGGCTGTTGATGTACATTTGAATATCTTTGGAACGGTCGGTACTTTCTAAAAATAAAAGCTGGGCCGTTACAATATTTGCCACTTCATCGCTTATGGGATAACCCAGGAAAATAATACGGTCCATCATCAGCCTGCTGTACACATCCATTACCGCCACATTCATGGGCCGTTCTTCAATAATATTGGGCGTAAGGCCGGTAATAATATAGGGATTAGCGCCGGTATGGAGCGCCGCTGCGCTTTTGGTTTGATAACTATGCAGGGTATTGCCGCTAATGCCTTTGTGCTTTACGGCATACTTTTCAAATTCTTTTTGCAGGTTCATATTTACTTATTAAAGATTGTAAGATAAATAAAAGTTCCAAATGTAATTTTATAATTCCATTCTTAAAAAGATGCAGCGTAACTTAATCATCTCTTCGGCCCAAAAATATCATAACATATTGCAACAACATGGCAATGGACGCCAAAGCCGCCACCACATAGGTTAATGCCGCCCATTTTAAGGCATCTTTTGCCCCTTCCTGCTCGCTTGCAGTAGTGATATTGGCCGTTTGCATCCAGGCCAGCGCCCGGTTAGAAGCATCAAACTCTACCGGCAGGGTTATTAAAGCAAATAATGTGGACAGGGCAAATAAAGCAATACCAATTAATAAAATGGTATTATTTCCCGAGCCAAAGCCCAAGCCTAAACCGGCCAGGATTACCCATTGGCTAAAGCTACTGCTTACCTGTACCAACGGCACCAGCTTACTTCTTAAAGTAAGCATAGAATAGGCTGTAGCATGTTGTACCGCATGGCCACACTCGTGTGCAGCAACGGCAGAAGCGGCCACACTCCTGCCGTTATAAACATCGGCGCTTAAATTCACCGTTTTATTCATGGGATTGTAGTGGTCGGTAAGCTGACCCTGAACCGAAATAATTTGCACATCGTAAATTCCATTTTCCCTGAGCATTTTTTCTGCTACTTCTGCACCGCTAAGCCCACCGGTTACCGGCATTTTACTGTATTGGGCAAACTTACTACGCAACCTGCCCTGAACAATCATACCAATCACCATAAAAACCACTGAAACCAAAAGAATTGACGTTGTCATTTTTTTTAAAATTTAATATTGAGGCCCTGTTGCAAAAACTATTCCGTGTAAAAATGCTGCCATTTTAGCCGAAAACAATGACGGATATTGATTTTTTTAATTGAAATTGTTAAAAAGTTAGCAGTGGGTAAAATACAATGAAATACTTATACGTTTAGGCCATTACTCTAAATTATTAAACTGATTAAAATTTAACAATGAAAAAAATTATGGTTGTTGCGGCTTTAGCAACGGTATTAGTTGCCTGCAACGAAGCAAAAAATGAAACAAAAACGGAAACCCCGGCAATGGATTCAAGTACAATGCCCGCTACCGACAGCTCAACAATGGCTACAAAAGTTGACTCGGCCGTAAGTAATGTAGTAGATGCTGCAAAACAAACCGGCACAACAGTGGTTGAAAATGCCAAAGATGCAGCCAATACCGTAGCAGAAGGCGCCAAAGAGGTAGGTGCAACCGTAGTGGAAGGCGCTAAAAAAGGAATGGATAAAGCCAAAGAAGTGGTAAAAGAAGGTACCGAAAAAGCAAAAGAAGCGGTAAAACAATAATAGCCCCTTTTTAAAATATTAGCCCGAAAAATTTCGGGCTTTTTTTATGCATGCTGTATAAAACCCAGCATAATATTTATACTTAGGGCTACAACAAAGGTATTGAGCATAAAAGCCAGCAAGCCGTGCAACAACACCAGGTGGCGAATTTTTTTTGAAGTGATTTCCACATCCGATACCTGGAAGGTGCAGCCGATAACTATGGAGAAATAGGCAAAGTCAAGATAATCGGGCTCCTGGTTTCCGGGAAATGCAAGGCCCCCGCTTTTCATATTGTTTTTATAATACAAATGGGCATAATGAAAAGAAAAAATGGTATGTACAATGAGCCAGCTAAAAAACATACCCAATACTGCAGCTATGGTAAGCGGCAACCTGGGCACCGTTACAATATTTTTACTAAGCAACAGCATAATAATTACCAGGCCGGCAATGGAAAAAAGAATAACGAGGATGAATACCATCCATTTTCCACCATCTTCCTGCGTGGCAATATGTTTTAAAACCGAAAGACGCATAAAAATAAACACCGCCCAGCAACAGACCAGGTAAACAAATGCAAAAACATCCCAGGTAATGAGTAATACCACATAACTATTGAGCGCATACCCATAATTTTTCAAAAGGAAAAAAACCAGCGCCGCACAAAAAGCGGATACCGCCAGCCGTTGCCAGGGTTTTAACCTGCTGATACTTAAACTTAAATAATTACCAAAATTTTTCAAATGCTATGGGCTTTTAAAATGGTTTGTAATAAACGAGCGCAGGCCGTTAAGATAAACCCCTGCCCTGTTTTTGGCCAACCCGTCAAATCCAAAAGAAAGCGCCGCCTGTAAAAGCAACCCCAAAGCCAGCCCACGCCAAAATGCTGTATCGGCTTTATTTTTTAACAGTATAACCATCAAAACGGCTGCCATAAGCAACAGGGCTTCGGCAATAAGCAAAACCGTTAACTGCCGGTTTACCTTTTGCATTCTTACATATTCTTTAGTTTCCAGTTTTGAAGGATTCAGGTCGTAGGAAAACACAGCGTCTTTACGATAAGCATCTGCTGATTTATGTACCTGGTAACCCACTAACCCCTGGATAACGCCCACAACAAAAACGGGAATCACAAAACCTTTGTACCAATTGGTTTTAAACATTAAAAACAAAAGCGCCGAAAGCAGTACAGCAATAATACCAAGGATCAAAAAAAACAGGGCGGCATTTTTTTCTTCCGGGAAATATTTTTCAATGTCTGTTTTTGAAAACATGTGTACAAAAGCTTTACTGAATTACCGTTGCCGGTATATTATAAATATTGCAGGATTTCGTTATCCATAGGATCTACTGCAGAAGGAAAAAAATGCGTAAGGTTGCCATATTCGTCAACCAGGTATTTGCAAAAGTTCCAGTCGGGGCTTTTGCTGTTCCACCCGTTTTGTTCTTCCCGGGTGAGCCATTGATACACTTCATGCTGCTGTGCTGATTTTTTCACCGTTGTTTTTTTTATCATGGGAAAATCAACGCCATAATTTACTTTACAAAAATGTTCAATTTCGGCATCGCTGCCTTTTTCCTGCTCCCCAAATTCATTGGATGGAAAGCCGAGAACGGCCAGGCGGTTGCCAAATTTTTCATACAACTCCTGCAAACCTTTATACTGTGGCGTATAGCCGCAATCGGAAGCCGTATTGACCAGCAACACTTTTTTACCTTTTAAGGTAGAAAAATCAAGTACCATACCATTATTTAATATTGCCTGCAGTTTATAAAAAGAATCCGGAGCCATTATTGTAGATTGTAAGAATTTATTTTTGCCCATGCCTCGCATAAATTTACGGAGCAAAGGATAAGCAAAGATGACAAGTTTTTGCTTTAGCGTCATAAATTACCTGATGATTTTTTTAAACAGGTTTAACCTTCCTTTAAATGGCGGATATTTTAACTTTGGATCGAACCATAGCGGGGACGACATGATGCCTTTTGCATGAGTAAATGTTTCAAAACCGTATTTGCCATGATAATTGCCTATGCCGCTATTTCCCCTGCCTCCAGCCGGAAGGTAATGATTGGCAAAATGCCAACTGGCATTATTGATGCAGCCCCCACCGAAGGCCACATCGTTTATCCATTGCCTGCCCAGGGATTTACTGCCGGTAAAAATATAAAAGGCCAGCGGATTTTTATTGGCTTCAATAATATTCAAAGCCTCTTGCTTATTTTCAAAACTAATGACCGGTAAAACAGGGCCAAAAATTTCTTCTTTCATAATTCGGCTGTTTTCATCCACCCCATCTAATAATGTAGGTTGAATATATAAACTGCTGCGCTGGTGTTGCCCTCCCATGATAACCCTGCCTTCATCGAGGTATTTAATCAAACGATCAAACTGGTTTTCATTAATTATTCTGCAATAATTATAATGAGTGGAAGCATCGTCACCAAAAAACCGGACGATATATTTTTTCAGTTCTTCGATTAAGGCCTCTTTTTTAGAACGATGCACTAAAATATAATCCGGCGCCACACACATTTGCCCGGCATTGGTAAATTTAGTTATTGCAATTCTTTTTGCCGTGATTTCTATATCCGCATCGGCTTCTACCACACATGGGCTTTTACCACCCAGCTCCAGCGTAACCGGCACGAGTTTTTCGGCCGCCATTTTATACACTTCTTTTCCCACTACCGGCCCACCGGTAAAAAATACATGATCAAAAGTAAACTGTTGCATTAACTCCGGCACTACCTGCCTGCCTTCGCCTTCGGCAAACAAAATATAATGGGGAGGAAATAGTTCTTCTATGATCGTTTTCATTACAGCAGCCGTAGCCGGGGCATGCTCCGATGGCTTAAGCACCACACAATTTCCGCCGGCAATGGCCGCAACCAAAGGCTTCATCAACAACTGGAACGGATAATTCCATGGTGCAATTACCAATACTACGCCCAACGGCTCTCTAATCACAAAACTGGAAGACAGGAAATTAACCAGGTTGGTATTTTTTCTTTTGGGCCGCATCCATTTTTCCAGGTTGCGTAAGCTGTGATTCATTTCAGACAATACCAGGCCGTTTTCGGTTACCCAACATTCCTCCGGGCACTTTTTCAGATCGGCATAAAGCGCTTCATAAATTTCCTGTTCATACTTTATAATGGCATTTTTTAGTTTAAGTAATTGTTCTTTACGAAAAAAATAAGGTTTGGTTTGCCCGGTTTTATAAAATTGCCTGAGTGAATTTACCTGTTGTAGATAAGACATGCATTAAATTTGTTTAAAGTTAATTTTTTTCAATGACAGACGAGCACTATATGAAACTGGCATTAAAAGAAGCGCAAAAAGCGCTGGAAAAAGACGAAGTACCCATTGGGGCTATTGTAGTTTTACAAAACAACATCATCAGCAAAGGATGGAACCAGGTGGAATTACTGAACGACAGCACGGCCCACGCCGAAATTATTGCTCTCACATCTGCCTATAATTATTTAGGCAGTAAGTACCTGCCCGAAGCCACGCTCTATGTTACCTTGGAGCCCTGCCTGATGTGTTGCGGCGCTTTATACTGGAGCAAAATAGGCCGTGTGGTATTTGGCGCTTATGATGAAAAAAACGGGTTTCAAAAATATACCGGAAAAAAAAATCCCTTTCATCCCAAAACAAAAATAACCGGCGGTGTATTAAAAGATGAATGCAGCACTTTAATCAGCTCTTTTTTTAAATCCAAAAGATGAGTTTCCGAAATTGGGAAGTTTAACATGCACCCCGGGTTTTTATAGTACGGAAACAGTAAATTTGCGGTTCGAATAATTTTTAAGAAACGATAAAATTTACTATTATGGCATTTACATTAGCAGCATTACCTTACGCATACGATGCATTAGAACCCCATATTGACAGCTTAACGATGCAAATACACCATGGCAAACACCACCAGGCTTATGTGGACAATCTGAATAAAGCCATTGCCGGATCTGAAAACGAAAACAAATCGCTGGAAGAGCTGGTAAAAAATGCAGGAAAAATAAGCCCTGCAGTGCGCAATAATGGGGGTGGGCACTGGAATCACAGTTTTTTTTGGGAAAGTCTTACACCCGGCGGAGGCGGCGCCCCTACGGGAAAACTTGCCGATGCAATCCATTCCTCTTTTGGCTCCTTTGACAGTTTTAAAGAAAAATTTGCCCAGGCCGGTTTAACCCGTTTTGGCAGCGGATGGGCCTGGCTTATCGTAAAAGACGGCAAGCTTGAAGTATCTTCAACCCCCAACCAGGATAACCCTTTAATGGACGTAGCCGAAACAAAAGGCACGCCAATACTTGGCGTAGATGTATGGGAGCATGCCTATTATTTAAAATATCAGAACAAACGTGGCGATTACCTGGCTGCTTTTTGGAACCTGGTAAACTGGGCCAGGGTAGCCGAAAGATTTGAAGGCGCTTAACAACAATTTACTCTTAACTTTTAAAATTTCAGCAGGCGTTAAATAACCCTGCTGATTTTTTTTGCCCGCATGCCGTTTTTATGCTTGAAAATATGCTTGCAATCATAAAACTTTCGTTTTAAAAAAATTCCCCGTAACGGTGCATCGTAATCCAAAATAAATAGGTCCTCCCCCGGCTTTCAAAATAAAATTTTAAGTAATTTTAAGCAGTCCTGATACCCTGGCCATGTGACTGAGGGTTACGAAGTTGTGTGCCCAATTAAACTATTTCCCAGGTATGAAAACATTGTATTTACGCCCTTTATTTCATAGGAATAATAATTGCATTGCTATTATTTTTGATTACGACCCGGAAATAAAAAG
>JAFDZZ010000096.1:8402-9362 GCA_018266715.1 Bacteroidota bacterium
TAAAAAATTAAAAGCGGTTTTAAAAAATAAAGTTGAAATAAAAACCGACGCTCCAGCTCTATTATTACCTGAAAAAACAAGAGAGATAAAGCATTTACCTGTACCCGGAAAATCTTCCACACTTACAAATGCACATACTTTCATTGAACCCGAAAATGCCCATGTATTGCCTGCATTAGTTGAAACCCTTCAACTAAAGGCCTACAGCGCCTCCACCATAAAAACTTATGTAAATGAAATTACACAGCTACTGGTATTGTTAAAGCATATCAATGCCGATCATTTATCGGTAGAGAATCTTAGACGGTATATGGTTTATTGCAAGGAAAAATGCGGATTAAAAGAAAACACGTTGCACAGCCGGTTAAATGCCATAAAGTTTTATTATGAACAGGTACTTAGAAAAGATAAATTTTTTTTAGCTTTTCCCAGGCCAAAAAAACATTTGCAATTACCGAGGTTATTGAATGAAACCGAAATAACCCGATTATTTAATGCCTTAAACAACAAAAAACATAAAGCGATGTTGTTTACGGCCTATAGTGCAGGATTAAGGGTGAGCGAAATTGCCGCATTAAAATTAACGGATATTGACAGCCGGCGGATGCAAATTTTTATAGAAAGAGCAAAAGGAAAAAAAGACCGGTATGTACCCTTAAGCCCGATCGTATTAGATATATTAAGGAGTTATATAAAAGAGTATAAACCCAGGCCTAAAAAGTATTTATTTGAATCGGAAACAACAGGAGAAGCCTACCCGATACGAACGGTGCAGCAAATATTTTACAATGCCAAAGAGAAAGCCGGCATTAAAAAAGAAATAGGCATGCATAGTTTAAGGCATAGCTTTGCCACTCATTTGCTGGAAAAAGGAACGGATATAAGGTATATTAAAGATTTATTAGGCCATTTTAATATAAAAACCACAGAAAGGTATTTGCATGTAAGCCGGCGGGAACT
>JAFDZZ010000097.1 GCA_018266715.1 Bacteroidota bacterium
CATGGCCTCAAGTATAATATCCAGTCCCTTATACTTCCTGATAAACCCAAAAAAAAGTATTACAAAATCCTGTTCCGGAATACCCAGCACCAACCTGGCCTCTGACATAGGGATTTTTTCGCCAAAATTATCATACAGTGGATGTGCCACAAGTTCCACGGGTTTAGGGGATCGTTTTTTTACATCATCAAAAACCTTTTCACTCATGGTGATAAATGCATCTGCCGAAGGAAGAAAATACCGGGTGAAGCTGTTGTCTCCAATTCGTTTTTCATGCGGTATAATATTATCGGCAATACAAATTACACGGGTAGGTTTATTTCGTTTGGCGATACGAAGTATAGACCCTAAGCAGGGCCCCATAAAGGGTAGCCAATATCTCACTACAATAATATCCGGCTTTTCTTTTTTTATCTGCCATCCGGTTTTAATCCAGTTTAAGGGGTTAATGGAATTAATGGCCACTTTTATAGGAATATCTTTTGGTGCAGGTTCGCTGGAGTATTGGGTGGTTCCGGGAAAAAGAAAGGAAGGGTACTGTAGAGAAAAAGTATAAATCGTAACCTCATGACCTTGATGTAAAAACTCCCGGGCCAGCCGCTCATTAAATGAAGCCAGGCCGCCACGAAGCGGGTGAGCCGGTCCAATGATGATAACTTTCATTACAATTTAATTTAGTGCAGGCAGGCACAGGGTTACAACCCCAGCTTTTTTTCAATTAAATAACTATTCCGGTCCGGCGCATTACGGGAAATGAGTTCACCAATAAACCCGGCGAGAAAAAGTTGTGTACCGATAATCATGATCATGATGGCAAAGAAAAACAACGGCCTTTGGGTAAGCCCGGTTTCATTGAAAAAATATTTTGATACGGTAAGCCATAAAAAAATAATGAAACCCAGCAAAAAAGATATCGTACCCCATAGCCCGAAAAAATGCATGGGCCTTTTACCAAATTTACCAACAAACATAATAGAAGCCAGGTCCAGGAACCCGTTAATAAAGCGTTCCCAGCCGAATTTGGTGTTGCCGTATTTACGGGGGCGGTGTTCTACTACCTTTTCTCCAATTTTTCTAAAACCCGACCACTTGGCTAAAATGGGGATATAGCGGTGCATTTCACCATATACTTCGATGCTTTTTACCACTTTATTCCGGTAAGATTTTAACCCACAGTTAAAATCATGCAATTTGATGCCGGACTTTTTACGGGCCACTGCATTAAATAATTTAGAAGGGATATTTTTAGTGAAGGTATTGTCGTATCGCTTTTTCTTCCATCCGCTCACCATATCAAAACCCTCATCTACAATCATGCGCCTTAATTCGGGAATTTCATCGGGGCTATCCTGCATATCGGCATCCATAGTGATCACCACATCTCCCAATGCGGCTTTAAATCCTTCGTTGAGTGCTGCACTTTTGCCATAGTTCCGTTGAAATTTAATACCTTTTATATTTTGGTTAGCCGCTTTAAGCTGTTCAATAATTTCCCAGGAGCCATCGTTGCTGCCATCATCTATCATAATAATTTCGTAGCTCAACTGATGGGCATCCACCACCCGTTTGATCCAATCGACCAACTCCGGCAGCGATTCTTCTTCATTATATAAGGGGATTATGATTGAGATGTCCATTGCGTATTTCTTTTCTGGGAAAAAAATGCCGAAGCAATTACAGTAACCAAAGCGCCTATAATCAAATATCCGAAAATAGCCATTGAAACCAGCATGGTTACAAAATAATCTTTGGCTTTAACCACCATGGTTTCAATTTCTGCCGGTGTATAATTATTTGTTTTCACCAGGTCGGCTTTATAATGCACCGCCATTTCATCTTTAAGCGATGGGTTCAGCTTTAAAAAAATAAAAGTGAACAATACCATCAACAGCGTTACTACAATAAAGCATTTAAAGCCTTCGGAGAAATAATTTTTGAATGATTTGTTTTCCTTGTCGCTGTAACGAAAAGCAAGAAGGGCCCATACGATACCGGCGATGTACACAAAATAAGTAATATACTGTAAACCGTTTTCAAAATTACCTTTAAAATAATAAATCAGTAATGAGATCACGATCATTACGGCTGCCGTAATCAAACCTTTTTGTGTAGCTGAAATGTTCTTTAGATTCATTTTGCTAAAACCATTTGTTGATTATTGAGAATACCCAAAACCTTTCCTTTGAGTTTTTTACCATCAAATGCCGTGTTGGATGATTTGGAAAGCAACGCTCCCTTTTCAAAATAATATTCAAGAGCCGGGTTAAAAAGCGTTAAACAGGCTTTTGCCCCGGGTTCCAGTAATGGCATATCCAATCCAAAAATAGTTCTTGGCGCTATGGTGAGCTGCCGGATGAGTATTTCCAGGTTTTGATGAAAGTTGTTAATGGCGCCAAAAGCTGTTTGCAAACCATTCATGCCGTTTTTGGCATATTCAAACTCACAATCTTTATAATCCTTATGCAATGGAATATGGTGGGAGGCAATACAATCCACCATTCCGTCAGACAGCGCTTTTTGAACAGCCTCTTTATCGGTAAGGGTGCGTAAAGGCGGGTTAAGTTTAAGATTGGTATCGTAATCCTTTAAGTCCTCATCACAAAAATAGCCATGGTAGGGCGTTACAGAGAAACTGACGGGCAACCCTGTTTTTTTTGCATGGAGAATTTGATGGATCCCGTTTTGAGTGGATACGCCGGTAAAATGAAGTTTTGACCCGGAATATTGTACGAATTGAATGCATTGGTGAATCATTAATTCTTCAGCAACAGCCGGCAAGCCGGGCAGGCCGAGCCTTGTACTCATAATACCTTCATTCATTAGGCCATTGTGGCCAATACTGCTATGGCAGGGGAGTTGAATAATGGTTTTATCAATTGCCGTAACATATTGCAGGGCTTTCAGGATGATGCCGGGATCTTGTAATGCATGGATGCCATCACTAAAAGCTATGCAACCGCTATGCTGCATATCGTACATTTCGGCAAGCTGGCTGCCCTGTGTATTTTGGGTTACGGCACCAATGGGATAAATGTTCACGGCAAGCCCTGCAGATTTTTTGAGTATATATTCTACCTGGGCTTTGGCAGAAACAACAGGGTTGGTATTGGGAATTACCATTACATCGGTAAAACCGCCCGCTGCTGCGGAAGCCGCCCCGGTGAAAATGGTTTCATTTTGCTCAAATCCCGGGTCGGCAAAATCGGCAAAAACGTCCATCCAGCCGGTGGAAACATGCAAATTTTCTGCCGCTATAATTTCAGCATTTTCTACAGTAATCGTATCGCTTATTTCCCGGATAATGCCATTTTCAATAAAAATATCTGCCAACCGGCCATGGTGACCTGAGTGAGGGGCTACAATACGGGCCTGCTTAATTAAAACATTCATTGGCTAAATGGGTTGTGCAAATATCTGAAAATGCTGCCGAAGCACAAATAATTTTTACTGCAGGTTCAATTACAGAACATAAAAAATCCCTGCAAAAAAACAGGGAAATTTTGTCGGGACGACTGGATTCGAACCTCCCTGGTGCAAGCATTCCGCAGGATCACTTGATACCTTTTGTCCTGATCCCCGTTATAAGTGAGAAATAGTATCGCAAATGCTCTATATTAAGCAATCATGGAGGTTAGTCTCATAAACAACAATACGGCTGTATAAATATCCACATGCCTCCCTTACTAATTCGCCTCTTACAGTATTATCGTGTAAACGACAAGTTGTGTTATGATATAATCTCCAGGTTTGGATTTGGAAGAAATAGGGTAACCGTTTTGCTTCCTCAATTTTAACAGATTCCCCGTTCTTTAAATCCTGATATATAAGGGCAGATTTAAGCGGCAACAAGTAGCCGTATAAGCAAAAGTCTTGTGTCAGTGGGGGTTTTAGGTAGCTGCAGTTAAACCTCTGTTGAAACTTAAAAACCTTATTATGATTTCGCCTTAAGCTGTTCCTTATACATGTCATTTAATTTCTGCAAAGTTTCAATTGTTTCTTGTTGCAAGGTTAAAATTTTATCATTGCTCGAAAAAATAAGACTTTGAATAAAAATATCCTGCTTAGCATTTTCCTCAAAATGGTTATAAACAAATTTAGATGGGTCAAATCGCTCAAGTTGTTCTGGAGTTAAGTCAAACGCACCGGCAAGTTTGGCAAGCGTGGACCTGTTAAGAGGTTTTTTCATTTTATTGCTTTCGATGTAGCTGATACATTCTTGTTTTTGTCCGGTGCATGAAGCTAATCCTTTTTGGGAAAAGCCTTTAATATTACGCAAAATACGGATTTTTTCACCAATAGTAAAATTCATAGCAGTAGGAGTTTTCATGCCAGAGTAAGTTTAAATATTGAAATTATTTTTATTAAAAAAAATAGCAAAACATTTTTTCTCACACTTTTTTCACACATTATTATAAAATATATAAAATAATTTCTATAATATAGACAAAAATCAATTTCTTAGTGATTTTTTTTGCTTAAATAGATTCCTTATTGCAACAAATTTGTCTTGCAAATGCTGTGGCCAGGCAATAGCATACAAGAATCAACAAAAAACCCGTTTAAAGGAGCGGCGATTCTGGTGAAAAAAAATGAAAACGATATTTTCTTTATTCACAATTTTATCAATCTCTTTTTGTGCTATCGCACAACTTAACAACCCATACTACGGCTTTGCGGATCAGTATTTTCAAGGTATAAATACCATCGTTAGTGATATTCAGAAAAATGGATTTAAAGGGGTAGACGAGGCAAGTTTAAATTATTATCAAAAAAAGATTCCCTTTCAAACTTCAATGAATACTGAATTGGCATACACTATTTATAATATTAAAAAGCAAAAAGAAATCAAAATTGATGATATTATTAATAGCAATACAAAAATGAGCGCTGAAGCTAAGAGTTTAACAATAAAAATTTTAAGTTATCCAAAGAACGCAACAACTGAGGAAAGAGAAAATTATTATTCTAATATTGCAGTTGAAGTATTAAACAGTAGGGTCACTGACCCTGAACGTGAAATTTTATTAAGACTAACTGATATAGGTTTTTCCACTGCAAGACAGGGTATAAATGGAGATGAAGGAAGGGGTAATTGTGATATTTTTGGCCCAAATGGAAGTGGACCCACTTCTGCTGCTGTTTGTGTTATTGGATCTGCGGCAATTGGATTTTGGACTGGCTTTGAAGCTTGTGGTGTATGGTGTGGAATAGGAGGTGCTGTAGTTTTTGGTGTACTTGCAGCTATTACAGTCTGTTAAAACATAATAAATGGGGCCTAACATGGCCTCATTTATTATTTTTGAAATAAATATAATGATATGAAACCTCTCAAAATTGCCATTTTTTGTTTTGTTATTTTCCCGTTTATCTGCATTGGGCAAGAAAAAAATCAAGGACTTAAAATTTCGGGGCTATTATTAGATGGTAATAGTTATTATAAAATTAAAGGCTATCAACGAAAAATTACTCTTTCGAGAATGTCTTCTCTTGAATACTACAAAAATTTTGGAAAAGCCAACTATAAACCATGGAGTATATTGGTTGGACTTGGGTATAGCAGAATTGGTATTAACAAATATGATACTATCGTTTCAGTTGATCAATACTACAATTTGAATTATCTAAAACCACAAGTTTCTTTAAGAAGAAGAGAAAGAATTTCAAGGAACAGCTTATTATTCATTGATATAGGGCTATCCTTCAACTATGGTATAACCTTGAAATCTTTTAGTGAATATGGAGAGGAAAAAAGTTACTCCAATTTTGGGAGTACATTAAGTATTCATGGGGGAGGAGGTTTATACTTTTCTTTGACATCTACAATAAGAGGGGATGTTGGTTTTTTTGCAGAATCAGATTTCAATGCAATAAAAGAAAAAAATTTGAATGGGTTAAAATTTAATAAAAATTGTTTAAGAACGTCTATTTATTACGCTTTCTAATTCTGAAAATATTCATTTTGCTTCTGCAAGACCATGGATATTCTCAGAGTTATTTTTCAAATTTTGATAATAATAAGATATATATATTAGCAAGGGGTACAAAATCGAAGCAAAACATTATTGTCAAAGTTTTTAATATATCTGATACAAATTTTACACATATTGGCATAGGATATTTTGATATTGAAACTAATAAATTTAATATTTACAATATTAATCCAAGTCGTGGTCAGAATGCCTTTACTATTGATTCAATACCTTCATTTATAAGCCCTCCAGATATTTATTA
>JAFDZZ010000098.1 GCA_018266715.1 Bacteroidota bacterium
CGATGGCTATGGCGATGCCGCCAACACAACCCAAGCCTGCACCGCCCCAACCGGCTATGTAACAAACTCATCGGATTGCGACGACAGTAACCCAGCCATTAATCCTGCAGCAACCGAAGTATGTAATGGCCTTGATGATGATTGTGATGGATTGATAGATGCTGCAGACCCGGGTCTAACTGGCGGAGTAACTTATTATTTAGATAGTGATGGAGATGGTTTTGGTGATGCATCCAACAGTATAATAAATTGTTCATTGCCCAATGGCTATGTAGAAAATAGCTCTGATTGTGATGATAATAATGCGACCGTATTCCCCGGTGCCAATGAACTATGTAATGGTATTGATGATGATTGCGACGGGCAAATAGATGAAAACCCGGTTGATGGTAACAGCTATTATTTAGATAGTGATGGCGACGGTTTTGGTAATGCGTCCAATTCAATACAGGCTTGTAGCACACCAAATGGATATGTAGCCAATAATACGGATTGTGATGATAATAATGCAGCAGTGTTTCCCGGTGCCAATGAATTATGTAATGGTATTGACGATGATTGTGATGGTCAAATAGATGAAAACCCCGTTGATGGAAATACCTATTACGCAGATGCGGATGGCGATGGCTTTGGAGACCCTGCAGTAAGCATCGTGGCTTGCTCGGTTCAAAATGGCTATGTAGCCAATAATACGGATTGTGATGATAGTAACGCCGGTGTAAATCCTGATGCGCCTGAAATTTGCGATGGCCTTGATAATGATTGCAATGGCAACATTGATGACAATGCAATAGATGGTACCATTTATTATTACGATTTTGATGAAGATGGTTATGGTAACCCCGGTGCTTTTGAAATATTATGTGCGCCTCCGGTTAATCCTCCTGCAGCCATGGTACTTGATGGAACAGACTGTGATGATTTTAATTTTTCCGTAAACCCCGGAACGCCGGAAATATGTGATGGGGCCGATAATAACTGCGATGGTACTATAGATGAAGGTTGTGATGACCAGGATAACGATAACGATGGATATTCAACAGCACAGGGTGATTGTAATGATTTTGATCCGACCTCATACCCGGGTGCACCGGAACTTTGCGGCGATTTTGCAGATAATGATTGCAACGGATTAGTGGATGAACAGTGCGATACCGATGGAGATGGCTTTTCGGTTCTGCAAGGTGATTGTGATGATTATGATCCGGCAGTAAACCCGGCAGCAACAGAAATATGTGATGGCCTGGATAATAATTGCGATGGGCAGGTGGATGAAGGATTGGGCTGCAACCTGGATAATGACGGGGATGGATTTTCTGCTTATGGTGGAGATTGCAATGATGCCAATCCCAATATCAATCCCTCAGCCATAGAAACCTGTAATGGAATAGATGATGATTGCAATGGTGTAATAGATGATCCTTATGCTGTGGGTGCACAAACTTTTTATAGAGATGCCGATAACGATGGTTATGGCGATATCAATGTAACTACCCAGGCTTGCTCAATGCCGGCGGGCTATGTTGCCAACAGTACAGATTGTAATGATGCAGATGCTAATGTAAATCCCGGTCATGCAGAAGTGCCGGCAAACGGAATTGACGATAACTGTAACGGGCAAATAGATGAATAGCGGCAAAAATTATAAGTCATCATACCGGTACAGCGCATCCACTTCCTCCCCGGCTTTTAAATGATAAATTGGGTTTATGATGCCATCATTGAGGCTATAAACCCATCCATGTAAATCAGGCGCCTGCCGGTCTTTCCAGGCTTTTTGTATAATGGAGGTTTTCATTAAACGGCGTACCTGCTCAATAACATTAAGTTCCGTAAGGCGGTTTTCTCTTTTTTCCAGGTCGCTAATTTGATCCAGTTCTTCACTGTTATCTTTATACACATCTTTAATTTTTCTGAGCCACATATTGAGTATTTGCTTAAAATCGCTATTACTCATGGCTGCTTTAATTCCTCCGCATCCATAGTGCCCGCATACAATTACATGTTTCACTTTTAAAATGTTTACCGCATAATATAAAACACTCAGCAGGTTTACATCGGTATCTATCACTAAATTGGCAATATTACGGTGTACAAAAATTTCCCCCGGTTGGGTGCCGGTAATTTCGTTAGTTGGCACACGGCTGTCGCTGCAGCCAATCCATAAAAATTCGGGTGTTTGAAGTTCAACTAGCTTTTTAAAAAAATCAGGTTCAAAAGCTTGCCTGGATTTTGACCAGTCTTTATTGTTGGATAACAGTTTTTCAAATGAATGCATAAAAGTCGTTTAAGATTTCTTTTTAATTCTATATACATTTCCATTATCGGTTATAGTGTATAGCATTCCCTTGAAAAAGGCAATATCCCTAAACCGTTCATTTAAATTGGTTAACAACCTTTCTTCACCGGTTACTTTATGGTTCTGCAACTGCAGGCGGGTAATTTGCTGGCTGCTCAGGCCGCCAATGAAAAGATTGTTTTCCCATTCAGGTATTTCGTTGCCGGGGTAAAAAGTCATTCCACTTGGAGAGATTACCGGGTCCCAATAATATACCGGCTGTTCCATTCCTTCTTTTTGCTGAATGGCATCGCCTATTATTGCCCCGTAATATTCTATTCCGTAAGTAATTACCGGCCAGCCATAATTTTTGCCTGCAGTAATGAGGTTTAATTCATCGCCGCCCCTTGGTCCAAATTCGGCTTCCCATAATTCCCCGGTTGCCGGGTTTATATCCAGGCTTTGAGGATTGCGGTGCCCGTAAGTATAAATAGACGCCATAGCACTGCTGTTGTTTGCAAATGGGTTTCCCGGGGCCGGCTTACCTTCTTTTGTAATTTTAAAAATTTTTCCTAATCCCGATTTGAGATCCTGTGCCTGCTTTCTTCCTTCCAGTATAGATCGTTCGCCGGCGCTAAAGTATAAATACCCTTCTTTATCAAAAACCAATCTTGAACCATAATGCAAAGTGCTGTTTAAGGCCGGTAATACCCTGAAGATAACAGATACCTTTTCAATTTTATCTTCAGCTTCATTGATTATGCCTTTGGCAATAGCAGTAAGGTTGCCATCATTTTTTTGTTTTTCAGAAAAAGCCCAATAGATGGTTTTGTTTTGGGTAAAATCCGGGTCAAGCGCTACATCCAGCAGGCCACCCTGTGCACGGTTATCTACTTCGGGGAAACCGGTTATTTTTTTCAGCACAGCGCCATCGGCGCTTATGATTTGCATAAACCCGCTTTTGTCGGTTATTAAAAACCGGTCATTGGAATAGGGGATTATTGCCCAGGGTTCGCCGATTTTGCCGGCAATCTTGTCAACCTGGTAGGCCGTGACGGTTTTTACGGCAGGTATTCTTGTTTGTCCTTCAAATGCAGGCGTATAATTAGAATTAGGTTTTTGTGTTTCTACGGGTGGGAGCAGTTTTTCATTTGGCATTGCCGCAGAATCGGTATGGATAGCGGTGCTGTTATTGTTGCTATTGCTGTTATTGCAGGCGGTTACACCTATAATAATACATAGTGGCAAAATGATTTTATGATATTGCATAGCGCAGTATTTTACCCTAAAGCTATTGAATAAAGGTTAAACCTATTTTGGAAAATGAGGTGAAATTATTGTTGCTCTTCCCATTTCATCAATTGCTCAAAAAGGGCTTCATAATCCCGGTTCATGTTTTCCAGTTCTTTTTGTGCATGGGAATACCGGGCTTCTGCATCAGAAAATTTTTGTTTATCGGCATAAATCTCGGGGTTGCTTAAGGCTTGTTCCAGTAATTGGGTTTGTTCCTGCTGCTTTGCCAATTTTTCTTCCAGTTTTTTAAATTTGGATTTTAGTTGCTGCAACTCTTTTTTTGAATCGGGATTTGCCTGTTTTTTTTCGGGTTTAGGGTTGGCCTCTTTAAGCTCTTCGTTAGGGGTAGTTTTATTTTTTTGCCCGGCTTCCCTTCGTTGCTTCCAATCTTCCCATTCTGCATAACTGCCCTTAAATTCTACAATCTTATGGTCGTCTATTTCCCAAATTTTATTGGCCAGCCGGCTGATGAAATACCGGTCGTGGCTTACCAGTATAAGGCTGCCTTCATATTTATTTAAAGCTTCTACCAGTAAGTCCACCGAATGAATATCCAGGTGGTTGGTGGGTTCATCCAGCATTAAAAAATTGGCTNNGTAATGGTTTTAGCGAGGGCCACCCTTGCTCTTTCGCCACCGCTTAGCACTTTTATTTTTTTATCTACATTGTCTCCGCTAAATAAAAAGGCGCCCAGCAAACTCCGGAGTTCCAGCTCGGTTTTACCGCTGCGTGTGGTTTGCATTTCTTCCAGCAGGTTATTTTCCAAATGCAGGGCTTCCAATTGGTGCTGGGCATAAAAACTTTCTACCACGTTATATCCCCATTCCCGCTCTCCGGTAAAAGGTTCGGTGCCGGCAATAATGCGCAGGAGCGTACTTTTTCCTTTGCCATTTGCGCCAATCAGGGCAATTTTATCGCCACGGTCAATTTCGGCCGAGGTATTTTCAACAATTTGAATGTCTTTAAAATTTTTACTGATATTTTTTAAAGAGCAAATAATTTTACCCGGTTGCTTCTCCACGGAGAAATTTATTTTCATATTGGGCCGTTCCAAATTCACATCTTCTATCCGCTCTAATTTATCCAGCCGTTTCATGATGCTTTGCGCCTGGGCGGCTTTACTGGCTTTGGCTTTAAAACGTTCCACAAATCGTTCCTGTTGCCTTATATAATCCTGCTGGTTGTCAAAAGCTTTTTTTTGAAGGTCAATGCGCAGGGCTTTTTCCGTTTCATAAAAACTATAATTGCCGGTATAAAAGTGCAATTGCAACTGGTACAGTTCCACAATTTTTGTTACCATACGGTCCAGGAAAAACCTGTCGTGGCTTACCACCACCACGGCGCCGGGGTAATGTTGTAAATATTTTTCCAGCCATTCTATACTGGGTAAATCCAGGTGGTTGGTGGGTTCATCCAGCAGTAATACATCGGGGTTTTGCAAAATCATTTTAGCCAGGAGTACCCTCATGCGCCAACCCCCGCTAAAATTTTTATACGGTTTTTGTAAATCACTGTTGGCAAAACCCAGGCCTTGTAATATTTCTTCGGTGCGGTGGTGGATGCTGTATCCATCCAGCACTTCCATTTGATGGAGCAGGTCGGCATAATCATGGGCCAGTTTTTCATCGCCGGTTTTGGAGAGTTCTTCACCCATTTCTTCTATTTTTTTCTCCAGCTCTTTCACTTTTTCAAAAGCGCCTAAGGCTACATTAATGATGGAGTCTTCGGTATCAAAACCCAGTAAATCCTGGTGCAGGAAGCCTATGCTGGTTTCCCGCCCTTTTTCGACCGATCCTTTTGAAGGGGTATATTGCTGGGTAAGCACTTTTAACAAGGTGCTTTTTCCGGTTCCGTTATAGCCAATTAAGCCAATGCGTTCATTGGGTTGTATATGCCAGGTGGCATCTTCCACAATCGTCCTGGCGCCAAATTCAAAGGTTACATCCTGCAATCCTAAAAGCATTCCTAAAAAATTTTTGCAAAGTTACGCAGTTGCCGGGTTCTAATGACGTATGAAATAGCCCGGTTAAAATAAAAGTTGCTGGCCGTTACAATATTTTGCTTCATGGTTCAGCAGCCATTTTTTTCGCCATAACCCGCCTGCATATCCTACCAGGCTACCATTGCTGCCAATTACCCTGTGGCAGGGCACTGCAATGGCTATATTATTTTTTCCGTTTGCTGTGCCTGCGGCCCTGATGGTTTTGGTATTGCCCAGCCGTTTACTTAACTCTAAATAGCTGATGGTTTTACCAGCGCTGATCCGGGTGAGTTCTGCCCAAACTTTTTGCTGAAAATCGGTCCCCTGTTGCTGTATGGGAAAATGAAATTGCATTTTTTTGCCCGAAAAATAGTCGTCTAACTGGCGGATGCATTCCCGGAGAACTTTATTTGAAGTTGGCGGTGGGGCGGGTACTTCGGTTTTATCTAAAAAATTGATGCCGGTAATAAATTCATCGGCAGCGGTAAGTTGTAAAAGGCCGATGGGGCTTTGATAAAAAGCAGAAAAAGACATGGGTCAAAAGTACGAAAAGAGGAATGGTTAAGCAATAGGGTTTATCTTTGCAGGAACCATGGAAATTGGTGAAAACATAGCAAACGGTTTTTTTGAAAAAGCCATGGCAGCCGTAGCCGATCCTTACCGGATGCGCATCATCCGGAAAATAAGGGAGCGGGGCGTTATGCGCTGTTGTGATATTGTGGAATTAACCGGCCTCTCACAGCCTACCTGCAGCCACCATATAAAATTACTGGCCGATAGCGAATTAATTGAATGCCGCAAAGAGGGCAGGAGCAACTATATTACCCTGCATAAAGAAAACTTTAAAAAATTAGGAAAGTTTATTGATCAGTTTTCCGAAGCTTAATTTTTTTGGAAAAAATCAGGGCCTCCGCATTTTATATTTCTTATTTACTTTAGGGTCGTTAAAATAATCATCCAGTTCCTTTTCATTGGGGGCCGCTTCCGGCATGGGAATATCAATGAGTTGGATGCGGGTTTGTTTTAGTTCATCTTTAATTCGGTTGGTTTTTACCAGGATGTCCGGGTCACGTTCACCAACCAGTTTATTTTCCGAAAGGAGATACTCCAGCCTTTTTATACTATTGCGTATGGAAGTAGCCGAATTTTGTTCGTAGCTGCTGTTGGGTGCAGTGGCTTCTTTTACCGGCACCAGGGCTACCCCAACACTGGGTAAAATTTTACCCACGGTTTGCTGGCTTTTATTGGGCATGGAAGAAAACACCGTACCACCCAATGCCGTGGTGGCCGACGATAAATCAAAAGTGGTACGGGTTTGTTTATTTTTTTTGATGCGTTTATCTACAATCCTAAAACTGCTTTTCAATTCGGTAATGTATTTTTCAGTTTCGGCCTGCAGCGCTAAAAACTCTTCAATTTGCTGCGGGTAATTAATATTGTCCCTTACGGTTAATTCTATTATGGCCGTATCCCGTGTTTTGGATTTGGTGCTGCCGATAAAGTTCAGGTACACTTTTTTCTGTTTGTCTTTATCGCCGGGTTTAATAAAGTCAAAGGGGATCACCCAGGTAAATTCATCATCGCATTTACGAATGGGGGTTAAGGATTTTACGGCATAATTGCTTACGAAAGAAATTTCATCAATGGGAAAACTTCCGTTATCGCATTGAATTTTAAAGTTTACCGTATCGCCTTCATCAACGGTGAGTTTATTGGTAATGGTAGGGTTGAGTTTTGAGACAATGATTTCGGTATTAAAAAACAAAAGGGTAAATGAAGTGTCCACCCGGTCTTCGGGGTTATCGAGGTTTTGAACGCTCAGGGAAATTTTATATTCATAATCATACTTTAGTTTCCCGGAAAGAAAATAAGATTTATCGGCTTTAAACGTAAGCAGCCCGGTTTTTTTACCGATTTTAAGCCCCACCGGGCTGTTTTTTAAAAACCAGTAATAATGGGCCGTATCCCGGTTGATTTCTAAATTATAATTGAGTAAAGAGTCCACATGAAGCGTAATGTAAGGCTCAAGGTTTTTGATCCGCAGGCTGCTGTCGGTATGCAGCAGCACACTATCCTTGATTTGGGCGTTGCAAAAATTTATAAAGAGTGAAAAACAAAATAAAAAAATCAGTCTTCTCATGAGAAATATTGCGTTGAGCCGCAAAATTAACGATTAGCACACACTTAAAAAACAAACCCCTCCAGGAATGGAGGGGAGCGTACCTTTATCAAACCATTAAGGTAATTAACTGTATGTATCTAAAATCTAAATCCAAAAACCTATTACTGAATAGAAATTTGCCGGGTATCGGGTTTAGCAACGGCTTTTTTGGGCAATTCCAGTTTTAAAATGCCATTTTCATATTTGGCATCAATTTTTTCTGCATCAATTTTTTCATCGAGGGTAAAGCTGCGTTTAAAAGATTTAAAGCTGAATTCCCGGCGTACAAATTTTGGGTTTTCTACTTTTTGATCTTCCTTTTTTTCAACACTGATGCTGAGCAAATTACCATCGAGGTTAATGTTGAAGTCGGCTTTGTCAAATCCCGGCGCTTTCACATCCAAATGATAA
>JAFDZZ010000099.1 GCA_018266715.1 Bacteroidota bacterium
GAAGGCCTGTTGCCTTTTTTTGTACTGGCATGCAGGGTAAACTGGCTTACCACTAAAATATCCCCATCTATATCTTTTACCGAAATGTTTGGAATTAAATTTTCATCATCAAAAATCCTGAGGTTCACAATTTTACTGCTCAGCCATTCAATATCGGTTTGGGTATCGGCATCTTCAATGCCTAATAACACTAACAGGCCTTTTTGAATAGAAGCCAGGCAAACGCCATTAACCGTAACGGATGCATTGCTTACTCTTTGAATCACTGCTTTCATAATTATTCTTTTTATGGATTACGCTGTTTATTTCCGGGTATTGAAACGCTGAAACCAAGCGGATAAAAACAGCCCATCCCCTTATCCATCAACTTTTATGCATTTTAAACCTTTCTACCAAAAATATACCATACAAAAAAATAAATTCTATCCACAAAAAGTGAAAAACTCGGCAAATGCAATAGAGGGGAGCGGTTTGAAATTTTACACATCATTTTTCCACAACTGTTAATATTTATAAATGGTTTTGTTGGGTTACAAAAGATATTTTCGTCTTCTCGCTTAACTTTTTTTGGAACAGGTTTAGCGAGATTCTTTTTTAACTTACTAACTATAAATATTTATTCTTCATGCCTGCTAAAAAAATGCCTGCCTCGCCACTTCAGTTTTCCCGTCAGTTTACCCAGGATGCGGTTAGTCCCTTTGATATGTTTGAATACGATTATCGTACATCGGCTATCAAAAACCCTTCGGGTGAAATTGTATTCCTCATGGAAAATGTGGAAGTACCAAAACAGTGGAGCCAGATTGCTACGGATATTTTGGCACAAAAATATTTTCGTAAAGCAGGGGTGCCACAGCCCGACGGAAGCACAGGCCGGGAAACCAGTGTAAAACAAGTGGCTCACCGTATGGCGCATTGCTGGAGAGCATGGGGCGAACGCTATAATTATTTTGCCTCAGAAAAAGACGCACAAATTTTTTACGATGAGTTAGTGTATAGCATCTTAAACCAGGCCTGTGTACCCAACAGCCCGCAATGGTTTAATACGGGCCTGTTTGAAGTGTATGGCATTTCAGGAAAACCACAAGGCCATTATTTTGTAGATCCACAATCGGGTTTATTACAAAGATCAACATCGGCTTACGAACGCCCACAACCCCATGCCTGTTTTATATTAAGTGTAGATGATGATTTGGTAAACGAAGGAGGCATTATGGATTTGTGGGTAAGAGAAGCCCGGATTTTTAAATACGGAAGTGGCGTAGGTACCAATTATAGCAGCATTAGGGGAGAAGGAGAAAAATTAAGCGGCGGCGGCTCATCCAGCGGATTGATGAGCTTTTTGAAAATTGGCGACCGTGCTGCGGGGGCCATAAAAAGCGGGGGTACAACAAGGCGTGCCGCAAAAATGGTTTGCCTGGATTTAGACCATCCTGAAATAGTGGATTTTGTGAACTGGAAAGTGGAAGAAGAAAAAAAGGTAGCCGCTTTAATTGCCGCCGGTTATCCCAGCGATTACGAAGGGGAAGCCTATCGTACCGTAAGTGGACAAAACAGCAATAACTCGGTAAGGGTTCCCAATAGTTTCTTTAAAACCCTGGATGAAAACGGGGACTGGGAATTAAAAGCCCGCAGTGATGGCCGCACCATGAAAACGGTGAAAGCCCGGGCCTTATGGGATCAAATAAATTATGCCGCATGGCGCTGTGCCGATCCCGGAACCCAGTACGATACCACTATTAATGAGTGGCATACCTGCCCCGAAGGTGGCCCAATAAGGGCAAGTAACCCTTGCAGTGAATATATGTTTTTGGATAATACGGCCTGCAACCTGGCCAGTGTAAACCTGCGGAGATTTTTTGATGAACAAAATAACCTGTTTGATGTAAAAGGATTTGAATATACATGCAGGCTATGGACGGTGGTGCTGGAAATATCAGTTTTAATGGCACAGTTTCCATCAAAAGAAGTGGCACAACTTTCTTATGATTACAGGACGCTGGGCTTAGGATATGCCAACCTGGGCTCTATGCTCATGGTTAGCGGTATTGCTTATGATAGCGATGAAGCCCGTGCTATTGCAGGAGCGATCACCGCAATTATGACCGGCGTGTCCTATACCACATCGGCAGAAATGGCTTCGTTTTTAGGCGCTTTTGATAAATACGAGTTAAATAAAGAGCACATGCTTCGGGTAATGCGTAACCACCGTGCTGCAGCTTACGATGCTATGGATGCCTATGAAGGGCTGGAAATAAAACCACAAGGCATTAGTGCCAAATATTGCCCGGATTATTTACTTAAAGCCGCAACTAAAGCCTGGGATAATGCTGTACAATTAGGGGAGAAGCATGGCTACCGTAATGCACAAACCACCGTTATTGCACCTACCGGTACTATTGGCCTGGTGATGGATTGCGATACCACGGGTGTAGAACCTGACTTTGCCCTGGTGAAATTTAAAAAATTGAGCGGTGGCGGATATTTTAAAATCATAAACCAAAGTGTACCCCAGGCTTTACGTAATTTAAAATACAGCGAAGCCGAACTGGAAGAAATCGTAAATTATGCCAAAGGACATGCAACCCTAAAAGGTGCTCCGCATATTAATGAAACCTCCTTAATTGAAAAAGGATTTTTACCCGCCGAAATTGAAAAACTGAATGCGGCAATGGGCAGCGCATTTGAAATAGGATTTGTATTTAACGTGTTTACTTTGGGTGAAGCCTGCCTGCAACGGCTCGGTTTTACAGCAGAGCAATACAATGATTTTGAATGGAGCCTGTTAGAGGCCTTAGGCTTTAGTGAAGAACAAATTGACGCAGCCAATATTTATATCTGCGGAACCATGACGGTGGAGGGCGCTCCTTATTTAAAAGACGAACATCTTCCGGTATTTGATTGTGCCAATAAATGCGGCGCAAATGGAGAACGATTTATACATGCCCACGGCCATATACGCATGATGGCAGCAGCCCAGCCTTTTTTAAGTGGCGCCATAAGTAAAACCATTAATTTACCCAACGAAGCCAACATTGAAGAAATTGCCGATGCCTACCGGTTAAGCTGGGAGCTTGGGTTAAAAGCCTGTGCTTTATACCGGGATGGTTCAAAATTAAGCCAGCCCCTGAGCAATAAAAGTGATAAAAAGAAAAAAGAAGATAGTACAACTAATGAAGCGGTAGCAGAAACTGCGGCCAGCCTGCCTACCATTCTCAATATGGCAAACCTTACTAACGAGGAGTTGCTGGATGAAGTGAACAAAAGAGTGCAAAGCAGCGCCGATACTGCACTTAAGCGCCAGTTGGCTATGATTGTAGAGCGTAGGAGCCTGCCGGCAAAACGCCGTGGCTTTAATCAAAAAGCAAAAATTAGCGGGCAAACACTTTTCCTGCGTACCGGTGAGTATAGCGATGGAACGCTGGGAGAAATTTTTATTGATATGGCCAAGGAAGGCGCCACCATGCGCAGCATGTTAAACTGTTTTGCTATTGCGGTATCCATCGGCCTGCAATATGGCGTACCCCTGGAAGAGTTTGTGGAAAAATTTGTTTTCACCCGCTTTGAACCCAGCGGTATGGTAGATCATCCGAATATTAAAACCACTACTTCAATTGTTGACTTTATGTTCCGCTCCCTGGCTTATGAATATTTGGGCCGTACCGACCTGGTGCATGTTTTGGATAAACCTGAAATTCAAAACACCGGAAATGAAGATTGGGACATGAATACACCTACCATTGGTGAACGGGTGCCGGAATTAAGTGAAGTAAGGGTATTAAATACCGCTGCAGCAAGTATTAAACCCGCTGCGGTAAAACCGGTGAATGAAATGAATGCCGTAAACCATGCCAATAAACAAATGCAGGGCGATGCCCCGGCTTGTAATGTTTGCGGGCATATCACTGTAAGAAGCGGCACTTGTTATAAATGCCTCAATTGTGGCAATAGCCTTGGGTGCAGCTAAATGTTTACTTACCATTCTCAATAAAAAAATCCTCCGGAATTTTCCGGGGGTTTTTTGTTACGGCTATCAAAAGATTTTTGGTAATTTCATCACATGAAATTAGATATCACAAAAAAATATACCAATGGTGAAATCACCATTGTGTGGAAACCCGCTTTGTGCATTCATTCCACACTTTGCTTTAGGGGTTTGCCCCAGGTTTTTAACCCCAATATAAGGCCCTGGGTAAAACCAGGCGGAGCAACCACCGGGCAACTCATCAGCCAAATACAAAAATGCCCTTCAGGTGCATTATCTTTTTTTAAAAATAACGATCCGGAAAATGAGGAAATCACCCATGGCGAAACCATTGTAGAAACTATGCCCAACGGGCCTTTGATGGTTTATGGAAATTTGCAGGTTAAAGACAAAGATGGGAATTTGCATCAAAAAAATAAAGTAACGGCATTTTGCCGCTGTGGCGCATCGGGCAATAAACCCTATTGCGACGGAAGCCATAAAAAAATTGGGTTTGTGGGTTAACGATTGATTTTCCTTCGCTTCATTAAAATTTCTGAAGGCTTTTTCTGCCTTTAGCTTTTTCATTTACTTTTGCGGCCATGACATACAGCCAAAACCATTTTCAGGACCTGATTGCCCATTGCAAGGAATACGGATATATTTTTCAAAGCAGTGAACTTTACGATGGCCTTAGCGCCGTATATGATTATGGCCAGTTAGGGGCCCAGCTCAAAAAAAACCTTAGAGACGAGTGGTGGAAAAGCATGACGCAATTGCATGAAAATATTGTGGGCATTGATGCTGCAATTTTTATGCATCCCACCGTGTGGAAAGCCAGCGGCCATGTGGACAACTTCAGCGACCCGATGATTGATAATAAAGACAGTAAAAAAAGATACCGGGTAGATCACCTCATTGAAAATTTTGCCGATGAGTTGAAAGCAAACGGCCAGGATCAAAAAGCTGAGGACCTGCTCGCTGCGATGGATGCGTTACTGGCAAAAGATGATTTTGCCGGATTAAAAAAATTGATTGAAGAAAATGCCATTAAGTGCAGTATAAGCAAAACCTGTAACTGGACCGATGTGCGGCAGTTTAACCTCATGTTTAAAACCGAGTTTGGCGCTATTGCAACCGATAACCCCGACGATAATATCGTTTACCTGAGGCCGGAAACCGCACAGGGCATTTTTGTGAATTTTTTGAATGTACAAAAAACAGGCCGCATGAAAATACCTTTTGGTATTGCCCAAACCGGCAAAGCCTTTAGGAATGAAATTGTGGCCCGGCAATTCATCTTCCGGATGCGGGAATTTGAACAAATGGAAATGCAATATTTCATCAGGCCCGGCTCACAAATGCAATGGTATGAATATTGGAAAGCCGAAAGAAAAAAATGGCATGAAAGCATTGGCATCCCCGGGGGCATGTTGCGCTATCATGACCATGTAAAACTGGCCCACTATGCCGATGCGGCCGTAGATATTGAGTTTGAGTTTCCATTTGGATGGAAAGAGCTGGAAGGCATACACAGCCGCACCGATTTTGACCTGAGCCAGCATGCCAAATACAGCAAAAAGAAAATTCAATATTTTGACAACGACATTGATCCCACCACAAATAAAGCTTATGGTAACTATACGCCTTTTGTTGTGGAAACTTCTGTAGGACTCGATCGGTTGTTTCTTACCATTATCAGCCTTTCTTATGCCGAAGAAAAATGGACCAAAGAAGACGGAACAGAAGACAGCCGTGTGGTAATGCGTATTCCCCCAAAACTTGCCCCAACAAAATTGGCCATACTACCCCTGGTAAAAAAAGACGGCTTGCCTGAACTTGCCCGTGAGCTTATGGAGGATTGTAAAAGCAGCTTTATGTGTTTTTATGAAGAAAAAGACGCCATTGGCAAACGCTACCGCCGTATGGATGCCATTGGCACACCGTTTTGTGTTACCATCGATCATCAAACCAAAGAAGATGGAACTGTAACCATTCGCTATAGGGACGATATGCGCCAGGTGCGCATTGCAATGAGCGCAGTAAAAAATATTGTGATGGATAAAATAGGCTAATACTTACTTAAGCTTTTCCGGTAGTTATTAATTTTATTTTATATTGATTGCTGAATAAATAAGCATAATCCCTGAGTTTAAGTTTTTGCCATAATATATAACAGCCTAATAAATTATACAGTTTATTATTTTTTGCCTGGTAACAGGTATGGGCATTTCTTTTTTGTATTTTATTTGAGCCGACACTTCAATTTTTCACCCATTTTGGGATTGTCCTGGTTTTGACTTCATTTTAAATTTGTATCAGCAATTGTTTATTGCCCTTAGGCAAAAATGGGCCCTTAATTAATAATTACAAAAATCATCAAACATGAATAGAATAGTTATTACAGCTTCCATTTTTATTTTCTTTTTAAAAGCCGCAGCTCAAAATGTAGGCATTGGAACACTTACGCCTCAATTTAAACTCTCTGTACACGATGATTCGCATGGCTATATAAAATTTTCAAACAATACTACTACGCAAAGTAATACTTCCGGTTCTTTTATTGGGGCCTATGAAAATGATTTATATTTCTGGAACAGGCAACCCACCGGCAATATGTTTTTTTATACCGATGGCTCCAGGAGGTTAACGTTGGATTCTGTTGGCAGGCTGGGTATAGGTAAATGGCCCGCTGAAGCAATGGATGTAAAAGGTTCTGTAAGGATTGAATCACCGTCGGCCACAGCCGGTGCCGCAATTAAAATGTATGGGGGAACCACTAATTTGAGTTATATACAATTTTATAAAAATATTACAACACCTACTGCAATGGGTTATATTGGCTTTCATCCAACACAGGATTATGCGGTAATTCAAAGCGGCATTGCCGTTTCAGTAAATAGTACGGGTATGGGCGTTGGCACGGTGAGCCCCGAAACACGCCTGCATGTGCCATTTGGTACAGATGCAGGCCTGCCTGGTACCAACAATGGTTTTCTTATGCTTGGCCAGGGTACTTCATCAAATATTGTCCTGGACAATAATGAAATTATGGCTCGTAATAATGGCGCTGCATCTGGTTTGTATTTACAAAATGATGCAGGAAATATTTATATGTGTGGAGATGGCCTTGGAGCAGTTGGTATTGGGGTTAATACCGGAAATATTCCTGCAGGCTATATGCTTGCCGTGGATGGTAAAATAATAAGTGAAGAATTGAAAGTGCAATTAAGTGGTAATTGGCCTGATTATGTTTTTGCAGATCATTACCATCTAAAACCCTTGAAAGAAGTAGAGAAATATATTGCTACGCATAAGCATTTGCCCAATATCCCTTCTGCATCGGAAGTAGAAAAAAATGGAATTGAAATAGGGGATATGCAAAAAAGATTAATGGAAAAAATTGAAGAGCTCACCCTCTATATTCTCGATTTGCAAAAACAAATTGACGATTTAAAGAAAACAAATAAAAACACATGAAAACATTTTTTCTGATCAGTTTTCTTTCCTTAGTGCTTCATATGCAAGCCCAAACTGTTCGTAAGCTGGATGATTTAACTATGGGGCAGGTAGATGCCATAATCAATGCTGAAATGTTGGTAAATGGATTACCGGGAGTTAATGTGGGTTTAGTGTATAATGGCCGTGTAGCATACACTAAAGCATTTGGGCTGGCAAGCGTAGGCGTGAATGCTACTACATCAACAAAATATCCCATTGCCTCTGTTTCTAAGACCATAACAGCTATGATGGCGATGCGTATGATTGCTGATGGTGATCTTGGCCTCAATACGACAATAGATAACTATGTCCCATTTTATAGTGGTACGAATATTACGATTCGTCATTTACTTTGCCACCAAAGCGGCATTGGCCATTATGCTGATTGCGGCTCAGGTTATAACGGGACATTTAACGCAATCTCAAGCCAGTTTGTTGTACAAACCTGCTCCAGGTGTATGACTCCTCCGGGATCCGGTACAATTTATTCAACTTTTGGAACCACATTGCTTGGATGTATTATTGATGTAGTAGGTCAAAGCGTTTATAACAAAGGTTATATCGCTTTATATAATGAGCGAATCAAAAATGTAGCCGGGCTTACTAATCTTACTGCTGAATCAGGAAATAGTATTCCCGGCCTTGCGCAAGGATATAATTCCGATGGAGACCCGGTTTTTGGGTCATGGAATGATATGGGCTGGAAGTTGCCCGCAGGCGGATTTGTAAGTACAGCTCACGATCTTGCAGCATTTGGTGCCGGAGTAATGAATTACAGCTTTCTTAATTCCACCATAAGCAACAATACCATGTGGGTAAAGCAAACAACAAGCGGAAATCCGGTTAATATGTGTCAATCATCTTTGTCAAGTCCATATGGATTGGGTTTTGTTGTTTCGAGTTCAGGAGATGACCTACGAATTTCACATAACGGCTTGAACGATCATGGTTATTCCTCTTTTCTTTATTTATATCCACCCCAAAAAGCCGGTACTGTGTTATTAACAAATCGTTACGAGGAAACCAGTGAATTAGGGGTTATTAATAATAATATAGAAGGTTTGTTGTTGTGTCCATCTGATAGGGACTTCACTTCTCCCATAAACTGGGGAGGTAATTGGATATACGAAGCAACAAACTCAATTTCTGCCAGCAATGCAATTACTACTACCAACAGTTCCTTCGTATTTGATGCCGGAACTGCAGTAATTTTAAAACCGGGCTTTGAAGCATTAAGCGGCTCAGAGTTTAGGGCACTGGTTGAAGGTTGTGGAGGATTAATAAAACCCTATTAGCTTCACCTTAAAATTGATAGTTAAAATTATAATTTATCCATAAAGTTCCTGGTGAATGCTTTTCCTGTCGTAACCCAAAGCCATAATGCGTTGCTTGGCTTCATCTACCATTTGTTTCCAGCCGCAGAGGTAAAATGTTGCAGGCAAGGGCTGTGGGTAATTTCCTTTTTTGGATTGCACAATAGATTCATACACCTGGTGTACGTATCCTTGATGGATAAATTCCTGCCGGCCCTCCACCTCTTCCCTGGAGAATACCGAGTGAAACTCAATGCCGGGATGCTGGGCTGCAAGCGCTTTTAATTCTTCGGCATAAAGTGCATCATTAAATTTTCTGCATCCAAATACCAGGTAAATATTTTTATGCGGAATACTATGGTTAACGATATGTTGTACCATACTCCGAAAAGGCGCTATGCCCGTACCGGTACAAATAAGATAAATATCTTTTTCTAAATTTTCGGGTAGGGTAAACACCCCTACCGGGCCCCGTAGGGTTAGTTCCGAGCCTTCCTGAACTTCATCAAACAAATAGGGGGTGCCTTTGCCCTCATGGTTTAATACAATACAAAGCTCAAAACGATTACTGCCATTTGGCCAGCTGGCAATGGAATAACTTCTCCAGCGCTTATTGGGTTTTTCGTCAATGGGTAAATCAATGGTTACAAACTGGCCGGGTTTAAAATCAAAAGGGCCGGGTTCCGGGAATTGAAAAATATAACTCCGGGTATTATGCGTGAGCTGTGTTATTTGAACAATTTTGGCTTTTCGCCAGGGTAAAAGCGCCATAGAATGAGTTTTAATGAATGAGTCGCTCTATTGAAGAGAGGGACAAAATTACAATTCAAAATCAATTTTAATGCTGCAGCCTTTGCCTTTGGCGGCATCTATTTTTAATACTGCATTATGTAACTGTACACGGCTGGCAATGTTTTTAAAGCCCAGGCCATAGGTAATGGTTGTTTTTTCAAAACCGATGCCATCATCTTTAATCAGCAGTTTTAAGTTCTTTTTGTTGTGTACAATTTCAATGAGTACATTCCTGGGTTGGGCATATCGTAAAATATTGGTGAGTTGCTCCTGCACAATTCTAAAAATCGTGAGCTTTAATTCTTCATCCTGTATGGCGCTATCATTAAATGCATAATGCTCTTTTATTTTAAATTTATTTACAATAGCAATACTTTCCACAAGCTCCTGCAAGGCCATTTTTAAACCTACCTCACCCAGGGATGGGGGGAGTAATGATTTGGAGAGCTTCCTTATTTCTTCCACAGCCGACAGGATGAGTTTTTTGGATGAGCCTAAAAACTCATGCCCGCTTGCCGGGTTTTGCATACTGTATTCAATGTATAATTTTGCCGTTGCCAGAATTTGATTGATATTGTCGTGCAGCTCCTTTCCCAAATTTTCCCGTTCCCGTTCCTGTGCGGCAATTACGGCATTGGTAATATCATCCTGTTTTTTCTTTTGTTCTTCTGCAAGTTTTTTCTCCAGTTCCAGCACGTCCGAAATATCCCTGGAAGTGCCTACCAGCCTTATTAATTCACCTTTTTCATTACGCATGGCATATCCTTTTTCAGATATATACCGGGTGCTCCCATCATCTCTTAATACTCTGCATTCAAACTGAAATTTTTTAATATCAGGGCGTTTTAAAATATCCTGGATAATTTTTTTTACTTTTTCTTTGTCCCCGGGGTGAATGCGGTTCCACCAACTGTCGGGTTGATTATGTTCGCCTGTTAACCGGCTACCCGTTATTTTTTGCCAGGCTTCCTTGCTTCGAAAAACCCGGTTATTCAATAAATCCCAATCCCATACCATATCATTGGTAGCCTGGCCCACCAGGTAATACCGTTCATTGCTAAATTGCAACTCATTACTGAGGCTTTTTAGGCGAATAGCTCCCATAATGGTTTTTTCTAAAATACCCGGAGACAGGGATGCGGTGCTTAAACTGTCTGTGGCATTGGCTTTTAAGAGCTTTTGATGCATGGCAGCCGTAATATTATCGGCAATAATTAATATTGGGTCGGCAGCTGTTTTTTTGCTGAATTCACTTAAGGCCAGTAATTTTTGTTTGTTTAGGGTGTCCAGGAATAGAATAAAGATGCCCGGCCTGGGAATTTTACTTTTTGAAACCCGGAAAAGTGATGGCGCCAACACTATTTTATGCAATGGGAGCTTGCTTTTGGCTAATAGGAGTTGCACCTGTTTTTTAAATGTGGCGCTGCCACCCGAAATAACAATATTCATTTTTTTTGCTGTGTCCATGAAGTAAATATACCTGCACAATTTACTTTATTTGCGGCTCATTGAAGATGGTAAATTCACTCTTGCAGGAGTTTAGGTATTTCTGTAATTTTGCATTCAAGTAGTATCGGCAAATCCTCAAATGAAAAACAATGAAGAAGTTTTTGATCATAGACGACCATGTGGTGGTACGATCGGGTATAAAAGGCCTGCTTGCGGAATTATATCAACCCTCAATTACCGAAGAAGCTCATGATGGGGAAAGCGCCCTGGCTTGCTTAAAGCACAATTTTTACGATTTGGTTTTGCTGGATATTCAAATGCCGAATACCGATGCATTGGGCCTTATGGAATATTTTAAGATTAAGTTTCCCGACCTTAAAGTGCTGGTTTTTTCCATGAGCCCGGAAAATATTTATGCAAAACGCTTTTTAAAAGCCGGGGCTAAAGGCTTTATCAGCAAAGATGCCCCGTTACAAGAGTTAAAAACCGCTATTACCAGGGTACTCAACAGCGGGAGGTATATTAGCACCGACCTTGCCGAGTCGCTAGCCATGACGGAAGACCAGCAAAAAGATAATAACATCTTTAACCGCCTTTCTGCAAGGGAGTTTGAAATTGCCAACTTATTACTGGATGGCCAAAACTTAAGCAGTATTGCCAACACCCTGCATTTACGGGTTTCCACTATTGGCACACACAAAGCAAGAATTTTTGAAAAACTCCATATTAAAAACCTGCTGCAATTAAAAGATCTTGCGGTAAGCTACAGGTTATAAAGTCTGCTTTGAATATCATCTGCATTCTTGTTCGCATCCGGTACTAAACCACCGATTAGTTTAGGGCTTGTATTTAGCATCGTTATAGAGTTTTTCGGCATCCATTGCCATAAGATCTTTAATGGGGGTGTCCGGATATTTATCCATATATTTTTTAACGATTTGCCATCCGGCAAAAGAACCGATATTTCCCGGGGCAGACTCCCCTAACTCCTGCGTTTTAGGACTTTCGCCAATATAATTTTTTATAAGGTTGTTGTCAATCGTTTGCAGGAAATTATTTTGTGTAAATAAATTCCAAATAGCAGCTTCGTGTCCATAGGATTCCTTCATTTGTTTTTCCGTATAGCCTATGAGCTGATAGTCTTCTTTTTGGGGTAATAATTTTTGCAGCAGGTACAGCCTTTTTCCTTTTTCCACCATTTGTATCAGCAGGCTTTTATCTTCGGGCCTATCCGGGTACATATCCGAAATAATATTTTTCATGGCATTTATAGAAATATACCCTGGCGTAAATCGTTGAGAAATATAAGCCGGGTAGGTTTGGCTCACCCACTCGGTGCTGTACAAAGAAAAATTTTTGCCTAAATGCTGGTGCAGCCCTACCACAATATGTTCATTATCTAATATATCCCCATAGCCATCCAATGGGCCGATATAAGTGATGATTTTATGAGGTGCTTTATAGTTAGGAAAATAATAGTTAAGGTATTGAAGCGCTTTTTTTAATTCTTTTTCATATGGAGAAAAATCGGCAAAAACTTTTTGTGAAGAATCAAAAACCGGCTTGTAGGCTTTAATAAACCCATAAATATACTGCGTAGCAGAGTCTAACGGCCAGCGGGGATCCACATTTAAAATGGTATAAATAAAATTATTATGAAATGAAGGGTACTTTATGGCAAGTTTACCAAGACCTTCCCTGAGCTGTGCGCTATCCAGGCTAAAAAAATCATTTTCGTACCGTTCGGTAGATAAGGTAATGGCAATGTTGGATACATCGGGTGTTTTGTTTTTGTTTTTACAACCGGCTGTAAGGGTAACCAAAGTAATTACGATAACTATATATTTCATCCGTATTTTTTTACTGTAACTTTACATTTTCAAATGCAGCCCAAATCTAATGGAACTGCTGCAAACAAACGAAAAATACAGGAATTTGGTATTAACATACAGTTAAAGAACGACGGTACGGCATATGAAAATATTTTTAGCACAGCAAAATTATCACATCGGAAACTTTGAAGCCAATACCCAAAAAATTATTACCGCTATTCAGCAGGCTAAACATTCAGGTGGCGATATGATTGTATTTAGCGAATTGTGTGTATGCGGTTACCCGCCCAGGGATTTTTTATATTTTAATGATTTTATCAATAAGTGCAACCAGGCCATAAATACCATAAAGCAGCATGCTGATGGAATTGCTGTTTTAATAGGAGCGCCATCGGTAAATCCATTGCCCCGGGGGAAAGATTTATATAATTCCGCATGGTTTTTGGCCGATAAAGAAGTGGCACAGGTATTTCATAAAACCTGCTTACCTACTTATGATGTTTTTGATGAAGACCGTTATTTTGAGCCCGCTTCTCAATGGGAGCTCTTACTGTATAAGGGTAAAAAAATTGCCGTAACCATTTGTGAAGATATTTGGAACCTGGGCAACAATCCGCTTTATACGGTTTGCCCCATGGATAAGCTTACCCTGCAAAATCCGGATCTAATGATCAACCTGTCGGCTTCTCCATTTGATTACACCCACGATAAAGACCGGGAAGCCATTGTAAAAGCCAATGTGCAACGTTATAACATCCCGGTGTTTTATTGTAATACCATTGGCAGCCAAACCGAAATTGTTTTTGATGGTGCTTCGCTGGTGTTTGACAAAAATGCAAACCTTTGCGCTAGGCTAAAAAGTTTTGAAGAAGATCTCCAGGGCTTTACATTGCTGGATGACGGTAGCATCGACAGCAGCATTTTAATTCCGCACGATCAATTACCCGGCCAGGAGCTTACACCTCTTCAACTCGACGAAAAACTCAATATACCCCTCATCTATGAAGCGCTGGTTTTGGGTATAAAAGATTATTTCAGCAAAATGGGCTTTTCAAAAGCCATACTGGGAAGCAGTGGCGGTATAGACAGTGCTGTTGTTTTAGCGCTGGCCTGTGAGGCATTGGGCAGCAGCAATGTTACTGCAGTGCTCATGCCTTCACCTTTTTCAACCGGTCATTCGGTAAGTGATGCAGAGCGGTTAAGCAAGAACCTGCAAAATCCCTATCACGTCATTCCCATTAGAGAGATATACAATAGTATTACAGGAACATTAGAGCCGTTATTTGCAGGACTTCCTTTTAACGTTGCTGAAGAAAACATACAAAGCCGAACACGGGGTAACCTGCTTATGGCCATTGCCAATAAATTCGGCTATATCTTACTCAATACCTCCAATAAAAGCGAATTGGCAACGGGCTATGGCACTTTATATGGCGATATGGCCGGTGGACTTGCGGTTTTAGGCGATTGCTATAAGTTACAGATTTATGAACTGGCAAAATATATCAACAGAAAAAATGAAGTAATTCCAAATCATATTTTGATTAAACCGCCCAGTGCAGAGTTAAGACCGGGTCAAAAAGACAGCGACAGCCTGCCGGACTATTCTATTTTAGATAAAATATTATACCAGTATATTGAGCTTTCCAAAGGGCCGGACGAAATAAAGGCCCTGGGTTTTGAAGCTACCCTGGTGGACAGAATATTAAAACTGGTGAATGTGAATGAATATAAACGCAACCAGTTTTGCCCAATTATCCGTATTTCGCACAAATCATTTGGTATTGGGCGCAGGGTACCCATAGTGGCAAAATACCTTTCTTGATTTTTTATCATATTTATGTAGTTCTGATGATATTTTTCTAAATATTAACCATTCTTTAGTTGTAAAAACCTGGGTGGCAGTATTTTTGATGAGTGTGCAGCGTAATTTGCAGCAGTCTTTTACGTTATAATATTATTAGAACCCATTTTTGCAAAGCCTTCCCAATTTATAGGCATAAATTAAATGATTATATATGTTACAAACCGCAGATGATATAAAAATCCTCAATGAAAAAATTAATTATTCCGCACAGTTTGTTACCCGTATTACGGAAGAGTTGAATAAAACAATTGTAGGCCAAACGGTAATGATAGAACGGTTACTGATTGGCCTGCTCAGCAATGGCCATGTGTTGCTTGAAGGTGTTCCCGGTCTTGCCAAAACATTGGCCATAAAATCCCTCAGCCAAACCATTCATGCCGATTTTAGTCGCATACAGTTTACCCCGGATTTGTTGCCGGCAGACGTTATAGGGACCATGATTTATAACCAGGGTAAAAATGAATTCATGGTACGTAAGGGCCCCATTTTTGCCAACTTTGTTCTTGCCGATGAAATAAACCGTGCCCCGGCTAAAGTGCAAAGTGCATTGCTGGAAGCCATGCAGGAAAGACAATCCACAATAGGCGAAACCAGCTATAAATTACCTGAACCCTTTTTGGTATTAGCTACGCAAAACCCCATTGAACAGGAAGGCACCTATCCATTACCCGAAGCCCAGGTAGATCGCTTTATGTTAAAAGTAATTGTAGGCTATCCTTCAAAAGCTGAAGAATTGCAGATCATCAGGCAAAATACCATTGGCCCTTCAATGCCGGCCATAAATGCCGTAGCCAGCCCCAGCGAAATATTGGAAGCCAAAGAACTGGTAAGAGCGGTGTATATTGATGAAAAAGTAGAAAATTATATCTTAAATATTGTATTTGCCACCCGTTTTCCCGACGAGTACCAGCTGGGTAAATTAAAACCCATTATTAGTTTTGGCGGTAGCCCAAGGGCCAGCATTAACCTGGCCATTGCCGCTAAAGCGTATGCCTACCTTAATAAACGGGCTTATGTAATCCCCGAAGATGTGAGGAATATTTGTAAAGATGTGTTACGGCACAGGATTGGGTTAACGTATGAAGCCGAAGCAGAAAACGTAAATGTGGAAGATGTGATCAATGAAATACTAAAGGCTGTAAATGTTCCATAGTTGATGCAATTATCTACCACAGATATCATTAAAAAAGTAAGGGAGCTTGAAATAAAAAGCAAGATTATTACTTCGCACCTTTTCACCGGTGAGTACCATAGCGCATTTAAGGGCCGTGGAATGAGTTTTAGAGAAGTAAGGGAATATACCCCGGGAGATGATGTGCGCTTTATTGACTGGAATGTAAGCGCACGGTTTTCACATACGTTCACTAAAGAATTTGAAGAGGAGCGGGAGCTTACCCTAATGCTGCTGATTGATAGCAGCACCAGTAATTTATTTGGTACCGTTGGCACAAGAAAAAAAGATCTCATCAACGAAATGGCCGCTGTACTTACCTTTAGCGCCATAAGTAATAATGATAAAGTAGGAGTGATTTTTTTTAGTAACCGTATAGAAAAAATTATACCGCCTAAAAAAGGAAGGGATCATGCCCTGTATATCGTTCGGGAGTTGCTTACCGTGGAGCCGCAGGTTAAAGGAACAAACCTGGATGTGGCCATCCGATTTTTTAACGGCATTGCCCGTCAAAAAAGCATTGCATTTATTTTAAGCGATTTCCTGGCAACGGATTATGAGAATGATTTAAAAGTAATTGGAAAAAAGCATGATGTGATTGGCTTAAAAGTGTATGATAAAATGGATATGCAGTTGCCCATTGCCGGGTTAATTCAAATGGAAGATGCCGAAACCGGCGAAGTATCTTTAATTGACAGCGGAAGTGTTTTAGTAAGGCATAATTACCAAAAACATTTTTTGAAACAAAGTGAAATCACCAAAAAAACATTTCGAAAAGCCGGCGCCGACCTGCTGCATATCAGAACCGATGAAGATTATGTAAAAATTTTACAAATGTTTTTCCTGAAAAGGCATTAAAGGGCAATGGATAAATTAAAAAGAAAGTATAGAAGGTGTTTATTAGCTTGTTGCATCCTACTGTTCATGCAATTTTTAGCGTTGAGCCTGTTTGCACAAAAGTTGAGCACTTCTGTTGACCGAAAAGATATTTTAATCGGGGAACCCATTCAATATAACATCAACTTTACGTTTCCCAGCTCCGATTACCAGGTGCTGTTTAATATACCCGATTCCATTCCACATTTTTACCTGGTGAATAAATCAAAATCGGATTCTGTGGAAATGGGAAATTACCTGGTGCGTCAAAAAATTATCCTTACCAGTTTTGATTCGGGCAAATGGTCCATACCTTCATTTCCGGTAAGGTTGCAAAAAGGCACATCGGTATATTCACTTAATACCGATCCCGTATTAATTAATGTGCGCTACTCACCCGAAGATACCACCGGCCTTTATGATATTAAACCACCCATAACGGTTTTTGTAGTTGAAAACAGTTGGCTTATTATAGCCGCCTCAATACTTACCCTGTTGGTTCTCGTTTATTTAATCTGGCAGTACATCAACCGAAGAAAAAAGAGGGAAAAACCTTTATTTGATTCACCAAAATCGGCTTACCGGGAAGCCCTGGCAGCCCTGGAGGAGTTAGAAAAAAAATTTGATGGCGACCCATGTATGGTAAAATCATACCATGCAGGCCTTTCGGATATTTTAAAACGCTATGTAAGCCGAATGCAACAAACGAATATGATGACCCGTACAACTGGTGATCTTTTAATGGAGTTTAAAGAAAATAAGTTCCATGCAGAGACACTAACTGTATTGGCGGCTGTATTACGGCAAAATGATGCCGTAAAATTTGCTAAATATATTCCACCCGTGCAGGAAAGTAAAAATGCCCTGCAACAATTGAAGAAACTGGTGGGTTCCTTACAGCAATTTTATCAAACCCAAAACCGACAAGTATAGTTTTGTTATTTGACTATTTTAAAAATATTGAATTTGGGCAACCCTATTTTTTTGTTTTATTTGCCGCCATTCCCCTGTTGATATTGTGGTATTACCGCAGTTTAAATAGTTTCAGCGCATCCATCAAAGTTTCCAGTACCGCTGCGCCCGGCCTTAAAACCTGGAAGTCTGCTGCCCGGCACCTGCCTTTTATATTGAGGCTATTAACCCTGAGTGCCCTAATTTTTACCCTGGCAAAGCCTCAAACCCGAAATGTAGAACAGCGCACCGAAGGCGAAGGAATTGATGTAATACTTTGTATTGATGTAAGCGGTAGTATGACGGCGCAAGACCTTAAACCCAACCGGCTGGAAGCGGCCAAATCAGTAGCCATTGATTTTGTAAACCGGAGGCCTACCGACAGGATTGGCGTAGTGATATTTGCCGGGGAAAGCTTTACGCAATGCCCGCTCACCACCGATTATGCTGTGGTTATTGCCGCAATTAGAAACATTCGAAACGGCTTACTGCTAGATGGAACTGCTATAGGCTCAGGCCTTAGTACCAGCGTGGACCGGATTAGAAACAGCAAGTCAAAGTCAAAAGTAATTATTTTGCTTACGGATGGAGAAAATAACGGAGGGTTAATAGATCCGCAAACCGCAAAGGAAATTGCCAAGGCTTTTGCCATTAAAGTATATACTATTGGCGTGGGTACAATTGGTGAAGCCCCAATGCCCTTTAGAAATCCCGATGGAAGCATAAGCACTATTATGCAAAAAGTAGCCATTGATGAACCGTTAATGAAGCAAATTGCTACGGAAACCGGGGGAAAATATTTTAGGGCCACAGATAATAATTCTCTGTCTGAAATTTATACATCCATTGATCAATTAGAAAAATCCAAGGTTGAAGTAATTAAAAATGTGAAGTTTGAAAATAAATTTCTCCCTTTTGTTGCAGCAGCAATCTTCTTTTTAATGCTTGATATTCTTTTTCGCTACTGGATATTGAGAAAGTTCCCTTAATACACAACGGATATTTTAAAAAAAATAATCCTTTCCATATCTTGCAGTTATGCAGGCATTGGTATATAAATCTACCGGTAACTGGTACCAGGTAAAAGATGAACAAGGCAAGATGTTCGTTGCACGAATTGCCGGGAAACTAAAAACTGAAGATATTACCTCTTCAAACCCAATTGCCGTGGGCGATTTTGTTGAATTAAAAGAAGAGTCTGATGATGAATGTAAAATCATTTCATCGGTAAAGCCCAGGAAAAATTATATTAACCGGGTTTCGCCTCATAATAAAAATCAGCATATCATCATTGCGGCCAACCTGGACCAGGCAATTTTATTTGCCACCTTAAAAGATCCAAAAACATCACTGGGTTTTATTGATCGCTTCCTGGTATCCTCAGAAGCCTATCATGTACCGGTGATATTGGTATTTAATAAATGCGATTTGTATAAGGATAAAGAAAGAGCACAGTTTGAAAAGATCAATGCTATTTATGGAGCCGCAGGGTACAGCGTAATGGCCATAAGTGTTAAAGAAAAAATAGGGATTACCGAGATTCAGGAAATATTAAAAGGAAAAACAACGCTCTTCTCCGGCCATTCCGGCGTTGGAAAGTCTTCTTTTTTAAACGAAATTTTACCCACACAAAACCAAAAAACCAAAGAAGTGAGTAACTGGAGTGGCAAAGGGATGCACACCACTACGTTTGCTGAAATGTTTGATTTGCCCGGGGGAGGAAAAATTATTGATACCCCCGGCATCAGGGAATTGGGTTTGGTGGATATCAGCCGTGAAGAATTATCTCATTATTTTCCGGAAATGCTAAAAACTTTAAACGATTGCAGGTTTAATAATTGCCAGCATTTGGATGAACCCGGCTGTGCCGTAAAAGCAGCGGTGGAAAATCATTCCATAAGTATGGAGCGGTATATGAGTTATTTAACCATTAGGGATACTTTACCCGAAAACAACTGGTCATAGTTCTATTGTACCCTAATTGGAATTGCGCTTAGGATAACGCCATCTTAGTACACTCTTTTTTGAAGAAAGTCGGCCACTTCCATTACATGGTTGGTTTGGTAACCACTGGGAATAATGCTCACCCCGTTAAACATACTAAAGTGAAGGGTAAGCAGTTCATCTTTGTATTTAAAATCCCAGTCCATGTTTTCGGAATCATCTACCTGGTTGAGGAACCTTACCTGCAAATCGGTGGCAAGGGTTTGAGCAATTGCATAAAATTTACTTACTCCGCAATTGTCGTCAATAACGGCCTCGGTGCCGCCATGGGGTGTTTTTAATTTGTAGCACATAAAATGGTTTTATAGAGGGTAATAAATCTATCCGTAAAAAATAGTTTACAACTTTGTTCCGCCTTTATATTTTTTCTTATTGGCTTTGGCATTAATCTGCTCTTCTGTCATACCCCGGGCATCGTTGGGGCAGCCATATTTATCTTTGCGCAACAGGGAACAACTGTTGAGTACAATAATGATGATATTGAGTACCATTACCATCATCACCCCTTTTACTATTCTGTATTTTGTAATCATTTTTTTATGCTGAACTAAAGATATTATTATTTCAATTAAATTAAGCGTTAAATAAAAACCGTGTTTATTTAAACCAGCCACTATAGGTAACGTAATTATCGGCTATCCGGTTTATTTCACCGCTAATTAATTCAGCGCTAATGTCTTTTACCTTTTTTGCCGGTACGCCGGCGTAAATACTGCCGGTTTCTACCCGGGTATTTTCCAGTACTACAGCGCCGGCCGCTATAATACAATTGCTGCCTATATGGGCATTATCCATTATTATGGCGCCCATACCAACCAGTACGTTATCATCAATAACGCATCCATGCACAATTGCATTGTGCCCAATGCTTACATTATTTCCAATAATGGTCTTGGTTTTTCCAAAAGTGCAATGAATTACAGCCCCATCCTGTACATTCACTTTATTACCCATGAGGATGCTGTTTACATCGCCCCGTATTACGGTATTAAACCACACACTACATTGGTTGCCCATCACCACATCGCCAATGATTGTGGCATTGGGGGCAAAAAAGCAATCAACCCCATATTTTGGGCTTATTTTATTTACGGGAAGAAGTAGTGCCATAATATTTATCAGTTTCTTTTTTAAAATCCCGGAGGTATGAATATCACTTATATTTCAGGTAGCATCAGCCTTTTTCGTTTAGAATAAATTCGTATCCCTATGATGAGAAACACACACACCGCAATATTAACATTGGTGGAGATTTGGGTTTCTTTAAGGAGTAAATATATTCCACCGCCTATTGCACAGGCGGTGGCATAAAGCTCCCCTCTTTTAAAAAGATTGGGTACGGCATTGCAAAAAATATCAGCCAGTAAACCTCCAAAAGTTGCCGTCATAACGCCCATAATCAATGCATAAATATCGTTAAGCCCGTTGCGCAAAGCCACTTCAATACCGGTAGTGGTAAACAATCCCAGGCCTACTGCATCGGTAAAAAAAATGGTTCGCCTAAAGCGGTTAACATTGTCTTTGAGTAAAAATGTGATGGCTGTACCGGAAAACACTAAGATAAGCGCCAGGTTATCGTTTATCCAATTTACCGGTTGTATGCCAATAAGCAGGTCCCTTATTGTGCCTCCACCATAGGCAGTGGCAAAAGCTACAACTAAACCACCAAAAATATCCATTCGGTAACTGCGGGCCTTAAAAGCGCCGGTTAAGGCAAATACAAATGTACCCATGTAAATAACAACCTGTAAAAAACTCATAGGCCAAATGTAAACGATTCGGCAACTTTTTCAATATTTAATTTAAAGCATGGCTTTGTAGATGGCATCGTATATTTTCTCTCTTACGTTCATACGGTTAAGC
>JAFDZZ010000009.1 GCA_018266715.1 Bacteroidota bacterium
TACACGGGCATATTGTTTCACTTTGTCGGCAACGAATCTTGTGGTCTTAATTTTGCTTGTGTCCATACCTACTGTAATCACATCACCCGGCGACCACATAAGATCAGTGTAAGCAGCCAGTCCCTGTTTAGTAACATCTGTATAATCCAGGTCTCCGTTAGGTTTAATTTTTGGCAAAGACTTATAAAGTGGTTTTGTTGGTCGTGGTGGTATATTCTTTGTATTATCGGGACCAACATCAAAACACATTTTAATGTTTCTGAGATCATCAGTGCTAACCGATTTCACCGAATCGGTTTTCGGCTGCGGTCCGCTAATATCCATCGGCTTGCCGGGTGTTTGAGGCAAACCTGTTATTGGTGGATCTTCTTTGGGTTTTGGTTCTTTATCCTTTGGAAGTAATTTTTCACTGCTGCATCTGAAGTTGTTTTGGCAATCTGCAGCTGAAAATATATAAGCTGAACCGGCGGAAGTTAAAGCATTCGCATCTTTATCATCTTCCTGGTCAACGATGGTGCCACCGATGATGTCGCATCCGCTGATAGCAACCGAATATCCTAGGTTGTCCAATTGCGATCTGTCAAACGCAGCAAGCTTTCCCGTTTGTGACCAATTTCCTCTCTTATCCTGGTAAAAAACATAAATGGCACCTCCATCATGTATAAGATTATCTAAGCTATCGGTATCTTGTTTCCTTGCACTTACTATGGCATAGTCCCCACTTATGCTTACCGACCAACCGAGATAATCATCGGGTCTGCGGTCATCTGGATTAATTTTTAAAACCTGTCGCCATTTGCCATCCACTTCGGGAGTGAGTATAACTCCTCCATCAGGCCGGACACGGTTTGGCGCCGCTCTGCGTGAAAAAATATATGCATTGCCTGTATGGGGTCTTGAATTGGGATCAGTGGTTTCTTTTTTTTGCCATGCACCAATAATGACATTATCACCGCTGATCGCAACTGATCCGCCAAAATCATCATAGGCAGCACGATCGCCGGCAACGATCTTTTGAACCTGTGTCCAGTTGCTACCCGAACGTTCAAAAATAAATGCGGCGCCGGAAGCTTCCATCCTGTTGCCACCATTTGCATCAAAATCAACACCCGATGCGCCGGCAACAACCAGGTTACCACAGATAGATACTGAGTTTCCCAGGCCATCACCGATGTTATTGATGCCACGTTCTCTGCTCAACAGCATTTTCGTTTGAACCCAATTACCGCCTATTTTGTCGAAAACAAAAACGGCGCCGGCGCCATTTATGTTGGATGCCCCGCTTCCTGTTTCATCCTTTGCATACGATGGAGAACCTACAGCGATGCTGTTGCCATCCACAGCCACCGAGTGGCCAAAAAGGATCTGGCCTTCTAATGGTGTTGCTATGATTTTTTGGGTCTGTATCCAATTGCCCGACTCATTGCGTTCAAAAATATAGGCCGCACCAGATGAAGGGCCGCTATTTGCACCGGCCAGATTCCTGTCGTGATAAGGTGCGCCAACTACAATATGACTGCGACTGATCGTTACAGACCAGCCGAAATTGTCCCCAGCTTCTCTATCTGATGCAACAATTTTTTGTACCTGTTTCCATTTGCCATCCTTTTCTTTTTTAAAAATGTAAGCAGAACCGGCATCGTTGATGGGATTAAGTCCATTGGCATCTTTATCATCAACATTAGCCCCTATCACGGCATATTCTCCGCTGATGGAAACCGAGTATCCGAAATTTTCATATCCAGCCCTGTCTTTGGCAACCAGTTTGTTTATTTCAACAAATTCTTTTAATACGGAATTACTTTGTGGTATTGGGTTGATGGGCTGGTCAAGTGGTTGGATGTCTATCGGCGGAAGTTTTATGGTATAGCATCTTGTTATTGCTATGCAGCCGTTTTGATCTATCCTGACAGCATAATTGCCATTCTCCTTTGCTGTAAAGCTCGAAGCAGTCGCTCCTCCGATTCTTTCGCTAATCGTACAATTGATCCATTGAAAAGTTGCCTGTTTTGCATTTGCGGTGAGAGTATTCCCACTTACGGTTACTGAAGTATCTGGGTTAGTCATAATAGTAAGGTTAATATCAATGATACTGTCACAACCTGAACTATTTTGAATAGTGTCTTTATATTGACCAGACTTTGTCCATGTATATTTATTGCTCGGACTTGTATAAGTATTGCAAGCCCGGGGCGAAATGGAAGATGGTTGAGCCATGCAATGACTCGGTTCAAATGCATAGATAGCTCCGGCATCATCTACCGGAATGCCTTTACTGTCTTTATCCTGGAAAGGTGCTCCAACAATTATATACTGGTCACTTGAGGCTACAGCATATCCAAACCAATCGTTGGCAGTCCTGTCATTTGCAACAATCTTTTTTACGCTGGTCATATAGCCCTGCGAATAGGGATCATTCATAAATACATAAGCAGAACCTGAAAAGAGAAAAGGATTGTTTCCATTGATATCATCATCTTCTGGTGAGGCGCCTATTACTGCATATTTAGGGGAAATAGAAACTGTGAGGCCGAAATTATCGGCAATAGCTCTATCCGGTGCGGACAGTAGATATATCCACCACCAACGTTCATCTTCTTTCTTTTCAAAAATATGTGCACAGCCGGCATTAAGAAGCGGATTATTTTGCTGGGCATTATCCTTTCCAAATGGTGATCCGACTATAAGTGCATCGCCGGTGATAGAAACGGCATATCCAAACTGATCGCCCATGGCTCTATGCCAATAGAAAATTTTATGGGGAGAACCCCATGTATTATTTGCCGAGCGTTTGAATACATAAGCAGCGCCTGCGCCCTCCACTGTGTTGCCTGATGTGTCTTTACTTTCAAAAGGAGCGCCAACGACTGCTTGATCCCCATTTATAGAAACTGAGAACCCAAAGATCGCAGGGCCGTTCCTGTCATGAGCCACTGCTTTATTTGTAAGCACCCAGCTTCCATTTGCATTGCGCACAAAAAAATAAGCTGATCCTGCATCATTAATAGTGTTTGATCCTATGGCGTCTTCATCATCGTATGGAGAACCAACAACAGCATAGTTGCCGCTGATTGAAACGGAATGACCAAAGAAATCATTTGCAGACCTGTCGGTTGCTACTAACTTTTTCACTTGTGTCCATGTACCGCTTGCATTACGTTCAAAAATATAAGCAGCACCTGCACCGCTTATAACATTTCCTCCATTTGCGTCTTTACTATGATAGGGTGAACCAACAATAATATAGTTGCCGCTGATAGAAACTGATTGACCAAAATTGTCGCCAGCTTCCTTATCTGGAGCAACCAGCTTTTGTACCTGCACCCAGTTGCCTGTTGATTTACGTTCATACACATAAGCACTTTGAGCACTATTGGAAACCTGACCACCGGAAATATCAGCCGCTCCAACCACTGCATAGTTACCACTGACAGCTACTGCACTTCCAAATTGATTACCACTTTGCCTGTCTGATGCCACAGCTTTTACCGGCGCATCAAAGATTTGTGCGGTTGCACCAATTGATGCAATAATGAGATTAAGCGCTAAAAATATCTTTTTCATAATTGTAGCTTTAAGTAGAAATACAGAATGTGGATCAACAGTTTTCATAAACAATTCCGGCTAAATCTGATATTAATAGAATAGTGTACTCTCCCAAAAGTGATGATAAATGCTATTGACTTGTTTTGGTTTTAACAGGAGGCGGTGTTTTTACCGCAGGTTTGGTAGATGGTTGGGTTTCCTTTGCCCCACGCATAAATATGTAAGCAGCTCCGGCATTTGAAAACTCATTTTTCCCTCCCACATCTGTTGATACTATGTGTGCTCCTGTGATGACAAAACCTCTATGTATAGCCACAGCACCACCGAAATTTGAGTAAACTCTTTCATCGGCTGCTGAAAGTTTTTGTGTTTGCACCCACTTATCCTGCTGATTTTTCCAGTAAATGTAAATGACTCCAACATCGCCATTTTTTGTATTGCCCATTGGCGAACCTACAATAGCATAGTTGCCGCTGATGCCAACACTATTGCCATAGAGATCACGGTCTTTCCGGTCATTGGGGATTATAGAAGTTACTTCTTTCCATTCTCCATTTTCATTACGGGAAAAAATATAGGCTTCACCACTATTCGGGTCATTGTTTTCATCTGTTCGCTTTAGCGTAACCCCTTTGGCACCCACAATAGCATAATCCCCATCAATGGCAACGGAAAAACCAAATTCATCATAAGGGGTCCGATCTTTGGTTACCAGCTTTTTTGCTTTTGACCATTTACCGTCATCCGCCCGCTCCCAGATATATGCAGCACCGGAAGCCTCCATCCTGTTCTCTCCATTCGCATCAAAATTCTGTCCAGGTGCACCAGCAATAACCAGGCTACCATTAATGGCAACTGAATTGCCCATGTTGCTTCCATTTTTCCTGTCACTTGCTAACAGCTTATAAGTTCTTCTCCAGTTGTTTCCTTTTCGTTCAAAAACAAATACGGCGCCTGCAGTTCCTATGTTATCATATATTTCTGCTGAATCTCTTGAATGACCCGGGGCGCCTACGACAATAACGTTGCCATCAATACCAACTGCAGTTCCAAAATAATTATTGCCTGCCCTGTCTGTTGAAAGTAATTTTTGTGTTTGCTTCCATACGCCGTCAGCGCCACGTTCAAAAACATAAGCAGCTCCTTCTCCGATTGCTTCATTGCGGCCTGTCGCATCAAAACGTTCATAGATAGCACCGGCTACAATTGTATTGCCACTAATACCAACAGACCATCCGAAATTGGCTCCCGCCTGTCTGTCTGATGCCACTATTTTTTGTACTTGTTTCCATTTATTATCTGAACCTCGTTCATAAATGTATGCCGCACCGGCATCTGGTTTTGGATTTTTCCCATCAGGATCATTGTCTTCTGACCTTACACCCACTACTGCAAAGTTATTTGTAATAGAAACGGCCCGGCCAAATTCAGTACTATATGTCCTGTCGCTGGCCACAATTTTATTTACCTGGGAATAAGGCTGCGATGAGTTAGAAACAATAAGCGGTTTCATAGAAACCATTATTTCCTGATCAATAGGAGTAATGACAGCGATATAATTGAAACTATCTTTTTTGATAGAATGATATTTAGTTCCTCCAATTGTATAAGAGTTTGCTCCGCCGAGCCTGTTCATCGTCCATTTATTTTTATTCAGTCTTGCTTTTAATGAGTCCATATTCGTATAAAAAACCTCGGCATTTGTTTTTACCAGTATCCAATCTTTCTGAACTATGAAACTGTCTAGTAATGAAGTATTGCGTTGAATAATATTTCTGTCAACCTCAGGTCTTGATCCGAGGGGAAGGTCCATTTTCAAAGCGGGGGACTTCAATGGCAGTTGTTTAACCTGCTGCGATGAGCCTTGAAAAGCAATCAAACTGAGAAGTATGACAAATGGCAAAATGATACGCATAGCTGAGATTTTTGTTTTTGAAAAAATGGGATTTCTGACCTTATTAAATTTAGATACTCTCCGAATCCAAAAAAATATGACGAACGTCATAGAGTATTCTATAACAGGATTAGCAGATTGGAATCCAATTCCAATTTTGTACCCTCAGTCTCTTTCGAAGTATTTATTTACTGCTTCGGTACGGTTTTGTACATGCAGCTTTTCATACATATTATAGATATGCTGGCGAACCGTGCCGTGACAGATGTGGAGACGATCAGCAATTTCTTTGTATAGCAATCCTGCAGCCAGTAAACTCAATACTTCATTTTCTCTTTGCGTGAGAATATCTTTTTTGGTTTTCTTTTTTTCGGTAACGAAAATGTTGAGCAGCTTACGGGCAATATTACTGCTCATAGGTGAGCCGCCTTTGTGCAGTTCTTTAATGCTTTCTAGTATACGGGCCGGTTCAGTAGTTTTCAATAAATACCCTGTAGCGCCGGCTTGCAATGCAGACAAGACTTTGTCATCATTTTCGTACACCGTAAACATCATAAATTGGGTGCCGGGACATTTTGCCTTTACCTGGCGGATACAGCCAATACCGCTTTGTCCAGGTAGATTAATGTCCATGATGACGACATCTGCATTTGAAAAAGGAAGCGCACCTATAGCCGTTTCAGCATTTTCAAAATTGTCGAGCAATTCCAGTTCATTATCGGAAAGGATCAATTTGGCTAATCCTTCCCGTACTTCCCGGAGATCTTCAACTATTGAGACAGTTATCGGCATTTGCAATAAAATTATAATGAGAAATAGTTGTTCCCAATAGGACAAAAGTCATACGTTAAACGGAACAGATAATACAACCCGGGTACCTGATTTGTTCTCAAAAACCACTTTACCATTAATCTCACTCATACGCTTACGGATATTCTGAATTCCGTTGCTGAACGTCCGGAGTTCATTCCAGTTAATGCCTTTTCCGTTATCATGGATGATGATCTCAATGGCGTCATCCAACTTAATGGAAAAATAAACCCTTGTAGCCCCCGCATGTTTTACAATATTGTGAAGACATTCTTTTACAGATAAAAAAATATGCTGGCGCATTTCACCCGGAATAAACAATGCAGGCAGAACAAGGGGGGTATCCATATCACATTGAATGTTTAGACCTGATAAATATTCCAGCGTATAGCTACGTGTAAAAGCAACAAGGTCTGCAACGGTATCATTTTTTTGGTTCAAAGCCCATACTATTTCGCCCATTTTCTCCGCCATTTCATTGGAATAGGCTGATATCTTTTTTACATCCTCCATGATAGCCTCATCGTTCCCTTTATTGGCTTTCATATTCTCACTTAAAAATTTTATCCGGGATAATCCTGCACCGAGGTCATCATGCATGTCTGTGGCAATTCTTGTTCTTTCTTTTTCGATCGCCTGCTGTTTTTCCAGGACAGCCTTTTGTTTTTCCAGCTTTCTGCGATAATAAAAGCGAACACTTACGAGCAATAATCCAATAACCAATATTCCGGCGAAACATCTGAACCACCAGGTTTGCCACCAGGGGGGATTGATTGAAAAGTTATAACTGATCATTTTTTCGGAATACCGGCCGGCTGGAAATGTGGCTTTAATCTCAAAAACGTATTCACCCGGATGCAGATCAGTGTATGATACTATTGAATTATTGGAGGGCTCTGACCAACGGGAATTACTACTTCCCTGCAAGCGGTAACTGTATTGCACCTGTTTTTCGTCGAGAAAAGATGTGGCAGCGAAGTAAAAACTCAGGTTGTTTTGCTTATGGGACAATATGGTGCCGTTTTCATTTTTAATTGTATCTTTTCCGGATATGATCATACTAACCAGCAGTGAAGGAGAATAACCTGAAGTCTGCCTGTTATCAGGAGTTATTTTTATAATGCTGCTGTGAAGTGACGCCCAGGCATTATTAGTTTTATCAAAAACTACATTACTGACACTTTGATAAATATTATTTTGTTTCGTGATGTTTTCAATTACAGGGATTCCGTTTATTATTGAAATTTTATCGAGGCCGGAAGGACTACAGGCCCAGATATCATTATTCCTGTCACAAACAAGCTTGGTTATAAAGTTGTCAGACAAGCCCATTTCCTGGTCCAGGTAAAATTGGCGGATAAGTTTCTGCTGTTCGATCTTAAATATATGAACTCCGTTATTTCTTGAACCGATCCAGATATTATTATTCTTATCAATCGTTATTGAGCGGGGAGAGATACCGGGTAATTTATTTGAAATAATAATATGCTTTTTGAGATATTCAGACAGGTTAGCAGGATCAGGACGATACATACTCAATTCGCCTAAACGGGTAGCCTGCCAAATATTGCCAAATGAGTCCATAGCAGCATGATCTCCATAATAGCTTATTTTCTTCTTATAGATAGTTTTCTTATCAAACACAACGTTGAGATGCTCAGTGCTGCAAAAGATAAGATTGCCATTGTTGTCCACAAACGGATTGCCAAGAGAAATATCCACTGTATTATACCGGATCAGTTTTGGATATACCCGGCTACCCGCTACATTTAGGTTATAAATAGCATCCCCTGAAAATCCAAAAAAGCCTTTAGGGGAGGCAATAAGTGAATAAAATTTATTAGCCTCATTTACTTCAAACACCCGGATGCGGTCATTCGCTCCAATGGTTATTGCCTTTTTACTTCTAGGACTATATAACAGTATTTGATCTTTATCTGCTACATAGGCAATGGCATTAATAGCTGAAACCCCGGAAACATTTTCGTAAATAGAAAAGTTACTGTTCACCAGTTTATCAATTCCTGCATTATAAGAAGCTATCCATGTTGTGCCTTCCTTATCACAAAAAACCCGGCTAATATCCAGTGACGCCAGACCCGATGCTTTTGAGAAGACAGTAAGACGACCATCACTATTTAGCTTTTTTAATGTAAACACTTTATCGGTGAACCAGCAATTTCCAAGTTGGTCAAAGCTGATGAATACATTAGCACTGTTTTCTATTTTGTTGAAAAGAGGAGGGAGTTTTTCAAAAACTATTTTTCCATTCCCTAGTTCAGCAGTATCAATTGAAAAAATATTTTTAGTTGTACTTACCCAAATGCGTCCATCAGGAGCCCGGGTAACAAAATGGATTTCTTTGTTTTCTGCCTGTGCATTAATTTTTCTTGCTTCTTTATCATACAGGTACAATTTAAACTTTTCTTCCGGCGTCTTTACCAATGAATTATCCCGAACGATCAACAGGTATTTTCCTGCCGGGTAAATATTAGCGATATAGGAATTTATATCTTTTCCATTCCTGTCAACGAAAGGCAATCTCTCAAACCTGTTTTTTTGAAAAAGGTAAAGACCATTTTCGGAAGCAGCATAAAGCGCATTGCTTTCATCACGAATTATATTGTCAATGAGCTGGGGAGTTTCTGTTACACTTACTGGCTTCAGCTTTCCATTCGCAAGACATTGTATCCTGCCGGTATTGGTTACGATCCAAACCGAATCATTTCCCATTTCCATCACACAGTTCACGATGTCATTTTCCAAACCGTTATGTGAAGTGTAATTATAAAACCGTGTTCCATCATAAACACTCAATCCGCCAAAAGTGAGAAAGTACATCCGGCCTTTACTGTCCTGGTAAATATTCTTTACCTGGTTACTGATAAGACCATCCTTTGGTGTGTAATGAACAAAAGGATATTGTTGTGCACTTGTATTTGTACAAACAAAAAAGTATGCAAGAATAATAATTGCTCTTTGCATACTCAAATTTACTTATAAATAAGTGTATCCTAAAATAGGGTGACCACTGAAATTTTATCTCTTATTCCCGGAACTACTCTTATTTCTAAGCCGGGTTATATCAGAGCCTTGCTGTGTTAGCCATATACCAACTGTTTAGATGAAAATATTCTATTTTTCAACGAGGAGTTTACACTGCACTCTGCCCACGCTGTGAGATTCGTCTGGAAACACGAAAGTTATCCAATGCATCGGCACGGAGCTTTACCCATTGCAGTTGTTTTTCCAATGCCGCAATTTTTTTTGCAGATTCCCGTAACTGTACTTTTAAGTTCATAAAATGGTTGTTTTTTAGTCAACCTGTTTCAGAACTATACATTGCTTTAAATACTGCAATCCCTCTACTGGTTTTGCATGAGTAGTTGGGTGTCTCCGGTTATTATGAAGGAGAAAGAATGAAATATTCCAATGGTTTTGAGGGGTGTATTTTTTTATAACTGCTCAAAACGGCCGGTTTTCTTTTTGATTTTTATCCTGTACATAACAGGCTTTAGCCGGTTACTGTCATCCAGTTGCACATTTATACCATGCTCATGCGGATGCACTTTACTGTGAGAAGCTAATGGATAATTACGGGTATAAAATTTATCTTTAGCTTCTTTGAGGTTTGCCCCTTTTAATTCTTCAAAAATACCATATACAATTACCCCTTGCCAGTTTTGCATATTCAGGGCAACGTCAATTTCAAAACACACTTTATTATTTTTTCTCAGAATATCCAATTTTTTTCCCTCCGTGAGTTGGCCATATATATACTTTCCATCATAAGCATAAGTTACCGGAATAATATAAGGTTGGTCATCAATGCTGCAACCCAGCCTTCCTGTAGCCTGGCTCATTAATAAGTTATTTATTTGACTTTCAGTAAGTTCTCCCAGCATGATCCTGATTTTATACAAAGGTAAGCAATGGGTTTGCGGGCTAAAGTGATAAAACTCATCATTTTTTATGACTGTGATTATAAATAGGGCAGGGCGCTCTAATTAGATTTGAAGGATAATTTAAGCATTAGACGAGCATGTATTTAACTATTCATAAGGAAAGCCTGGTAAAAGATATTCAGCAGCAATTTTCCGAACTGTATCCTTTTTTAAAAATAGAATTTTTAAAGAAAGCCCTTAGCGAAAAACGATCGGTAAAAGGAATGTATGCCACACCGGATGAACTTTTTAAATCATTAAGCACTGCAATTGATGCCGGTACGGTTTCTGTTGAAGAAAATTTAACGGTTGCAGAAGTGGAGCAGCAATTCAAAAAACAGTTTGCTGTTAATTTGCAGGTTTACCGCAAGAGTGGTAACGTGTGGATTGAAACGACCCTTACCGATAAGTGGACGTTAAAAAAGCAAAACCAGGAAGGCGAACAAATGAGTACCCCCAAAGCGGCGCCTGTAAAAAATTTTTTGAGCGATGAAAATCAGTCGGGGCAGGAAACGGAATAGTTAGAAAGGCAATTCCCTTAACTTTTTCTCATTTAAAATAATAATCTTCGACGGCTCAAGGCTGATGAGGTTTTCCGATTTAAAATCGGCAAGCGTACGGATTAAGGATTCTGTAGCTACACCAATTAATTGGGCAAGGTTTTCCCTCGATAATTCCGAAATGGTGTTATCTGCTTTTTCATTACGGTATTTTTCCAAAACTTTTATAAGGCCAAATGCCACTTTTTTACGCAGCGAATTGTAAGCCAGGTTAATGAGCGTTTCCTCTTTTTCAAAAACATTTTTGGTGATGAGTTTAATAAAGTGTTTGGAAACCTGGGTATCATTGGTAAAGAGGGAAAGAAATTCGTCCCTGGGGATCAGCATTAAATCGGTTTCTTCTAGGGTATCGGCATTATCGCCATAATTACGGTCTTCAATGATGGCCGTAAATCCAAAAAAATCACCTTTGCTGAAAATATCGGTAATTAATTCTTTGCCATCGTCATTTATTTTATAGGTTTTCACTTTTCCATTTACTACATAATAAACAGAATGCGGTCGCCTGCCTTCACCATAAATTTTTTGTTTTTTGGCAAGGCTTTGTATTTCATTTTTTTCGGAAATCAGTTGCTGATCGCTAAACGAAGAGGCCGTTTGGATAAACTGGTTCACCGGTAATTGAACCTGGCTTTTTAAGGCATCGTTTTTTTGGAGCCTTATTTCAATGGCTTTGAGTAATTCAATGCCGTCAAAAGGTTTGGTAATATAATCATCGGCGCCCATTTCCATTCCTTTTCTAAAGTCGGATTTATCAGATTTGGCCGTAAGAAAAATAAAGGGCGTGCCGTAGGTTTCGTTGTGCCTGTTGAGTAAATGCAAAACGCCGTAACCATCCAGCACGGGCATCATAATGTCGCATACTATCAGGTCGGGTTTTTCTCTAAGGGCGGTTTCCACACCGGTTTTACCTTCAGGAGCCGTTAGTACCCGGTAATTGGAAAGTTCGAGAATTTCTGCAATATTTTCCCGTACTTCGTTATTGTCTTCTATAACTAAAATGGTTTTCATGTTTCCCCTATATATGGAATGGTTATGGTAATTACGGTTCCTTTGTTTAATTCACTTTGCAATTGTATGGTTCCATGAAGCAACTCCAGGTATTTGCTTATGATGTGCAGGCCAAGGCCGGTACCCTGTATGTTGGCTGCATTTTTTGCCCTGAAAAAGCGTTCAAATAAATGGCGCTGGTCTTCTTCCGATATACCAATCCCTTCATCTTTCACTACTACCGTAAATTTTTCCTTTTCAAAAGTACAATGAATATGGATAGGGGCGTTTTCCGGGGAAAATTTAATGGCATTGGTAATCAGGTTGAGCATGATGTTCCTGAAAATATGCTTATCAATAGTTACCGGGTAATTGCCGTTGTGTTGTAAAATAATTTGCTGGCCGTTTTTGCAAATGGGGTGGGTTTCATCAATAATGCCCTGTAAATAGTGAATAAAATCGCCTACGCTTTCCGTAACGGGTTGTGTTCTTACCAGGCCCTCTTCCAGCTTGCCCAGGGATAAAAAATCTTCCAGGATATCTTTCATATCGGCTACCGCATCTTTTATATGGCGCAGGTGTTTTTTCCGCTTTTCCACTTCATTGGTATCGTTATATTTTTCCAGTAAATAGGCCGATGACAAAATGGTGCTCAATGGGGTGCGAAATTCATGGGAAGCCGTGGTGACAAACCGGGATTTTAATTCATTCAGGTTTTTTTCGTTTTCCAATGACTGGCTCAGCTCTTCCCTGGAACGTTCCAATTGGTTGAGGGTTTCAATCAGCATGGTAGTGCGTGCTTCTACTTTTTGTTCCAGTTCTTCATTCAGTTGTTTGATTTCGGTGGTCACCCGTTTCAATTCATCACGCTGGTTAAGCACCAGGGCTTCGCTTTTTTTCCTTGCGCTGATGTCAATGGAAAAAGCAATTACATAAATCTGCCCTTCAATCGTGTAAAAACCCAGGCTTATTTCAATTGGAAATTCGGTGCCGTCTTTTTTTTTGCCCAATAAATCCCGCCCTTCACCCATACGCCTTGGAGACGGGTCTTTATAAAAATTACCCCTTAAGCTTTCGTGAAATTTCTTAAACTGATCCGGCAGCAGCAATTCAATAGATTGGCCAATCACCTCCGTTTTCCGGTAACCGAATTGGGCTTCGGCAGAGGGGTTAAAGTTGCTGATCTTCCCTTTGCTGTCGCTTACAATAATACCTATAGCAGCATGGTTAAATAAGGCCTCAAATTCAGTAGTTCCACTCATTCCAAAAAATATCAACCCGGTTCATTCAACAATTACCCTTTCAAATAATCAGGCTCCGGCAATTAAACGAAACAGGCAGTATAAAATAATTACAATATTGATAACAAGTGAGATGGTTAAAGTGGGAATCGTCACTTTGGTGGGCATGGCAGAAAGATTTACCGAAAGTACTGCCGTACCGGTTATTATTACAATCAACCATAAAGCAAAATGATTGCCGGAGAGGATGATCATCATGGCCGTTAAAGGAATTACAGCGCCTATATATCCCAAAATTGAAAATCCAATCCATTTAATTCTACTTTGTTCCTGTGCAGTGCACCAATGTAAAAACCTGGATAGGGCGCCACCCTTTTCTGAATTTGAAGGTAAACTGCCGGATGTGATTTCATTTTGCATATGATCAATATTTAATAAATTCAAATTTATACCTTTTACAAAAATAATACCCCAAACAATTAAAAAAAAATATGATTTTTGAGCCAGGGGCATTGCAGCTTCGGCCCGCTGTGATGAACTACGTATGAATTTTTCAATTCTTCCGTTTTTAATTTCCTAATTTGCTTTTCAAATGCTACAAAAATTAACCATAAGTAATTACGCAATAATTGAAAGCCTGGAGCTGGAGTTTTGCAATGGCCTGGTTGTTATTACCGGCGAAACCGGCGCCGGCAAAAGTATTGTAATGGGTGCCCTTGGCTTAATATTGGGCGATAGGGCAGATTCTGCCGTATTGATGGATCAAACTAAAAAATCCGTTATTGAAGGTGCGTTTTATACTTTGGGCCATAAAGCCGTACAATCATTTTTAGAGCAAAACAACCTTGATGCAGATGAGGTGCTGCTGCTCAGAAGAGAAATTACCGTAAATGGCAAATCAAGAAGTTTTATTAATGATACCCCGGTCAACCTGTCGCAGTTAAAAATACTGGCCTCGCTAATGGTAGATCTGCACCGTCAGTTTGATACCCTTGAATTAGGCAGGGAAGATTTTCAACGGGACGTATTAGACGCACTTGCCGAAAATGCTTCCCATCTTACTGCACTGAAACAAACCTTCACCCGGTATAGCGGGCTTAAGCAGGAGATCAATGAATTGCAGGCCCTGCAGGAGCATGCAGCTAAAGAAGCCGATTATAACCAGTTTCTCTTTGATGAATTAAATGAGTTGGCCTTAAAGGAAAATGAGCTGGAAGATTTGGATGCGGAACTGCAATTATTGAATAATGCAGAAAGGATTAAACAAAAACTGGCGTCAATTTATTTTGAACTAAAAGACAGCGACCAACCCCTTGCCCAGCAAGTTAAAGTGCTATCGCAAAAAATCCAATCGCAGGAGAGCTTTCATCCCAGGTTGAAAGAGCTTGCCCAAAGAATGTATAATAGTTATGTAGAATTACAGGATATTGCTGCAGAACTGGAACAATTGGAAGGAGCCATCATTTACGACAGCCAGCGAATTCAGTGGGTTAATGATCGGATTTCAACAGGGTATAAATTGCTAAAAAAGCATGGGGTTAACGATACGGAATCCTTGCTGGCCATTCAAAATAACCTTCAGCAAAAATTGAATAATGCGTTTAACCGCTCCTCACAAATTGAAGAAAAATCAAGGGTTGCAGAAACCTTGCTTGCAGAGTGCACAGTACTGGCCGGCAAGGTTTCACAAAAGCGAAGGTTGCAAGTGGAACCTTTGATAAATAAAGTAAATGCCTTACTTGCCCGGGTAGGCATGCCCAATGCAACAATTAAAATTACCCTTGAAGAAACCCGGCTTTCTTCTTCGGGAACCGATAAAGTGGCTTTTTTATTTGATGCCAATAATCGGGGAAGCTTTGAACCCCTGCAAAAAGTGGCCAGTGGTGGCGAGTTAAGCCGGCTGATGTTATGCGTAAAATCACTGGTTGTGCAAAAATTGGAATTACCTACTTTGATTTTTGATGAAATAGATACCGGCATAAGCGGTGAGGCAGCAAAACAAGTGGGTATCATTTTAAAAGAGTTGGCGGCTTTGAGACAGGTTATTGCTATTACCCATCAGCCGCAAATAGCGGCTAAAGCTTCGGCGCATTATTTTGTATATAAGCATAAAAAGAACAATAAGATCGTAACCCAGGTAAAAAAATTAGGTGAGGAAGAACGGGTTTTGGCAATTGCCCAAATGATGGGAGGGGAGGCTCCCACAACCAAAGCGCTTGAAAATGCCCGGGAAATGATCAGCAATTAATGGCGGGGCTTAAATACAAAAAGGCAAAGGATGGAAGGGTCAAAAGTATTTTTGGTATTATTAGTGGCGCTGGCATTGGGTTTTGGGGTGCATAAAGTCATCAGGCATTTTATTAATCCAAGGCAAACGCCGGCTCATTTTATATTGTATTTGCTGGCTCATCTTGTAGCCATTTTTACGTTATCCTTCCTGGTGAATATTTTTGTACTAAAGATTTTGCTGAACTATTTTGCCACATAAGTTTTACTTTTATATCCGTTCATTTTATTTTGTAAAAAAATACCATCATGTCAAATCAACTATTAAAAGGGAAAAAGGGAATTATTTTCGGGGCGCTTGATGAAAAATCAATTGCCTGGATTACCGCTCTTCGCTGCCACGAAGAAGGCGCACAAATTGTGTTAACCAATGCGCCGGTTGCGATGCGAATGGGTGAAATCAATAAACTGGCAGAGAAGGTTAATGCACCGGTAATACCCTGCGATGTGAGCAGCAATGATGATGTAAATAACCTGGTTGATAAATCCCTGGAGCACTTTGGCGGAAAATTTGATTTTGTACTGCATTCTATTGGCATGAGCCTCAATGTTCGCAAAGGAAAACATTACACCGAAATAGACTATGGCTTTAATGCCAAAACCCTCGATATTAGCGCCATGAGCCTTCACCGGGTATTGGCCACCTGTATGCATAAAGATGCCATTAACGACTGGGGCAGTGTTGTGGCTTTAACATACATTGCCGCTCAGAGGGTTTTCCCCGATTATAATGAAATGGCCGATGCTAAAGCATTGCTGGAAAGCGTAACCCGCAGTTTTGGCTATCATTACGGCATTAAAAAGCAGGTACGCATCAATACCATTTCGCAATCTCCTACCCGTACCACCGCAGGAAGCGGCGTAAAAGGTTTTGACGGATTTATATCCTATGCAGAAAAAATGAGTCCCCTGGGTAATGCTTCGGCATTGGATTGTGCCAACTATATTGTAGTGATGTTTAGCGATCTTACCAAAATGGTAACCATGCAAAACCTCTTTCATGATGGAGGTTTTTCGTTTACCGGTGTAACCCAGGCGGTAATTGAGCAAATGGAAAAATAGAGTATTTAACCAGGCAGCGTTACTTCTATTAGTGACTAGTCCTAAAAAAGGTTGA